>NZ_JAWZSQ010000014.1:0-136346 GCF_034096925.1 Patulibacter defluvii
CAGCGGCGACGCCGGCACGGCCGGGTCGCCGGGCGGGGTCGCGACGCCGGTCGCCGTCACCGGCGCGACGGGGGCGGCGACCGCGTCCGCCGCCGCGGCCGCGGGCGCAGGCGCCGACGCGGACCCGCCCTCGCCGGCCTCCAGCCGCGCGATCGTCGCGCCGACCGGCAGGGTCTCCCCCGCCTCGGCGACGATCCGCAGGACCCCGTCGGCCTCGGCCTCGTGGATCAGCGTCGCCTTGTCGATCTCGATCTCGACCAGCTCGTCGCCGCGGGCGACGGCCTCGCCCTCCTCCTTCAGCCACTGCAGCACGGTGCCCTCCTCCATCGCCTCGGAGAGGCGCGGCATCGGGACCTCGACGGTGGCCGGGGTGATCGTGCTCACGGGCGGTCCTCCTGCTCGGGGGTGCGGCCGCTGATCGGGGTGCCCCAGGCCGCCACCAGCCGCTCGAGCACGCGGACCGCGGTCTCCAGCTGCTCGACGGTCACGTGCTCGTCGGCGACATGGGCGTGCTTCGGCAGCCCCGGACCCCAGACGGTCGAGCTGCGCGAGCCGGTCAGGGCGGCGATCATCGACGCGTCGGTGTAGGCCTCGTGGCCGTCCTCGCCGCCCTGCGGCAGCCGCGCGCCGTCGTGGACCTCCTCCCACGCCGCCCGCAGGCCCTGGACGATCGGGCTGGCGTCGTCGGCCACCACCGGCGGCCGGCCGACGCCGAGCCCGCGCAGCTCGTAGCGGCTGCCCGGGAAGCGGGCGATCACGCCGTCGGCGATCTCGCGGACCAGCGCGGTCGCGTCCTCGGGGGCCGCCGGCGGCACCACGCGGACGTCCAGCTCGACCCGGCAGGATCCGGGGATCACGTTGGTGGCGACGCCGCCGTGGACCACGCCGGCGGTGCAGCGCGGCGGCCCCAGCAGCGGGTGCTCGCCGGCCAGGCCGCCGACCCGCTCCTTCAGCTCGCAGACGATCAGCGCCGCCAGGTGGTTGGCGTCGATCCCGTCGCGGTGGGCGCGGCCGGCGTGCGACATCCGGCCGTGGACGACCAGCTCCAGCCAGCGCAGCCCGACCTGGGCGATCCGCAGCCGCAGGCCGGTCGGCTCGAGCGCCAGCACCTGGTCGTCGCCGCCGACCAGGCCGTCGGCGACGAGCGCGTGGACGCCGCGCATCGACGGGCCCTCCTCGTCGACCGTCGCCGCCAGGACCAGGTCGCCGGGCGGCGCGGGGCCGTCGGCGAACGCCTCGAGGGTCGCGACGGCGACGGCCAGGCCGGCCTTCATGTCGCACGAGCCGCGGCCCCAGATCGCCCCGTCGCGCAGCTCGCCGCCGAGCGGGTCGACCGTCCAGTGGTCGCCGACCGGGACGGTGTCCATGTGGGCCGAGAGCACCAGCCGCGGCGCGTCGCCGGTCCCGGGGACGGTGAAGACCAGGTTCTCGCCGCCGCCGGGCACCGGCTGGCGACGGGTCCGGATCCCCGGCCGGTCGAGCCGCTGCGCCAGCCAGGCGATCACCTCGGCCTCCTGCGGTCCCGGGCTCTGGGAGTCGATCCGGACCAGCTGTTGGAGGTCGCGGACGACGGTCTCGATCGCGACGGCGGTGGTCATCCGGTCAGGGCTCCTGCATCGACGTTGACGGACTCCCCGGTGACCCCCGAGGCGAGGGGCGACGCCAGCCAGACCGCGGTCCGGCCGACCTCGGGCGCGGCGACCAGCCGGCCGAGCGCGGTCTCGCCGGCGTAGCCGGCCAGCACGGCGGCGGCGTCGGCGCCGTCGCGGGCGGCCTGGGCCGCGGCGACCCGCTGCAGCATCGGCGTGTCGACGTTGCCGGGGCAGATCGCGTTGACCCGGATCCCGTGGCGGCCGACCTCGGCCGCGAACGACTCGACCACGCCCTGGAGCGCGAACTTCGACGCGCAGTAGGCGGCGGCGCCGGCCTCGCCACGCTTGCCGGCGGTCGAGGAGAGGAAGACGAACGAGCCCGGCCGGGCCGCCTCAACCATCGCCCGTGCGAACGCCTGGGCGACGTGCAGCGCGCCGGTCAGGTTGACCGCCATCGTCCGCTCGTAGCCGGCCCAGTCGAAGTCGAGGATCTCGAAGGTCGGGGCGAGGCCGGCGGCGTAGACGACCGCGTCGACCGGCCCGGCGGCGGTCGCCGCGCGGGCGACGGCCTCGCGGTCGCCGGCGTCGAGCGCGGCGGCGAGGTGGCCCTCCCCCGGCAGCTCCGCGACCAGCCCGGCCGCGGCGGCACCGTCGAGGTCGTAGGCGAGGACGGTCGCCCCGGCGGCCGCGAAGGCCTGCGCGGTGGCGGCGCCGAGCGCGCCCGCGGCGCCGACGACGGCGGCCCGGAAGCCCGGTTCCAGCAGCCCGCTCACGCGCCGACCAGCTTCGCCGCGGCGGTCCGGATCGCGTCGGTCGTCGGCAGCACCGCCTGCTCCAGGGTCAGCGCGGCCGGGATCGGCACGTCGGGGACGGCCAGCCGGTCGAAGGCCCGCAGCCCGGAGAGGCCGACCTGCTCGATCACCCGCGTCAGCAGCTCGGCGGAGAGGCCGAAGCTGCGGTAGTCCTCGTCGACCACCAGCAGCCGGCCGGTGCGGGCGGCCGACGCGGCGACCGTCTCGACGTCGAGCGGGACCACCGAGCGGAGGTCGACGACCTCGGCCTGGATCCCGTCGGCGGCCAGCGCCTCGGCCGCCTCCAGCGCGCTGGTGACCGAGAGCCCGAGGGTGGCGATCGTCAGGTCGTCGCCCTCGCGGACGGTCGCGGCCTGGCCGAGCGGCACCACGTAGCGCTCCTCCGGGACCGCGGCGCCGTGGCGGAACTGGTCGGCGCGGCGCACCAGCAGGCTCTTGTGCTCGATGTAGACGACCGGGTCGTCCGACTCGAGGCTGGCCGCCATCAGGCCCTTGTAGTCGTAGGGGCACGAGGGCACGACGACCTTCAGCCCCGGCAGGTGGGCGAACGTCCCCCACAGGCACTGCGAGTGCTGGGCGGCCGCGCCGAGGATCCCGCCGGCGGTCTTGAAGACCATCGGCATCGCGACGTTGCCGCCCGACATGTAGCGGTTCTTGGCCGCGGCGTTGTAGACCTGCTCCAGGCAGACGCCGACGAAGTCGACGAACATGATCTCGACCAGCGGCCGGTAGCCGGCCATCGCCAGCCCGACGCCCATCCCGGTGAAGCCCATCTCGGCGATCGGGGTGTCGCGCACGCGCTGCTCGCCGAACCGCTTCTGGAGGTCGCGGGTCGAGCCGAAGACGCCGCCCATCCGGCCGACGTCCTCGCCGAGCACGAGGACCTTCTCGTCGCGCTCGATCTCGAGCCCGATCGCCTCGGCGACGAAGGCCGAGGTCGGGCGGTTGCGGAGGGCGGTCGTGGTGTCGGTGGTCGTGCTCATGCGGCGAAGACGTGGTCGAGGGCGCGGGCGGGATCGGGCATCGGGTCCTCGCGGACGCTGGCCAGCAGCGCCTGCATCTCGGCGTGGGCCTCGCCGTCGATCGCGTCGAGGGCGGCAGCGTCGGCGGTCCCGGCGGCGGTTAGCCGCTCGCGGGCGATCAGCAGCGGGTCGCCGTCGCGGCGGATCCGCTCGTGCTCGTCCTTGGTCCGGTAGGTCTGGGCGTCGCCCTCGTAGTGGCCCTGGAAGCGGAAGCAGGTCGCCTCCAGCACGCACGGCGCGGGGTCGCGGCGGGTCTCCTGCACCAGCCGCGCGAAGGCCTCGGCGACGACCTCGGCGTCGGTGCCGTCGATCGTCTCGCCGACGCAGTCGTAGGCGACGGCGCGCTCGGCGATCGTCGCGGTCGGGATCACGTCCTCGCTCGAGACGCTGATCCCGTAGCTGTTGTTCTCGACCACGATCAGCAGCGGCAGCTCCCAGGCAGCGGCCATCGTCATGCACTCGTGGAAGGTGCCGTGGTTGCTGCCGGCGTCGCCGGTGACCGCGACCGCGACCCCGTCGCGCCCCTCCAGCCGCATCGCGTAGGCGTAGCCGAGGGCGACCGGCAGCGAGGCGCCGACGATCCCGGTGGCGGAGAAGTTGGTGCCCGGGTCGAAGGGATGCATGTGGCCGCCGTAGCCGCCGCAGAGCCCGGTCGAGCGCTCGTAGATCTCGGCCAGCAGCGCCCGCGGGTCGGTGCCCTTGACCAGCCCGTGGGCGTGGTTGCGGTGGGTCGAGACGAGCGCGTCGTCGGTCCGCAGGACCCCGGCCATGCCGGCGGCGATCGCCTCCTGGCCGATCCCGGTGTGCAGCTCGCCGTGGACCTCGCCGGTCGCCACGCCCGCGATGCACGCCAGTTCGAACTCCCGGATCCGCGCCATCCAGCGGTAGCGCTCGAGCGGGGTGACGGTGGTCATGGCTGCGGGATCTCCTCGAGTTCGATGACGCTGCCGGCCGGCTCGCGGACGTAGACCGCGCGGCCCTCCGGGAAGCCGACGATCTCGCCGACGGGGACCGCGCCGAGCGCCCCGACGTGGGCCAGGGCGGCGTCGAGGTCGTCGACCTCGAAGCAGACGTGGCCGTGGCCGACGCGGACCGGGGCCTCGTCCTCGCGCCCCGGCGGGACGTCGCGGAAGGCGATCAGCTCGATCTGCTGGCGGGTCCCGGGCAGGGTCAGCTGGGCCAGGTCGCAGCGGACGTCGGGCAGCCCGACGGTCGGCCGGATCAGGTCGGTCATGTCGCGGTCGGAGAACGCCAGCTCGGCGCCGAACGCGGCCCGGTAGAAGCCGATCGCGACGTCGATGTCGCGGACGGCCAGCGAGCAGTGCGCCAGCCGGAAGCGCGGGGCGCTCATCGCTCCCCCTGGCCGCTGCCGTGGAGGTCGCGCTGCTGCGAGAACCAGCGGGCGATCAGGACGCCGCTGCGGCGGATGTGCTCGCGCATCGCCAGCGTCGCCAGCTGCTCGGAGCGCAGCTGGAGCGCCTGCAGGATCGCCTCGTGGTGGCGGACGTCCTCCTCCAGCTCGCCACGGTCGCGGATCGCGTCGAGCGTGACGTTGCGCGGCAGCGAGACGTTGAGCGTGCGGACCATGTGCGCCAGCCGCTCGTTGTGGGAGGCGTCGAGGATCAGCTCGTGGAAGCGGTTGTGGGCGGCGATCCAGGCGCTGCGGGCCTCGGGCAGCGTGCCGCCGCTCTCGAAGTCGCGGACCATCTCGGTCCGGAAGCCGGCGACGGCGGTGGCCAGCTCGGCCAGCTCCTCGCCGGTGATCCGCTGGGCGGCGAGGCCGGCGGCCAGGCCCTCCAGCTCGGCCCGGATCAGGTAGCCGTCGCGGATCGAGGCCGGGTCGGGGCCGGTCACGCGCGAGCCGCGGTTGGGCAGCGCCTCGACCATCCCGATCACCTCGAGCCGCCGCAGCGCCTCGCGGATCGGCTGGCGGCTGGTGCCGAAGTGGGCGGCCAGCTTGTCCTGCCGCAGCCAGGTGCCGTAGGCGAACTCGCCGACCATGATCGCGTTGGCGATCTCGCCGGTCAGCCGCTCGACGACCGACTCGCCGTTGCCCGCGTCGCCGTTCGCCTGCTCGCCGTTGCCGCTCATCCGCGCACCTCCACGCCTGGTTCGCTCCGCCCGGCCCGCTCGGCCAGCCGTCGCCACGCCCCGTCGACCCGCGACCACGTCTCCGCGGTCGCCCCCCGTCGCGCCGTCCGCCCGGCCGCGTCGAGCGCCAGCCGCTCGCTCGCCCGCGACGCCGCCGCGTCGACCGCCTCCGCGACCGTCGCCGGCCACGGGAAGACCAGCTCGCCGTCGACCCAGGTCCGCGCGACCGCGTCGCGATCGGCCTCGGTCACGACCGTCGTCCGCGGGTCGGCCGCGCCGAGCGCCGCCGGCAGCCGCAGCGCGACCACGTCGGCCCGTGCTCCGACGGCCAGCCGCCCGAGGTCGTCGCGGACCAGCGCCGCCGCCCCGCCGGCCCAGGCCATCCGCAGCGCCTCGCGCGCGCTCACGACCGTTCCCCGCGCGGCGGCGACCGCGATCGCCCGCCGCAGCTCGGCGAAGGCGTCGGGCGGGTCGGTGGGCAGGTGGGAGTCGCAGCCGAAGGCCACCCGCAGGCCGGCGTCGAGCCGTTCGCGCAGCGGCAGCCGGCCGACCCCGATCAGCTCGTTCGAGCCCGGGTTGTGGACCAGCACCGCGCCGCTCGCGGCCAGCCGCGCGACGTCGTCGTCGGCCAGCCAGACGCCGTGGGCGAGCGAGGTCGCCGGGCCCAGCAGGCCGGCGCCGTCGAGCCGCGCGAGCGGGTCGCCGGCGACGTCGGCCAGCAGCCGCTGGCGGGGGCTCTCCAGCAGGTGGGCATGGATCCGGCGGGCGCCGGCCGCGGCGATCGCCGCCAGCGCGCGGTCGGAGCACCACTGCGGAGCGACCGGACCGACGGCGTCGATCGTCGCCCGCCCGACCCGGCGGCCGAGCAGGCCGCCGGCGACCTCCGCGAACCGCTCGGGCGCGATCCCGCGGGCCGGCGCGTCGACGTCGTCCGGTCCCCACTCGTCGCGGTCGGTCAGGCCGAGGGCGAGCGCGGCGCGGGCGCCGGAGGCCCCGTAGCCGTCGAGCACCGCCCGGGCGCTCGCCGCGTAGGCGTCCTCGTCGCCGAAGTCGTGGACCAGCGCCTGGGTGGCGGTGATCCCGGTCGCGAGCCCGTCGGCTCCCGAGCGCAGCGCCTCGTCGCGCGGGTCGAGCGGGGTCGCCTCGGCGAGCGCGACCAGGAACCGCTCCAGCGGCCCGCCGCCGATCCCGTGCGCGGCCAGCGGCGTCCGGCGGGCGTGCGAGTGGGCGTCGATCAGGCCCGGCAGCAGCACGTCGTGGTGGCCGCCGTCCTGCGCCTCGGGCACGCTCGCCCGCAGCTCGCCGGCCGGGCCGACGGCGGCGATCGCGCCGTCCCGGACCAGCAGCGCGGCGTCGCGCAGCGGCTCGGCGTCGGCGTCGACCAGCAGCACCGAGCCGCTGATGACGAGCGGTCGGCTCACAGCCCGAAGACCTCGATCGCCGTGCCGGAGAGGCAGCGCTCGAGCGCCGCGTCGTCGAGCCCGAGGGCCCGGAACTTGGCCAGCTCGACCGGCAGGTTCTCGACCGCGTCGGAGCCGAGCATGATCCGCTCGGGACCCAGCTCGGAGACCAGCCAGGCGGTGTCGAGCACCGGGCACCACGAGGTCTCCAGGACCACGTTCGGGCACTCGCGGGCGACGATCCCGGCCTGGCGGCTGGCGACGCCCATCCCGGCGTGGGCCAGCACCACGGTCACGTCGGCGAACTCGCGCGCCAGCGGCAGGCAGTGGGCGGGGCTGGCGAACGGCTCGCCGACGCCGCCGGTGTGGATCATCACCGGCACGCCCAGCCGCCGGGCCTCGGCGAAGACCGTGCGGCCGTCGCGCGAGTCCGGCTCGACCGCGTGGCCGATCGTGTGCAGCTTCAGCGCCACGAAGCCCAGCTCGCGCACGCAGCGCTCGGCCTCGGCCGCGTAGGCCGCGCGGTCGCGGTGCGGGTTGAGGTTGACGATCCCCCGCACCCGGCCGTCGCTGGCGGGGCCGAGCGCGGCGATCCGGTCGTGGACGCCCTCCGGGTCCTCGGCGCCCGGGAACGGCATCACCAGCACCCGGTGCAGGTCGTGCCGCTCGACGCAGCGAAGGACGGTCTCCTCGGGGATGTCGGCGTCGAAGACCCGGCAGTCCCCCAGGTGCTGGTGGGCGTCGACGATCATCGCGGCTCCAGGTAGGACGCGTAGCGGCGGGCCAGCCAGCCGGTCAGCCCGAAGGCGATCAGCGCCAGCAGCGCGGCCAGGACCACGCCGGCCCACATCAGCTCGATGTCGAACTGGACGCCGGACTGGAGGATCAGGTACCCGAGCCCCTCGCTCGACGTCACCCACTCGGCGATCATCGCGCCGAGGATGCAGGCGGCCGCGCCGACCTGGAAGGCGGAGAACAGGTACGGCAGCGCCGCCGGGATCCGGACCCGCCGGAACACCTCCCAGCCGCCGGCGCCGCAGATCTCCATCAGCTCGAGCATCTCGCGCGGGACCGAGCGGAAGCCGAGCACGCCGTTGACCAGCGTCGGGAAGAAGACGATCAGGGCCGAGATCGCGATCACCGTCGCGCTGCCGCTGCCGAGCGCCAGGGTCAGGAACGGGGCCAGCGCGATCACCGGGATCACCCGGATCACGAGCGCCAGCGGCAGCACCACGCGAGCGGCGGTGGCCGAGGCGGCGACCAGCAGCGCGCCGACGATCCCGATCAGGTTGCCGGCGACGAAGCCGCCGAAGGCCCCGATCAGGGTCGTCTTGGTGGCGTCCCAGAGGGTCGAGGACTGGTTGCCGGCCTCGCGCAGGACGTCGAGCGGCGCCGGCAGCACGTCGTCGGCCGGTTGCGCGATCGCCTTGACCAGGAACCAGGCGCCGATCACGACGGTGGCCGCGATCAGGCTCGGGAGCATCCGCCGCAGCGGGTTGGGGCGCGCGGTGGCGACGGTGGCGGTGCTCATCTCAGGCCTCCACGCGGATCGGCTGGACCGACGGATGCCAGCCGAAGAGCCGGCGGCCGGTGAACGAGAACAGCGCGTAGACGATCAGCGAGAGCGCCGACGCGACGATCAGCGACGCCCAGATCGTCGGCACGTCGTAGCTGGTCATCGAGAACAGGATCATCAGGCCCAGGCCCTTCTCGGCCCCGACCCACTCGGCCAGCATCGCGCCGACGATCGCCGCCGGCGCCGCGACCGTGAAGGCGGCGAAGAGCGGCGGCAGCGCGTACGGCAGCTTGACCCGGCGGAAGGTCTGCCAGCCGCCGGCGCCGGCCAGCGACAGCATCTCGATCGTGCGCGGGTCGGTCTGACGCAGCGCCTGCGAGAGGTTGATCAGGACCGGGAAGAACGAGGCCAGGGCGGCGATGATGATCTTGGTCGAGATCCCCGCCCCGAACCAGATCACCAGCACCGGGGCGAGCGCGATCAGCGGCAGCGAGTAGACGGCCAGCGCGATCTGCTGAAGCCCCTCGCCGAGCGCCCGGAAGCGGTCGGCGACGAGCGCGATCGCGATCGCCAGCAGGACCCCGGCGCTGAAGCCGAGGGCCGCCTCGGTCATCGTCGCGCCGGCGTTCTCGGCCAGCGCCGAGCGCCCGTCCCAGATCGCCTCCAGGACCTTCGGCGGCGACGGCCAGAGCGTGCCCGGGTGGTCGTTGGCGAGGGCCATCCCCCACCAGGCCGCCAGCAGCAGCAGGTACGAGCAGCCCGCCAGGATCCGCGAGCGGCGGGTGCTCACGAGCCCGTCCCCTCGTCGTGCAGCAGCAGCCGGGTCAGCTCGCGGGTGTGCTGGAAGAAGCGCTCGTCCTCGAGCATCTCCAGCGTCCGCGGCCGCGGCAGGTCGATCTTGCGCTCGGCGACGATCCGGCCCGGGCGGGCGGCCATCACGAAGACGCGGTCGGACAGGTAGACCGCCTCGCCGACGTTGTGGGTCACCAGCAGCGCGGTCGTGCGCCGCTCCGACCAGATCCGCAGCAGCTCGGCGTTCATCCGCTGGCGGGTGATCTCGTCGAGCGCGCCGAACGGCTCGTCGAGCAGCAGGATCGAGGGATCGAGGGCCAGCGCTCGCGCGATCCCGACCCGCCGCTGCATGCCGCCGGAGAGCTTCGACGGCGCCGCCCGCTCGAAGTCGGCCAGGCCGACCAGCCGCAGCAGCTCGCGGGCCCGCTCGCGCCGCTGGGCCGCGTTGCCGTGCCGGGCCACGACCATCGGCAGCTCGACGTTCTCCAGCGCGGTCCGCCAGGGCAGCAGCACCGGATCCTGGAAGACGAAGCCGAACTCGCGGTCGTCGCGGGCGGCGGTCGCCTCGCGGCCGGCGATCCGGACCTCGCCGCCCGACGGCGGCAGCAGCCCGGCGATGATCCGCAGCAGCGTCGACTTGCCGCAGCCGGACGGGCCGACCAGCGACACGAACTCGCCCGCGCGGATGCTGAGCGCGATCTGCTGCAGCGCGACGAACGTGTCGCCGTCGATGTCGAAGCGGCGGTCGACGTCGCGGACGTCGATCGCCAGCGGCGGCTCGACGCCCTCGGCCGTCGCCTCCCGCGGGTCGACCGGATTCGTCTCCATCATGCGATCAGGCCTCCTCGATCCGGAGCAGTCGGGCCAGGTTGGCGCCCTCGACCTTCGCGCGGTCGGCGGCGTCGGGGATCGCCCGCGCGATCTTCGCCCGCTCGAGGTCGAAGTCGTTGCCGGGCCAGTCGGTCCCGAGCACGATCTTGTCGGCCCCGACCTGCTCGTAGGCGGTGCGGACGTCGAGCAGCTGGGTGCCGGACGTCTCCAGGTAGACGTTCTCGGTCCGGTTGGCGACCAGGATCGCCTCCATCAGGTTCCAGATCGTCCCCATGTGGGCGATCAGCACCGGCACCGTCGGGAAGCCGCGAACGATCTCCTCGATCGAGAGCGGCGCGCAGAACGGGTCGTCGAGCGCGTTGACCAGCACCGTCAGGCCGTGCTCGGCGGCGGCCTCGAGGATCGGGTCGAGCAGCGCGTGGTCGCAGAAGTGGTACCCGTGCATCGTCGGGTGCAGCTTCAGCCCGCGGAGGCCCGCGGCGGCGCAGCGGGCGATCTCCTCGACCGCCCCCGGCGCCCGCGGGTTGACCTGGCCGAACCCGATCAGGCGATCGGGGTGGCGCTCGGTCACCTGGCGGATGTAGTCGTTGTCGATCATCTGCCCCAGCGAGCAGACGACCGCGCGATCGACGCCGCCGGCGTCCATCGTCTCCAGCATCCGCTCGACGCTGAAGCCGTCCCCGGCCAGGTAGTCGGAGTTGCCGGCGCCCGGCCAGGCGTTGTTGTAGGCGTCGATCACCATCGGCTCAGGCCCCCGAGAGCGTGGTCTTGCCGTCGAACGCGGCGTCGAGGATCTCGGTCGTCATCACGTCGGCGGCCTTCAGCGGCTTGGCCAGCGCCTTCGCGGCGACGTACGAGTCGATGATCTGCTGCATCCGCTCCTCGGTGATCCGCATCAGGCCGTCGGCGCTCTGGATCAGCGGCGCCTGGGCCTTGTTGACGGCGATCTCGGTCGCGGGCTTGAGGCCGCGCGGACCGTACTTCGTGGCCACCAGCTTGCCCATCTCGTCCGGGTGGGCGACCGCGTACTCCCAGCCCTTGATCGACGCGCGCAGGTGCTTGACCAGCAGCTCGCGGTCGTTCTTCACGCGGTCGGGGGTGGTGATCAGGACGTTGCCGTAGTTGTGCAGCCCGAGGTCGTCGAGCAGCACGCTGACCACCTGGACGCCCTGCTGCTGGAGGCTGATCCCCTGCTGCGTGGCGTAGCCGAAGTAGGCGTCGACCTGCTTGTTGACCAGCTGCGCCGGGTCGGGGCCGGCGGGCAGGAACTTGACGTCGCCGGGGTCGACGCCGGCCTTCTTCAGCAGCGGCTCGAGCAGCGGCCGGGTGGCCGGCGAGAGCGCGACCTTCTTGCCCGCGAAGTCGGCCAGCGTGCGGACCGGCTTGCCGGGCAGGCTGAGGACCGCGTAGGGCGACTTCTGGAAGATCGTGCCGTAGATGACGAGCTTCGTGCCCTTGGCGATCGCCTGCAGCACGGTCCCGTTGTCGTCGTTGCCGACGGTCGCCTTGCCGTTCGAGACGACCTGCGAGGCGATGATGTTCGGGCCGCCGGCGCGGACGTCGACGCTCAGGCCCTCGGCCTTGTAGTAGCCCTTCTCCTGGGCGGCGAAGAAGCCGTCGAACTGGGAGAGCTTCAGCCAGCCGAGCTGGTCGGTCACCTCGCTGCCGCCACCCCCGCCGGAGTCCCCGGAGCCGCTGCCGCAGGCGGTCAGCAGGCTGCTGCCGCCGAGCAGGGCGACGCCGGCCCCCGCCATCCGCAGGGCGCCTCGGCGGGTCATCCGCCCGTTGAACTCAGGTCCCATCAGATCCTCTCCTTGGTCTTCCCGCTAGCGCCCGAGGGCGTAGTTGATGCGGCGCGGATCCGCCCCGGCCGCCAGCACGCGCCGGCCCTCCACCGGCGCCTGCAGGTCCAGCACCATCGACACCGCACCGGCGTCGAACTCGAAGTCCGGCCAGTGCCGGACGTCGTGCCCCCAACTGGTCAGCGCCGCGCCGATCGCGTCGTCGAACCGGCCCTCCAGCGAGACCCGTGCGGGCACCTCGCCGTGGGGGAAGAAGGAGTCGGGCCAGGCGAACGCGGCGAACCGCGGCGCCTCGACCGCCTGCTGCGGGGTCATCCCGAACACGGTCAGGTTCAGGAACGCCTGCAGCATCCCCTGCAGGATCACGTCGCCGCCGGGGCAGCCGAAGGCCAGCACCCGCGGCTCGCCGCCGGCCGGGTCGGCGGCCACGCCGAGCGCCGGGGCCGGGGTCATCCGCGGCCGCTTGCCGGGCGCGATCGCCGCCGGGTGGGCCGGGTCGAGCCGGCTCTGGACCCCGCGCGGCGAGACGAACATGCCCAGCTCGGGGATGATCGGCGCCCCGTCGAGCGTGTCCGAGGGCATCGCCGAGAAGGCGTTGCCGTCGGCGTCGATCGTGCACAGGTAGGTGGTGTCGAAGCGGCCGCCGTAGTCGCTGCCGCCGGCGCTGAGGCCGGGCAGCGCGGTGCCGGGGGCGATCCGCTCGCGCAGCTCGGCGGCGTGCTCGTCGGAGAGCAGCCGCTCGAGCGGGACGTCGACGTGGCGCGGGTCGCCGTAGTAGCGCTCGCGGTCGTAGAAGGCGAGCTTCGTCGCCTCGGCCACCAGGTGCACGTACTCGGGGCTGTTGTGGCCGAGCGCGGCCAGGTCGTAGCCGTCGAGGATCGCCAGCGCCTGCAGCATCGCCGGGCCCTGGCACCAGGTGCTCGGGGTCCACAGCTGCCACTCGCCGACCTGGCGGCGGACGGCCGGCTCGACCTCGGCCGAGAAGCCGGCCAGGTCGTCGGTGGTCAGCCAGCCGTCGTTGTCGGCGGCCCAGCGGGCGATGATCGCGGCCGGCTCGCCGCGGTAGAAGGCGTCGTGGACGGCGTCGAGGGCGGCCTCGCGGGTGGCGCCCCGCTCGGCGGCGGCCAGCTGCTCCAGCAGCCGCCCGAGCGCGTCCTGGACCAGCCGCTCGCCGGTCCGCAGCGGGCGGCCGTCGCGCAGGTAGACCGCGGCCGAGCTGGGCCAGCGACCGAAGCCGGACGACATCACCTGCAGCGACTCGGCCAGCCGCAGGTCGATCGGGAAGCCCTCGCGGGCGAGCCGGATCGCCTCGGCGGCGCAGTCGGCGAAGGTCCAGGTGCCGAACCGCTGGAGGGCCCGGATCCAGGCCGAGAGCGCGGCGGGCACGACCCCGACCGGGGCGCCGAGCGGCATGTCGCCGCCGAAGCGGGCGGCGACCGTCTCCGGGGTCGCGCCGCTGCCCCACCAGCCGAGGCCGGCGACGCTGTGGACGGTCTCGTCGCCGGCGGCGCGGAGGACGATCGGGGCGACGCCGCCGAGGTTGCACTGGTCGACCTGGACGACGTTGCTGGCGAGGCCGGCGGCGACGCCGGCGTCGACCGCGTTGCCGCCGCGCTCGAAGACGGCCGCCGCGACCTGAGCGACCAGCGGGTGGCCGGCGGCGACCATGTAGTGCTCGCCGACCAGCGTCGGCCTCAGCGACTCGGGCGGGGCGAAGGCCTCGGGCGTCGGGCCGTTGGCCCGCATCCCGCCGCCGATCGTGTTGCGCGGGCCGTCGGTGATCGGGGTGCTGCTCATGCGCGGGCCTCGGCCGTGGCCGCCGCGCGGTAGGCGCGCCAGCCGCCGTGGGCGGTGATCTCGACCGCGTCGGCGGGCAGCGCGCCGGCGACCCAGAGGACGCCGATCCGCAGGCCCAGGCCCTCCAGCTCGACGACGCCGATCCCGAGCCCGGCGGGCTCGCCGTCGAGGACGGCGGCGAGGGTCGAGAGCGGCAGGTCGTAGAGCTCGCCGGCGATCGCGGCGCCGGCCGTCTCGTCGCGGACCATCGCCGGGTGGACGTCGCCGACCGAGTACAGGCGGTAGGCCGGGACGGTCGTCGCCTCGGCCACCAGCGGCGCCCCGGCGAGGTTGTCGTGGAGCGCCAGGCCACGCATCAGCGTGCCGTTGACGAAGAGCTCGATCCGCTGGTCCACCATCGTTGGCGCCACCCTAGCTCGGATCCAATCTAGGTGTCAAGCCTCCCTTTGATTCGGCAGTTTCCCGCTTCTCGGATCCTTTCGCGGTTCGAATTGGATCCGAGATTGGGACACCGGTGTGCGTGGTGGGGCGTGCTCTTTGCCGGGGCGGGGCGGTGGGGGTTGGGGAGTGCGGCGCGCGCCACGCCGACCCGCCACCCGCCGTGGCGCGCGAAACGCTCGCCCCAGGCGCCCCACCCGCGCCACGCCGGCCGGCCGCCGGTCGTGACGCGCCGGACGCCGGCCCCGCGAACCCGCCACGCGCCCCTGTCTCCCGTCTCCCTCCCCTCTCCCCACGACGACCAGCGACCGCGCCCCAGGGGGCGCGGTCGCGGAAACGTCGATCGGGACGGGGAGGGCGCTCAGCCGAAGGCGGCGAGCGCGGCGACCAGGCGGTCGATCTCGGCGGTCGTGTTGTAGTGGATCATCCCCATCCGGACCGCCTCGTCGGGGTAGGGCAGGCGGTCGGCCAGGCCGACCGCGTAGTAGTGGTCGTGGTGCCAGACGCCGATCCCCTGGGCGGCCAGGCCCTCGGAGACGTCCTTCGCGCTGACCCCGTCGACGTTGAGCAGGAAGGTCGGCACCCGCGCCTCGAGCGGCGGGCCGTAGACCGTCACGTTCTCCGGCACCGCGTCCCAGAAGTAGGCCGCCAGCTCGCGCTCGTAGGCGGCGATCGCGGTCATGCCGCCGATCGACTCCAGGTAGGCGAGGGTCGCCGACAGCCCGGCCAGCGACTCGTAGTTCGGGGTCCCGTTCTCGAACCGGCGCCCGAGCGGGAGCGTCGCCCCCGGCCGCACCCGGTAGGGCCGCCAGCCCTCCGCCACCTCCGGCCGCACGTGGGCCACGCCCAGGTGCGGCCCGCAGAACTTGTAGGGCGAGCAGAGCAGGACGTCCGCCCCCAGCGCCGTCACGTCGATCGGCTCGTGGGCGGCGTAGTGGACCGCGTCGACCCACGACAGCGCTCCCGCCTCGCGCGCCAGCCGGCAGACCCGCTCGGCGTCGACCCGCGAGCCCATCGCGTTCGACGCCCACGGGAAGGCGATGATCCGCGTCCGCTCGCTGACCTTCGCCTCGAGGTCGTCGTAGTCGAGCGAGAAGTCCTCGGTCACGTCGACCAGCCGCACCGTCAGCCCCAGGTCGACCGCGATCTCGTGCCAGGGCGCGGCGTTGCCGTCGTGGTCGAGCCGGGTGACGACGATCTCGTCGCCCGGACCGAGGCCGCGGGTGGCGGTCCGGCTGAGGGCGAAGTTGACCGTCGTCATGTTCGGTCCGAAGACGACGTTGCCGCCGTCGCCGCCGAGGAACCGGCCCGCATCGGCCTTGGCGGCCAGGAACAGCTCCTCGGCCCGCTGGCTGGTCGCGTACGGCGCCCCGGTGTTGCCACCGGCCTCGCGCATCGCGCGGGCGATCGCGTCGCCGACCTCGTCGGGGATCTGGCTCCCGCCCGGCGCGTCGAAGAAGGCGAAGTCGCCCTCCCGCAGCGAGGCGAACCGCTGGCGGACGGCCTCGACGTCGAACGTGGTCTGGACTTCCATCTACGCCGTTCCTCCCGTGACGAACGCGGCGGCGAGCTCGCCGACCGCCTTGACGCGCACGCGCGTCATCGATTCCTCCATGTACGGCACCGGTACGTCCTCGATCTCCACGATCCGGACGCTGTCGGCGCGCGCGCCGTTGGCCGTCGCGCGCTCGATCGCCTCGCCGCGGGCGGCGGCCAGGATCTGCTCGCGGCCCTCGGCCAGCGGGGCGATCCGGTCGACCTCGCCGCTGACCTGGGCGATCGCCGCCCCGACCGCGTTGGCGACCTCGAAGTGCTCGGGCCGCAGCACCTCCGAGGCCCCGGCCAGCTGCTCCGGGACCAGGATGCTGCCGCCGCCGACCACGATCAGCGGCTCCGGGTCGCGGGCCAGCTTCATCCGGTCGAGCGCGTCCTCGGTCATCGCCCGCATCGCGGTCAGCGCCCGCTCGACCAGCGCCGGATCGAGGTCGGCCACGCGCTCGGCGTCGCCGACCGTCGCCCGCCCGCCCGCCACCGCGACGTCGGTCGCGGTCAGCACGTCGCCGCCGAAGACCCGCGCCCGCTCGGTGATCGCGTAGCCGACGCTGTCGGGCCCGACCCGCGGCTCGTCGCCGCGCAGGATCGTGCCGCCGCCGAGCCCGAACGAGATCAGGTCCGGCATCCGGAAGCTCGTGCGGACGTCGGCGAAGGTCGCCCCGACCGCCGACTCGCGCGGGAAGCCGCCGACCAGCGCGCCGATGTCGGAGGTCGTGCCCCCGACGTCGAGCACCAGCGCGTCCTGCCGGCCCGAGAGGAACGCCGCCCCGCGCATGCTGTTGGTCGGGCCCGACGCGAAGGTCAGGACCGGGAACCGCTCGGCCAGGTCGGCCGACATCAGCGTGCCGTCGTTCTGGGTCAGGTAGAGCGTGGCGTCGATCGCCAGCTCGCGGAGGCTGGCCCGGAACGAGGCGACGGTCGCCGCCGCCAGCGGCCGCAGCGAGGCGTTGATCGCCGTCGCGTTCTCGCGCTCCAGCAGCCCCAGCCGGCCGATCTCGTGCGACAGCGTCACCGTCAGGCCCGGGGCGCGCTCGGCGACCAGGGCCCCGACCCGCTGCTCGATCTGGGGCGCGATCGGGGCGAAGACCGCGGCCACGGCCAGCGACTCGACCCCGGCCGCGACCAGCTCGTCGACGACCCCGGCGATCTCGTGCGGGTCGAGCGGCGCCAGCTCGCGGCCGTCGAACTCGTTGCCGCCGTGGACCAGCCGCGCCTCGCCGCCGATCGCCTGCCGCAGGTCGGCCGGCCAGTCCTCGAACGGCGCGACCGCCAGCGTCGCCGGCAGCCCGACCCGCAGGATCGCGGTCGGGGCCAGCCGCCGGCGCTCGATCACCGCGTTGGTGAAGTGGGTGGTACCGATCATCACCGCCCCGAGGTCGGCGCGGTCGACCCCGGACGAGGCCAGCAGCGCCTCGATCGCGGTCACGATCCCGCCGGTTACGTCGGCGGTCGTCGCGGTCTTCGTCTTGGCCAGCACGGACGCGCCGTCCATCAGGACGGCGTCGGTGTTCGTGCCGCCGACGTCGATCCCGATCCTCATCGGACCACCTCCATCGGCTCGAACGGCAGGTCGTAGCCGAAGGCCTGCGGGCCGACGACCTCCAGTGCCTCGGGCGTCCGCAGCAGCTCCGAGCAGGGGATGCCCAGGACCACTACCCGGTAGCCGTAGCGCAGCATCTCGGTCGTCACCGGCTCGCCGTCCTCGCGGTTGACGATGCAGATCAGGTCGGGGACGGTGGCGACCACCTCGCCGTCGCGCCAGGCGACCAGGTTCTCGTTCTGGAACGAGACGGTCATCCGCGCGCCGGCGTCGGCGTCGGTGCCCTCCAGCTCGACCTGGCCGCGGACCCAGCCGTCGGCGGTCCGGCGGTCGACGTCGACGATCTTGCCCTCGAACAGGGTCCGGCCGCCGGTCGCGTCGAGGATCCCGGCGACCGCGTCCTCCTCGCGGCCGGCGCGGGCCGCGCGGACCCGGTCGCCGAGCCGGCGGGCGCCGCTGAGGGTGCCGCCGATCGCGGTCCGCTTGACCTCGCTGCCCGACATCGAGAAGACCGCGCAGCCGGCGAAGCCGCCCATCTGGACGGCGGCCGAGCGCGACAGCCGCTCCAGCCAGTGGACGTCGACCCCGCTCGGGTAGACGATCTGGTTGCCCTTCTCGTCGGCGACCGCGCAGGGGAAGCAGTCGACGCCGTAGATGTGGTACGTGATCATCGGCAGGGTCGGGAAGGCGCGGCCCATCCCGTCGCCGTCGATCACCGGGATCCCCAGGTGGGCGGCGACGATCATCGGCTCGATCGAGTTGCCGCCGCCGATCTCGGCCGGGATCACCGCGTCGACCTCGTGGCCGAGCACGCTCTGGAGCGCCCGCACGGCGTCGGTCGTCTCGGTCCCGCGCGGCAGCTTCTCGATCCCGATCGTCGGCGCGCCCATCTGGCCGACCGTGCAGACGCGCCACTCGTCCGGCACGTCCTCGAGCGCGATCACCTCGACCTCGAGGCCCTGCCGCAGCAGCGCCCGCGCGGTCAGCTTGCCGATGTACGGGTTGCCCCCGCCACCGGTCCCGAGGATGCCGGCGCCGATGACGATCGACTCGAGCGCCTCGTCGTCGACTCGCCAGTTGCTCATCGCACCTCCGTGCGCCAGGCGGGCAGGGCGTAGGCCGACCCGCTGTGGTGGACTCCGCCGATCGCCTGCGCCACGACCGCGCCGACGGCGGCCAGGGTCGGGTCGATCACGGGAACGTCGTGGTCGGCGAGCGCAGCGCGGAAGCCGCGGGTGACGCCGCACATGCCGGTGCAGCCGAGGATGATCGCGTGAGCGCCGTCCTCGGCCAGGGCCCGCTGCGCCTGCTCGACCAGCCCGGCCGTCAGCCGCTCGTGGTCGCGCAGCTCGGCGACCGGCATCTCGACCGAGCGGACCGACGCCAGCCGCTCGCGGCCGACGTAGGCGTGGGCTTGGTCGACGACGATCGGGGCGCCGCTGGCCGCCGGCAGGATCACCGAGAAGCGGTCGCCGAGCGTCGCCGCCAGCGTCATCGCGCTCTGGGCCGGCGCCGCGACCGGCACCCGCACCAGCTCGCGGGCAGGGCCGAGGCCGGGATCCATGAAGCAGTTGAGGACGATCCCGTCGACCCCGTCGGCCGCCGCCGCCACGACCTCGTCGAGCATCGCCGGGACCGCGCGGGCCGAGTCGGCGCGGCACTCGATCGAGGACGGGCCCGCCTCCAGCCAGCGGACGTCGGCGGTCGCGAACGGCGGCAGCTCGGGCACCGCGTCGGGGTCGAGCGCGCCCTCGACGACCGGGTTGACGATCGCGATCCGCACCATCAGTCCTCCTCCTCCGCGCGCAGCTCCTCGACCCGCAGGCAGGCGACGTCGCGGTCGGCGACCGCCCGCAGCGGCGGGCTGGCGGCCGAGCAGCGCGCGTCGGCGTGCGGGCAGCGGGGGTGGAAGCGGCAGCCCTCGGGCGGCGCGTCGGCCCGCGGCACCGCGCTGGTGGCGACCGCGGCGCGGGTCCGCCGGCGGGTCGGGTCGGGGCGCGGCATCGACCGCAGCAGCAGCTGGGTGTAGGGGTGCGCCGGGTCGCGGAAGACCCGCTCGGCCGGCCCGTGCTCGACGATCTCCCCCAGGTACATGACGGCGACCTCGTCGCTCATCGTCCGCACCACGCCGAGGTCGTGGGAGATGAAGACGTAGGTCAGTCCCAGCTCGTCCTGGAGATCCTTCAGCAGGTTGAGGATCTGGGCCTGGACCGAGACGTCGAGCGCCGAGGTCGGCTCGTCGAGCACGATCACGTCCGGCTCGGTGGCGAGCGCGCGGGCGATCACCACCCGCTGGCGCTGGCCGCCCGACAGCTCGTGCGGGTAGCGCTGGAGGTGCTCGCGACCGAGGCCGCAGCGGCCGACCAGCTCGGCGACCCGCTCGTGGACCTGCTCGCCGCGGGCGAGCCCGTTGACCCGCAGCGGCTCGGCCACCGCCTGCTCGACCGTCAGCCGCGGGTCGAGCGAGGACTGGGTGTCCTGGAAGACCATCTGGACCTTCGGCCGCAGCGCCGCCCAGGCCCGGCGGTCGAGCGACTGGACGTCGACCCCGTCCAGCTCGACCCGGCCCTCGGTCGGGTCGAGCAGCCGGACCATGATCCGGCCGAGCGTGGTCTTGCCGCAGCCGGACTCGCCGACCAGGCCGAGGGTCCGGCCGCCGGCGACGCCGACGTCGGCGCGGTCGATCGCGTGGACGTGGCCGACGGTGCGGCCGAGCAGCCCGCCGCGGATCGGGAACCGCTGGCGGACGTCGTGGACGCGCAGCTCGGTCATCGCCGGGACCTCGGGTCGAGGATGTCGCGCAGCCCGTCGCCGGCGAGGTTGAAGGCGAGCACGGTCAGCACGATCGCCAGACCGGGGAAGCCGGCGACCCACCACGAGCTCATGAAGACCTCGCGGCCGTCGTTGATCATCGTCCCCCACTCCGGGGTCGGGATCGAGACGCCGACGCCGAGGAAGCCGAGGCTGGCCGCCAGCAGGACGGTGAAGCCGAGGTCCTGCGAGGCCTGCACGATCACCGGCGCGATGCTGTTGGGCAGGATGTGGCGGCGGATGATCCGCCAGCGCGAGGCGCCGCCGACGCGGGCCGCCTCGACGTAGCCCTCGTGCCGCACCGACAGCACCACCGAGCGGACCAGCCGCGCGTACCAGGGCCAGCCGGCGATCGCGACCGCGATCACCACGTTCTGCATCCCGCCGCCGAGCGAGGCGGCGACGGCCAGCGCCAGGACCAGCGTCGGGAAGGCCAGGAAGACGTCGGCGATCCGCATGATCACCGCGTCGACCCAGCCGCCGACGGTGCCGGCGATCAGCCCGATCGGGACCCCGACGGCCATGATCACGAGCACCGCGATGACGCCGATCCGGAGCGAGATCCGGGCCCCGTAGAGCACCCGCGCGAGGATGTCGCGGCCGGCGTCGTCGGTCCCGAAGGGGTGCGCCCAGCTCGGCGCCTGGAGCGCCTCGAGGATGTTCGGCTTGACCGGGTCGTAGGGGGTCAGCAGCGGGGCCAGCAGCGCGACGAGCACCAGCAGCGCGACCAGGCCGAGCCCGGTCAGCGTCAGCGGGTTCGCCTTCAGCAGCTCCCAGCTCTCGCGGCGGCGGCGGGCGCGGCGGGCGCGGACGAGCGCACGCCGATCGGCGGGGGCGGTCAGCTCCACGCTAGGCCTCCCGGAGCACGGGGTTGAGCACGAGGTAGAGGACGTCGACCACCAAGTTCGCGATCAGGTAGACGATCGCGAAGACCACGGTCACGCCCATGATCGCCGTGTAGTCGAGGTTGGTGATCGAGGTCGCGGCGTAGGTACCGAGCCCCGGCCAGCCGAAGACCCACTCGACCACCAGCGCGCCGCCGATCATCGACCCGAACAGCAGGCCGACGACGGTCACGGTCGGGATCATCGCGTTGCGCAGGGCGTGCTTGACGACCACCGTCCGCCACGGGATCCCGCGGGCGCGGGCGGCCCGGATGTAGTCCTTCTCGAGCACGTCGAGCATCGTCGCGCGGGTGATCCGGCCGACCCCGGCGATCCCCAGCAGCGCGAGCGTGAAGGCCGGCAGCAGCAGGTGCTTGAGCGATTCCCAGAACGCGCCCAGGTTGCCGCTCAGGAGGCTGTCGACGGTGAAGAAGCCGGTGATGTCGGAGGGCGGTGGCGAGCCGTCCCCCAGCCGCCCGGTGGCCGGCAGCCAGCCGAGCAGCTTGAAGAAGACGAGCTGCAGCACCAGCGCCAGCCAGAAGGTCGGCAGCGCCCCGCCGAGCACGACCACGAAGCGGGCGACGTGGTCGGTCGGGCGGTTGCGGCGGGCGGCGGCGAGCACGCCCATCGCGATCCCGATCAGCAGCATCAGCAGCAGCGACGCGGTCGCCAGCTCGAGCGTCGCCGGCAGCCGGGTGCCGATGTCGTCGGTGACCGGGTGGCGGGTCTGGATCGAGGTTCCCAGGTCGCCCTGCAGCAGCCGGCCGAGGTAGGCCACGTACTGCGTGACGAGCGGGTCGTCGAGCTTCCACTCGGCGCGGACGTTGGCGATCGTCTGCTGGTCCGCGTAGGGACCGGCGATCGCCCGCGCGGGATCGCCGGGGACGCTGCGGGTGATGGCGAAGGTGATCACCGTCACCCCGATCAGGACCGGGATGACGACGATCAGCCGTCGCGCGACGAGGCCGAGGATCTTCACGGCGCCGGGCGGTGGTGGAGGATCATCGGCCGCCGCTCGCTCAGGACTTGGACAGCGCCCAGAAGTCGAGCAGGCCGTTGTAGTACGGGTTGTAGACGTAACCGACGACGTTCTTGCGCATCGGCGTCAGGTAGCGCGGCTGGTCGATCCAGATCGCCGGCACGTCCTTGGCGATCCGCTCGATCAGCTGCTCGTAGAGGGTCACGCGCTTGGCGTGGTCCATCTCGTTGCCGGCGTCGGCGATCAGCTGGTCGCTCTCCTTGGTGCCCCAGCCCGGGTTGATGACGGTGATCGCGTCGGTGCTCCACCACATCAGGATGTCGCTGGGGTCGGGGATCGCCGCCCACATCTGGAAGCCGGCCAGGTCGAACGGCTTCTCGCCCTTCGGCTTGCTGAGCTTCGAGAACAGGACCGGCCAGGTGCTGATCGTCGTCTTGACGTCGATCTTGGCCTCGGCCAGGCTCGACTGCAGGATCACCGCCAGGTTCTTCCACTGGTTGATGTCGGCGACGGCGAACTCGAGCGAGAAGCCGTTCGCGTAGCCGGCCTCGGCCAGCAGCTTCTTGGCGCCCTCGACGTCGCGGTCGAACTGCGGCACGGTCGACGGGATCGCCGGCCAGACGGTCGCCGGGATCGGCCCGCGGGCCCGCTCGGCGTCGCCGGCGTAGGCCTGCTGGATCGCCGCGTCGTAGTCGAACAGCTTCGCGATCGCCTGCCGCACGCGCGGGTCGTTGAGCGGCTTCTTGTCGGCGTTGAAGACGATCTGGTCGATCGTGGTCGTCGGCGCCGAGTCGATCCGGACGTTCTGGTCCTTCTTCAGCTGCTGGGTGACCTGGATCGGCAGCGCGTCGGCGGCCAGGTCGAGCTGGCCCTTGCCGAGCAGCAGCTGGGCGGTGCTCGGCTCCTTGATGATCTTCTGGACGTAGCGCTTGACGTGGTTGCCGTCCCAGCCGCGCCAGTAGTCCTCGTTGCGGTCGAAGGTGATCTGCTGGTCGTGGTCCCAGGCGTCCAGCTGGTAGGCGCCGGTGCCGCACTCGTGGTCGGTGAAGTAGTCCTTCGCCCAGTCGCCCTTCTTCTTCTCGTTCTTGGCGACGCAGGCCTTGCTCGGGCCCATGTAGACGCCGCGCTGACCGGCGAGGGTCGGCAGGAAGGTCGGGCTCGGCTCCTTCAGGTGGAAGACGACGGTCCGCGGGTCGGCGGCCTCGACGTCCTTCACGTTGGTCCAGTACTGGGCGGCAGGGGCCTTCATGCCCACGATCCGCTGCCAGGTGAAGCGGACCTCGCCGGCGTCGAACGGCGAGCCGTCGCGGAAGCGGACCCCGTCGCGCAGCTTGACGGTCACCGTGCGGCCGTCGGACGACTGCTTCCACGAGGTCGCCAGCGCCGGCTTCAGGTTGCCCTTGGCGTCGAGGTCGATCAGGCGGTCGTAGAAGGCGGTCAGCGTCTCGAGGCCGCCGCCGGTCGAGACCTGCTGCGCCGGATCGAGCGACGTCGGATCGTTGGCGCGGCTGATCGTCATCGTCGACGTGTCGCCGCCGCTGGCGGCGGTGGTCGATCCGGACGACCCCGCGTCGCCGGCGCTCGTCGCGTTCCCCCCGCCGCAGCCGGCGGCGGCCAGCGCCGCGGCGGTCGCGGCGGCCAGCGTGGCCAGCGGCACCAGTGGCCGGCGGCCCTGGCCCTTCGAGTACGTCAACACCTGTTGCCTCTCCCTGTCGGTGCGGCGCCGGAACTCGCTCTCCGGTGGCGCCGTTTTGGCACGCTAACAGGACCATCCCTTGGTTTGCAAGCGGACCATTATTAGGTCCAAAATTGCCCATCATGGGCCATTGATCTGTACTATGGCCGCGGCCCGGACCGGGTCGAGGAGGAGACGAGAGACCATGCCGCTGCTCGAGGTCGAAGGCCTGAAGACCCAGTTCACGACCCGCCACGGCGTGGTCCACGCCGTCGATGGCGTCGACCTGTCGCTCGACGCCGGCGAGACGCTGGCGATCGTCGGCGAGTCGGGCTGCGGCAAGTCGGCGACCGCGCTCTCGATCATGGGCCTGCTGCCCGCCCCCCGCGGGCGGGTCGCGGCCGGCTCGATCCGCTTCGACGGCCGCGAGCTGGTCGGGCTCGAGGGCCGGGCGCTCGACCGGCTGCGGGGGCCGGAGATCGCGATGGTCTTCCAGGACCCGCTGACCTCGCTCAACCCGAGCTTCACCGTCGGCGCCCAGATCGTCGAGACGCTCCGCCGCCACCTGCCGCTCGACAAGGCCGCCGCCCGCAAGCGCGCCGTCGAGCTGCTCGGCGAGACGCGGATCTCCAGCCCCGAGCGGCGGCTGGACGCCTATCCCCACCAGCTCTCCGGCGGCATGCGGCAGCGGGTGATGATCGCGCTGGCGCTGGCCTGCAACCCACGGCTGCTGATCGCCGACGAGCCGACCACCGCGCTCGACGTGACCGTCCAGGCCGACATCCTCGGCCTGCTCGCCAGCCTCCGCGACGAGCACGGGATGGGGATGATCCTGATCACCCACGACATGGGCGTCGCGGCCGAGACCGCCGACCGGGTGGCGGTGATGTACGCCGGCCAGGTGGTCGAGCAGGCGCCGGTCGAGGCGCTCTTCGCCCGCCCCGAGCACCCCTACACCGAGGCGCTGCTGGGGGCGCTGCCGCCGCTCGACGGCGACGACGTCCGCCACGCCCGGCTGACCGCGATCCCCGGCCGCCCGCCGGACCTGATCGACCCGCCGGCGGCCTGCCGCTTCCGCGACCGCTGCCCGCACGCGGCGGCCGACGACGGCTGCGCGACCGCCGCCCCGCCGCTGCGCGAGCTGCGGCCCGGCCACTGGGTCCGCAGCGCCCATCCCGCCAGCGCCCGCCAGGGGACGGTCGTCGGTGCCTGACGGAGCCGCCCTGGCCTGGATCGACCAGCACCGCGAGCGGCTGGTCGAGGAGCTGCGCGACTGCTGCCGGATCCCGTCGGTCTCGACCGTCGGCGGCCCGGCGATGGCGCAGATGGCCGACTGGCTGAGCGACCGCCTGCGCGCGGTGCTCGACGAGGTCGGGCAGGTGGCGGTCGACGGCGCCGCCCCGGCGGTGGTCGGTCGCGCCGCCGGCGCCGGCCCCCACAGCGTCCTGCTCTACAGCCACTACGACGTCCAGCCGCCCGATCCGCTCGACGCCTGGTCGTCGCCGCCGTTCGCCGCCGAGCTGACCGCCGACGGCCGGCTGGTGGCCCGCGGCGCCGCCGACGACAAGGCCGACGTGATGGCCCGGATCCACGCGCTCGAGGCGCTGCGGGCGACCACCGGTGACCTGCCCTGCACCGTCGCCTGGCTCTGCGAGGGCGGCGAGGAGACCGGCTCCCCCGGCCTCGCCGCGCTGCTGACCGCCGAGCGCGAGCGGCTGCGGGCCGACGCCTGCCTGTGGGAGAGCTACCTGCGCCGCGACGACGGCCGGCCGGAGGTCGGCTTCGGCTGCCGCGGGCTGGTCGCCGTCGAGCTGCGGCTGCGAAGCCTGCGCCGCGACCAGCACTCGGCCTTCGCCGGCGTCTTCCGCTCCGCGCCGCTGGAGCTGGCGCGAGCCCTGACCACGCTCTGCGACGAGGCCGGCCGGCCGACGATCGACGGCTGGCTCGACGACGTCGCCGCCCCCTCCCCCGCCGCCCGCACCGCCGCCGCGGGGATCCCCGCGCCCGACGCCGGCGACGCCGCGCTGCCCGACCGGACGCCGTTCGTCGCGCGTCCGGAGACGGAGCTGGGAACGCGGCTGGTGCTGGAGCCGACGGTCAACGTCAGCGGCCTGGACGCCGGCTACACTGGCGCGGGCGTGAAGACGGTCCTGCCCGCGGAGGCTCGCGCCAAGCTCGACCTCCGCCTCGTCGCCGGGCAGACGCCCGAGGGGACCGTCGCCCGGCTGCGGGCGCACCTCGACCGGCGCGGCTTCGGCGACATCGAGATCGACGTCCGGCAGGGCGTCCCGGCCGCCGCCAGCCCGCTCGACACACCGCTGGCCCGGGCCGTGGTCGGCGCCGCCGAGGAGCGCTTCGGTCCCGCCCTGCGCTACCCGATGGTGCCCGGCGCCGGTCCCCTCCACCTGCTCGAGGACGCGCTCGGGATCCCGGCCGTGATGCCGCCCGGCTCGACCCGGATGGCGAGCGGGATCCACGCGCCCGACGAGCACGTGCGGGTCGAGGACTACCTGGAGCACGTGGCGTTCACCGTCCGGACGCTGGAGCGGCTGGGCGCCGAGCCGGCCGTGGGCGCCGACCGAGAGGGCCAGCGATGAGCGTCGAGTTCGAGCCGATCGAGTCCCGCGGGACCGCCGCCGCCGCGATGGAGCGGATCGCCGCGGCGATCCGCCAGGGCCGCTTCGGGATCGGCGACCGGCTGCCCTCGGAGCGCGACCTGGCCCAGCAGATGGGCGTCAGCCGCCAGACGATCCGCAAGGCGATCCACGCGCTGGCCGACGCCGGCGTGCTGGAGATCCTCTCCGGTCAGGGCGCCCGCAGCGGCGCCCGGGTCGCGACCGACGTCGTCCCGCTGGAGCTGGGCGCCCGCGCGACGCCGCCGAACATCGGCGAGATCGCCGGGGTGCTGGAGGCGCGGCGGCTGTTCGAGCCGCGGGTCGCGGTCCTGGCCGGCTTCCTGATGAACGACCAGGACTACCAGGCGATCAACGAGGTCCTCGAGCTGCAGCGCAACGCGCGCGACCTGGAGGGCGTCCGCGACCTCGACGTCCGCTTCCACCTGGCGATCGCCCGCGCCACCCACAACCGCACGATCGTGGTCCTGATGCAGGCCCTGATGGAGCAGCTGAACGTCGCCCGCTACGTGGTCCCGCTCGACCCCGACGAGGACCGGCGGACGATCGAGATCCACGAGCGGACGCTGGAGGCGATCGCCAGCCGCGACCAGCAGCGGATCGAGTCCGTGATGGACGAGCACCTGGGGATGATGGAGGCCGCCTGGCAGCAGGCGTCCGGCCGCGCGCTGCCGCGCACGGTCCCGGACTTCCTGCTCAACGACGGCTGAGCGGCGGTCGCTCAGCCGCGGTCGCGGCGCTTCTTCTTCTGCGGCAGGTCGGTGATCGTGCCGGCGAAGATCTCGGCCGCGAAGGCGACGGTCTCCGAGAGCGTCGGGTGGGCGTGGACGGTCAGGCCGATGTCGCCCGCCTCCGCCCCCATCTCCAGCGCCAGCGCGACCTCGGCGATCAGCTCGCCGGCGTTGGCCCCGGTCGCGCCGCCGCCCAGCAGCCGCTGGCTCTCGGGATCGAAGAGCAGCTTGGTGGTGCCGGTGGCGGCGTCCATCGAGAGCGCCCGGCCCGACGCCGACCACGGGAAGACGCCGGTCTCGTAGGCGACGCCCCGCTCCTTGGCCTGGGTCTCGGTGAGGCCGATCCACGCCACCTCGGGATCGGTGTAGGCGACCGACGGGATCCCGCGGACGTCGAACGCGACGTCGTGGCCGGCGATCACCTCGGCGGCGACCTTGCCCTCGTGCGCGGCCTTGTGGGCGAGCATCGGCTGGCCGACCACGTCGCCGATCGCGTAGACGTGCGACAGCTTCGTGCGCTGCTGCTCGTCGACCGGCACGAAGCCGCGCTCGTCGACCTCGACGCCCAGCTCCTCCAGCCCGAGGCCGTGGCCGTTGGGGGTCCGGCCGACGGCCACCAGCACCCGGTCGAAGACCTCGGTCGTGACCGGGTCGTCCTCCTCGAAGCCCTGCCAGGAGACGCGCAGGCCCTCGTCGGTCGGCTCGATCGCCTGGACCTTGGTCCGCAGGTGGATCGCGGCGTAGCGGTCGGCGATCCGCTTCTGGAGCGGCTTGACCAGGTCGGCGTCGGCGCCGGGGATCAGCTGGTCGGCCATCTCGACCACGGTCACGGTCGAGCCAAGCGCGTCGTAGACGGTCGCCATCTCGAGCCCGATGATCCCGCCGCCGATCACCAGCAGCCGCTCGGGCACGTCGCGCAGCTCGAGCGCGCCGGTCGAATCGATCACCCGCTCGTCGTCCGGCACGTCGGGCAGCGCGATCGGCTGCGAGCCGGTGGCGACGATCGCGCTGTCGAAGGTCACCTCGCTGCCGCCGACGTCGAGCGCGTGGGCGTCGGTGAAGCGGGCCTCGCCGGTGACGACGCGGACCTTGCGGCCCTTCGCCATCTGGGCCAGGCCGCCGGTCAGCTTGGCGACGACGTCGTCCTTCCAGCCGCGCAGCGCGTCGAGGTCGACCTCGGGCTTCCCGAAGGCGATCCCGTGGGCGCCGGCGGCCTCGGCGTCGGCGATCACCTTGGCCGCGTGCAGCAGCGCCTTCGAGGGGATGCAGCCGACGTTCAGGCAGACGCCGCCGAGCCGCTCGTCGCGGGTCACCAGCACCACGTCGAGCCCGAGGTCGGCGGCGCGGAAGGCGGCGGTGTAGCCGCCAACGCCGGAGCCGAGCACGACCACGTCGGCGTGGATCTCGCCCCGCCGCTCGGCCTTGGAGGGCTGCGGCCGCGGCGACGACGGGTCGGACGATCGCGGGCTCGCGTCGGCCTCCCCCGCGAGATCGCGATCCGGCGTCGCCGGGACGTCGGATCGCGCGCTCGCGCCGTCGGCGGACGCGAGATCGCCCTTCGACGTCTCGACCTCTGCGGCCTGCAGGACGGCGATCACGGTCCCCTCGGAGACGGTGTCGCCGACGGCGACCTTCAGCGCCTCGACGGTGCCGGCGGCGGGCGCGGGCACCTCCATCGTCGCCTTGTCCGACTCCAGGACGACCAGCGGATCCTCCTTCTGGACCTCGTCGCCCGGCGCCACCAGCAGCTCGATCACCGGCACGTCGCTGAAGTCCCCGATGTCGGGGACCTTGACCTCGATCGGCGCACTCACAGCAGGATCCTCCGGTAGTCGGCCAGGACCCTGGCCAGGTGGGCGCAGAAGCGGGCCGCGGCCGCGCCGTCGATCACGCGGTGGTCGTAGGAGAGCGACAGCGGCACGATCAGCCGCGGGACGAACTGCTCGCCGTCCCAGACCGGCTTGGTCGCCGAGCGGGTGACGCCGAGGATCGCCACCTCGGGCGCGTTGACGATCGGGGTGAACGAGGTGCCCCCGATCCCGCCGAGGCTGGAGATCGAGAAGGTCCCGCCGGCCATGTCGCCCGGCATCAGCTTGCCGGCGCGGGCCTTGCCCGAGAGCTCGGCCAGGTCGGCGGCGATCTGGAGGATGCCCTTCTTCTCGACGTCCTTGATCACCGGCACCACGAGCCCGTTCGGGGTGTCGGCCGCGAAGCCCAGGTGGTGGTACTTCTTGACCACCAGCTCGTCCCCGTCGAGCGAGCTGTTGAAGCGCGGGAAGGCGAAGAGCGTCGCCGAGACCGCCTTCATCAGCAGCGCGACCATCGTCACCTTGACGTCGGACTGCTCGCCGTTGACCTGCTTGCGGAACGCCTCCAGCTCGGTGATGTCGGCGTCCTCGTCGTGCGTGACGTGCGGGATCCGGACCCAGTTGCGGGCCAGGTTCGGCCCGCTGATCCGCTGGATCCGGGTCAGCGGCACCCGCTCGACCTCGCCGTACTTCGCGAAGTCGACCTTCGGCCAGGGAGCGAGGCCCAGCGACTCGCCGGCGTCGGCGGCGGCCGCCCCGCCGGAGCCCGCGGTCGGCGCCGCGGCGGTCTCGCCGGCGGCGGCCCGCTCGACGTCCTCGCGGGTGATCCGGCCCTTGCGGCCGCTGCCGGTCACGCGGCTCAGGTCGACGCCCTGCTCGCGGGCCAGCCGGCGGACGGTCGGGCTGGCGTAGACCGGGCCGCCCGACGATGCCGCCGGCGCGTCCTCCCGCGGCTCGGCGGCCGGTTCCGGCTCGGCGGCCGGCGGCTCCTTCGCGGCCGGCTTCGCCTCCTCGGCCGTCGCCGCGGGCGCCGCGTCGGCCTCGCCGCCGTCGGCCTCGTCGCCGCCATCGCCGCCGTCGTCCGACGATCCGTCGCCGTCGACCTCGATCACGGCGATCACGGTCCCTTCCGAGACCGTGTCGCCGACCGCGACCTTCAGCTCCTTGACGGTGCCGGCCGCGGTCGACGGCACCTCCATCGTCGCCTTGTCCGACTCCAGGACGACCAGCGGGTCCTCCTGGGCCACGGCGTCGCCGACGGACACCAGCAGCTCGATGACGGGAACGTCCTCGAAGTCGCCGATGTCGGGGACGGGTACCTCGCTCAGCGTCGCCACGGTGCCTCCACGTCGGCGTCGATCTCGTACTTGTCGATGGCCTTCTGGGCGTCCTCGGCCCGGCCGAGGGCGTGCAGCGCGGCGACCACCACGTGGTGGCGGTCGACCTCGAAGAACCGCCGCAGCGCCCGCCGGTAGTCGGAGCGGCCGAAGCCGTCGGTGCCCAGCACGTGGTAGCGGCCGGGCACCCAGGGACGGATCTGCTCGGCGACCGCGCGGATGTAGTCCGAGGCCGCGACGACCGGCGCCCCATCGTCGTCGGCCCCGCCGAGCGCCCCGGTCACGTAGGCCTGCTCCGGGTCGGCGGTCGGGTGCAGCCGGTTGCGGCGCTCGACCGCCTGGCCGTCGCGCGCCAGCTCGCTGAACGAGGTGACGCTGAAGACGTCGGACGGGACGCCCCACTCGTCGGCCAGCAGCTCGGCGCCGGCCAGCACCTCGCGCAGGATCGTGCCCGACCCCAGCAGCCGCACGGCCGGCCCGTCGTCCGCGGACCGGATCCGGTGGATGCCCTTCAGGATCCCCTCGACCGAGCCCTCCGGCAGCGCGGGCTGCTGGTAGTTCTCGTTCATCACCGTCAGGTAGTAGAAGACGTCCTCCTGCTCGGCGACCATCCGCCGCAGGCCGTCGTGGACGATCACGGCCAGCTCGTAGCCGTAGGCCGGGTCGTAGGCGACGCAGTTGGGGATCAGCGCCGCCTGCAGGTGGCTGTGGCCGTCCTCGTGCTGCAGGCCCTCGCCGTTGAGCGTCGTGCGGCCGGCGGTGCCGCCGACCAGGAAGCCGCGGGCGCGGCTGTCGCCGGCCGCCCAGGCCAGGTCGCCGACCCGCTGGAAGCCGAACATCGAGTAGTAGACGTAGAACGGGATCATCGGGACCCCGTGGTTCGAGTACGAGGTCGCGGCGGCGATCCACGACGACATCGCGCCCGGCTCGTTGATGCCCTCCTGGAGGATCTGCCCCTGGCGGTCCTCGCGGTAGAACATCAGCTGCTCGGAGTCCTCCGGCTGGTACAGCTGGCCGACCTGGGAGTAGATCCCGAGCTGGCGGAACATCCCCTCCATGCCGAAGGTCCGCGACTCGTCGGGGACGATCGGGACGATGTGCTTCTTCAGCCCGCGGTCGCGCAGCAGCGCGGAGAGCAGGCGGACGAAGACCATCGTGGTCGAGACCTCGCGGTCGGCGCTGCCCTCGAGCACCGACTTGAAGACGTCCTCCAGCGGCGGCACCTCGAGCGCCTCGGCCGTCGGCCGGCGGGCCGGCAGGCTGCCGCCGAGCGCCTCGCGCCGCTCGCGCAGGAAGCGCATCTCCTCGCTGTCCTCGGGCGGCTTCTTGAAGGCGACGTCGTGGACCTCCTCGTCGGTCAGCTCGAGCCCGAAGCGCTCGCGGAACGTCCGCAGGACGTTCTCGGTCATCTTCTTCTGCTGGTGGGTGATGTTCTGGCCCTCGCCCGAGGCGCCCATCCCGTAGCCCTTGATGGTCTTGGCCAGGATCACCGTCGGCTGGCCCTCGTGGGCGCGGGCGGCGGCGTAGGCCGCGTAGACCTTGGCCGGGTCGTGGCCGCCGCGGTTGAGCGCCCAGACCTCCTCGTCGGGCCAGTCGGCGACCATCTTCGCCGTCTCCGGGTGCTTGCCGAAGAAGTGCTCGCGGACGTAGGCCCCGTCGCGCGACTTCAGCGTCTGGTACTCGCCGTCGACGGTCTCCTCCATCAGCCGCACCAGGTGGCCCTCGTCGTCGGCCTCCAGCAGCGGGTCCCAGCGCGAGCCCCAGACGACCTTGATCACGTTCCAGCCGGCGCCGCGGAACTCGGCCTCCAGCTCCTGGATCACCTTGCCGTTGCCGCGGACCGGGCCGTCGAGCCGCTGGAGGTTGCAGTTGACGACGAAGGTCAGGTTGTCGAGCTTCTCGCGGCCGGCCATCCCGATCGCGCCCATCGACTCCGGCTCGTCCATCTCGCCGTCGCCGCAGAAGACCCAGACGTCGCGCTGCTTGGTGTCGCTGATCCCGCGGCCGTCGAGGTACTTCATGAACCGCGCCTGGTAGATCGCCATCAGCGGCCCGAGGCCCATCGAGACGGTCGGGAACTGCCAGAAGTCCGGCATCAGCCACGGGTGCGGGTAGGACGAGAGGCCGGGCGCCTGGCCGCCGACCCGCTCGGGGATGCCGAGGCCGTGCGCCCCCGACTCCTGGCGGAAGTTGCGCAGCTGGTCCTCGTCGAGCCGGCCCTCGAGGAAGGCGCGGGCGTAGATCCCGGGCGAGCTGTGGCCCTGGATGTAGACCAGGTCGCCGCCGTGCTGCTCGCTCGGCGCCCGCCAGAAGTGGTTGAAGCCGACCTCGTAGAGGGTCGCCGCCGACTGGAAGCTGGCGATGTGGCCGCCCAGCTCGGACGACTCCTTGTTGGCCTGGAGGACGGTCGCCAGCGCGTTCCAGCGGACCAGCGAGCGGACCCGCCGCTCGACGGCCGGATCGGTGTCGGGCGCGGCCTGCAGCTCCGGCGGGATCGTGTTGACGTAGGGCGTGGTGCCGTGGAGCGAGGCGGTCACGCCGCGGCGGCGGGCGCGCTCGACCAGCCGCTCCAGCAGCTCCTCGGCGCGGTCCTGCCCGTCGTGGTCGAGGACGGCGTCGAGCGCCTCCAGCCACTCCTGGGTCTCGGTGGGATCGGGGTCGGGCGGGGCGTCGGGCATCGGTCCTGCGATCCGGTTCGAAAGGGGGCTCCAGGGCAGCATCGCACGACGCTGTCCCCGGCATTGCCACACTAGTATGCAAGCTCGCGGACGGCAAGGGGACGGCCGGGGGGTTGGGCTCCCGCGCGACCCCTCGGCGGCGGTCTCAGCGGGGCGGCGGAGCGCCGCGCAGGTAGGCCGCCGGAGCGACGCCGACCGCGTTTCGGAACTCACGGCTGAGGTGCGCCTGGTCGGCGTAGCCCAGCTCCTGGGCCAGCCGCGCCAGCGACGGCGGGTCGGGATCGGCCAGCCGCTCGGCCGCCTCGTGGACCCGGTAGCGGCGCAGGACCCACTTCGGGCCGACGCCGATCAGGCTCCGGAACAGCCGCTGGAGCGTCCGCGAGGAGACGCCGTGGTCGCGGGCCAGCGCCTCGACCCGGGTCTCCGACGCCCGCCGCAGCATGTCCGCCGCGACCGCCCGCACCAGCGCGTAGGCCGGGTCCTCCCCCGGCAGCCGCGGCGCCAGGAAGGCCTCCAGCTCGGCGAGCAGCGGGCCCGGACCGGCCGGGTCGAGCGCCAGCAGCCGCCGTTCGAGCGCGGCGCCGTCGCGGCCGAAGACCTCGACCAGCCGCTGCGGGCGAGCGTTGAGGTCGACCATCGCGACCGGCGTGAGGGCCGCGAACGCCCCCGGCCGGAACTTCGTGCCGACCGCCTGGCCGCGGCCCCGCAGCCGCCGGACGTCGCGGACCGCGGCGACCCCGTAGACCCCGACGATCCCGTCGTGGACGACCAGGTTGACGCACGGGTGCGGCAGCACCTGCTGGACGTGGTCGGGCTGCCCGCGCAGGTCCCAGCGGGTGATCCAGTGCCGCTCGACCCGCTCGGCCAGCGCCGCCGGCGGCGATCGCCGCTCGAGCGCGAACCGCCGCGCCGCCTCGGCCGGGGCGAGGATCCCGCGGGTGCTGGTGGTCGCCCCCGCGGGCAGGTTGGCGGCTTTCTCCAAGACCGGGGGGACGGGACCGGGCATCGTTGCCAGCATGACGACCGTCGCACGGCACGTGCAGTTCACCGCCCGCCCCGGATCCGGCGACCAGCTGGCCGAGCTGCTGCTGGAGGCCGCCAAGGGCCTCCGCGGCACGCCCGGCTGCGACCAGTACGTGGTCAGCCGCAGCAGCAGCGATCCCGACGTGATCCTGGTCGACGAGCGCTGGGGCTCGGCCGCCGAGCTGGAGCAGGCCGAGGCCGGGTTGGAGGACGACCCGCAGGTGGCGAAGGTGCTGGCGCTGCTCGACCCCGAGCGGCCGGTCCAGCGGGTCGACGCGCAGCCGCTCGGCGGGGTCGGGCTCTTCCCCCGCCCGCAGGAGGGCGTCACCCACCGCAACCTGCTCGACGTCGAGGACCAGGCGCCCGGGTTCGGCGTCGGCCACGTCGGCGAGGCCCGCTTCGCGACCGGTGAGCTGGGACTGGAGCGGACCGGGCTGGCGCTGCACCGGATCAACGCCGACACCCGCCAGGCCTTCGGCCATCGCCACGTCGAGGCCGAGGAGGTCTACGTGGTGCTGGCCGGCAGCGGCCGCGCCCAGGTCGACGACCAGACGATCGAGCTGACCGCCCGCGACGCGCTGCGGGTCGGCCCGCGGATGGCGCGGGCCTTCGAGGGCGGCCCCGAGGGGATGGAGCTGCTGGTCGCCGGTGCCCGCTGCCTCGGCGACGGCGAGATCCTGCAGGGCTGGTGGGGCGACTGAGGCCGGCTCTCAGCCCGCCTCGCGCAGGAACCGCAGCACCAGCGGGTTGAACTCGGCGGCCCGCTCGCGGTTGAGGCCGTGGGCGGCGCCGTCGACGACGGTCAGCTCGGCGCCGGGGATCAGCGCGGCGATCTCGCGCGACATCCAGACCGGGACCATCGCGTCCTGCTCGGCGCCGATCACGTGGACCGGCATCGTCAGCTCCCCCAGCCGCGCGCGGACGTCGTGGCGGTTGGCCGCCCGGGCCTGGCGCCAGAAGCCCTCCGGCCGCTGCGGATCGGGGTGCTCGAGCAGCCGCGCCAGCTCGGCGGCGCGCCGCTCGTCGTCCTCGTAGGCGGCGGCCGAGAGGGTCAGCATCAGCAGCTGGTCGGCGATCTCCTCGGCCGTCATCTGCGGCACCGCCCGCCAGAGCGCGCGGCCGCGGGCCCGCCACCAGCGGCCGCCGCCGGCCCAGCTGACGGCGATCGTCAGCGTCCGGACCCGCTCGGGCGCGCGCAGCGCCAGCTGCTGGGCGATCGCGCCGCCGAGCGACGCCCCGAGCAGGTGGAAGCGCTCGATCCCCAGCTGGTCGGCCAGCGCCAGCACGTCGGCGGCCAGGTCGTCGACCTCGTACGGCTGCTCGACGTAGCTCGACCGGCCGACGTCGCGGTTGTCGAGCACGACCGTCCGGTGGCGGGCGGCGAAGGCGGCGACGTTCGGCTGCCACTCGCGGAGGTCGGCGCCGAGCCCGTGGACGCAGATCAGCGGCGGTCCCTCGCCGTGGACCTCGTGGTGCAGCTCGACGCCGTTGCAGCTGGCCGTGGGCATCGGGCGAGTATCGCCGCCGACGGTGCGCGGCGCACAACCGCGGCCACCAAGTCGTGGCGCGTTGCCGCTTGCCAGCGGTCGCCGGGGGTGGGAGGCTCGCGCCAGCCGCACGCCACACGTCCCGCCCGCCGGGACCGCATCCGGGAGAGCACCAAGGCCATGGCCACCGAGACCAGCCCCTCCACCGCCGCCGCCGGCGACCCGCTCGCCGTCCCCAGCCTCGCCGCCGCGTTCCAGCGGACCGCCGCCGTCGACCCCGACGCGGTCGCCCTGCGGACGATCGGCGGCGCGGTCGAGATCAGCTGGCGGACCTACGCCGAGCGGGTCCGCCGGATCGCCGCCGGGCTCGCCGCGCTCGGGGTCGGCCGCGGCGACGCGGTCGGCCTGATGCTGCTGAACCGGCCCGAGTTCCACCTCTGCGACACCGCCGCGCTGCACCTCGGCGCGGTCCCGTTCTCGATCTACAACACCTCGGCGCCGGAGCAGATCGCCCACCTGTTCGCGAACGCCGGCAACCGCGTGGTCGTCTGCGAGTCGCTGTTCCTCGACCGCGTCCAGGAGGCCCGCGCCGCGACCGCGGTCGAGCACGTGATCTGCCTCGACGGCGACGCCGACGGCACGCTGACGCTGGAGCAGCTGGAGGCGATGGGCCGGCCGGAGTTCGACTTCGACGGCGCCTGGCGGGCGGTCGCCGGCGACGACCTGCTGACGCTGATCTACACCTCCGGCACCACCGGACCGCCGAAGGGCGTCGAGCTGACCCACGCCAACCTGCTGGCCGAGCTGCGGGCCGCGACCGCGCTGCTGCCGCTGGAGTTCGGCGACCGCGCGCCGTCCTACCTGCCGTCGGCCCACATCGCCGACCGCTGGCTCTCGCACTACAGCGCGATGGCGTTCGGGCTTCAGATCACCTGCGTCCCCGACCCGCGCGCGGTCGCCGCCGCGCTGCCCGACGTGCGGCCGACGATCTGGGGCGCGGTGCCGCGGGTCTGGGAGAAGATCAAGGCCGCGCTGGAGGCGAAGGTCGAGCGCGAGCCGGACGCCCAGCGGCAGCAGGCGATGCGCTGGGCGATCGCCACCGGCCTGCGGGTCGTGCGGGCCGAGCAGGAGCGGATCGCCGGCCGCGGCGACGGCCCCGACGAGGCGCTGCGGGCCGAGCACGCGAAGGCCGAGCAGCTGGTGCTGGGGCCGATCCGGGCCGCGATCGGGCTCGACCAGGTCCGCTGGTCGGTCTCCGGCGCGGCACCGATCCCGCCCGACGTGCTCGAGTTCTTCGGCGCGATCGGACTGCCGATCTGCGAGCTGTGGGGGATGTCGGAGCTCTCCTGCTGCGCCACCATCAACCCGCCCGCGCGGGTCAAGATCGGCACCGTCGGCCCGGCGCTGCCGGGGATCGAGCTGCGGCTGGCCGAGGACGGCGAGGTGCTGGTCCGCGGCGGCACCGTGATGCGCGGCTACCGCAACGAGCCGGGCAAGACCGCCGAGGCGATCGAGGACGGCTGGCTGCGGACCGGCGACATCGGCACCCTCGACGACGAGGGTTACCTGCGGGTCGTCGACCGCAAGAAGGAGCTGATGATCAACGCCGCCGGCAAGAACATGTCGCCGGCCAACATCGAGCTGACGCTGAAGGCGGCCGGGCCGCTGATCGGGCAGGCGATCGCGATCGGCGACGCCCGTCCCTACAACGTCGCGCTGCTGGTGCTCGACCCCGACGCGGCCGCGGCCTACGCCGCCGACCGCGGCCTGGCCGACCCCAGCCCCGCCGCGCTCGCCGCCGACCCCGAGCTGGTCGCCGCCGTCGCGGCCGAGGTCGAGCGGGCCAACGAGCGGCTGTCGCGGGTCGAGCAGATCAAGCGCTTCCGGATCCTGCCGGTCGACTGGGAGCCGGGCGGCGACGAGCTGACGCCGACCTCGAAGCTGAAGCGGAAGCCGATCGCGGCCAAGTACGCGGCCGAGATCGAGGCGCTCTACGCGGACTGACCGCCGCCGGCCAGCGGCAGCCGGACGAGGAACGAGGCCCCGCCGCCCGCCGCGTCGCGGGCCTCGACCTCGCCGTCGTGGGCGGCCACGATCGCGGCCACGATCGCCAGCCCGAGGCCGGCGCCGCTGGGGCCGCGGGTCCGCCCTTCCTCCTTGCGCCAGAAGCGGCCGAACAGCTCGGCCGACGCGACGTCGGGCAGGCCGGGACCGTGGTCGCGGACCTCGATCTCGACCGTGCCGGCGGCGCGGCGGGTGGTGATCTCGACCGGGGTCCCGGGCGGGGTGTGGACGAGCGCGTTGCGGACCAGGTTGGCCAGCACCTGGCGCAGCTGGTCGGCGTCGCCGTGGACGACCGCCGGACCGTCGACCTCGGCGGCGATCGCCCGGTCGGGGGCGGCGGCGTGGGCGTCGTGGGCGGCGTCCTCGGCCAGCTCGGCGACGTCGACGTCGGCGGTCGCCTTCTCGCGGGTCTCGTCGAGCCGGGCCAGCACCAGCAGCTCCTCGACCAGCGTCCCCATCCGCGCGGCCTCGTCCTCGATCCGGCCCATCGCCCGCTCGACGTCCTCGCCTTCGCGCAGGGCACCGACCCGGTGCAGCTCGGCATAGCCGCGGATCGAGGAGAGCGGCGTCCGCAGCTCGTGCGAGGCGTCGGAGAGGAACTGCCGCAGCCGGCTCTCGCTCGCCTCGCGCTCGGCGAACGCCCGCTCCAGCCGGCCGAGCATCCCGTTCAGCGCCTGGCCGAGCCGGCCGACCTCGGTCCCCGGCGCGGTCACGGCGACCCGGCGGTCGAGGTCGCCGGCGGCGATCGCCCCGGCGGTGTCGGTCATCCGGTCGAGCGGCCGCAGCCCGATCCGGACGACGATCCAGGCCAGGCCGGTCAGCAGCGCCAGGGTCGCGGCGAGCACCAGCCCCTCGACCAGCAGCAGCCGGCCGAGCGAGTCGTCGACCTCGGTCAGCGGCAGCGCGACCACGTCGAGCCGGCCGCTGTGCGGGTTGACCGCCGTCCGGACCCGGTAGCGGAGGTCGTCGCTGCCGACCGCGGGCACGGTCAGCAGCTGGTCGGGGCGCAGGTCGCGCGGCAGCTTCGGGGCCGGCAGCGTCTTGCCCAGGTAGCTGACCGGCTGCTGGTAGCTGCGGGCCGTGGCGGCGCCGCCCCCGCGCTGCGAGCAGTAGGTGCCGGGCGGCAGGCCGCGGCGGCCCGGCCCGCGGCCGCCGTCGTCGCCGTCGCTCGGGGGCGCGGTCGCGCCGACCGTCCCGTCCGGCACGTTCTCCGCCGCCGGCCCGCCCGGTCCCTCGTCGCCCAGCACCGGGCCGACCGCCGGCATCACCGTCTTCGTCTGCTCGTCGAGCCGGTCGAGCAGGAACGAGCGCTGGGTGGCGTAGGTGACGACGGCCAGCACCAGCATCGCGATCGCGGTGAGGGCGAAGAGGGTCGCGATCAGCCGCCCCCGCAGCGACCAGCCGCGGGGGTCGATCCGGCGCCGGGCTGGAGCGGCGGTCACGGCTCAGCGCCTCGGGGCCCGCAGCGCGTAGCCGACGCCGCGCACGGTGTGGATCAGCGACGGGCGCGGCTCGCCGTCCTCGCCCTCCACCTCGAGCTTGCGCCGCAGGTAGCTGACGTAGGTCTCCAGCACCCGCGCGTCGCCGCCGAAGTCGTAGTCCCAGACGTGGTCGAGGATCTGGGCCCGGGTCAGGACCCGCCGCGGGTTGCGCAGGAAGTAGCGCAGCAGCCGGTACTCGGTCGCGGTCAGCTCGATCGGGACGCCGGCGCGGGAGACCTCGCGGGTGTCCTCGTCCAGCTCCAGGTCCTCGAACCGCAGCAGCGGCGAGCCGTCGACCGCCTGGCCGGTGCGCCGCAGGACGACGCGGATCCGGGCCACCAGCTCCTCGAGGCTGAACGGCTTCGTCACGTAGTCGTCACCGCCGCTGGTGAGACCGCGCAGCTTGTCCTCGGTCGCGTCGCGGGCGGTCAGGAAGATGATCGGCACGTGGCTGCGCTGGGCGCCGAGCCGGTCGGCGACCTCGAAGCCGGTGGTGTCGGGGAGCATCACGTCGAGGACCATGATCTGGGGCCGGAAGGCCTCGACCTGAGCCAGCGCCTCCTCCCCCGTGGCCGCGGTCGCGACCTCGAAGCCCTGGAACGTGAGGGCCATCGAGAGCACGTCGACGATGTTCGGTTCGTCGTCGACGACCAGGACGCGGTGCGCCGCTGCGGCTTCGGTGGCCATGGGACGCAGTATCGCCGCGTTCCCTGGGAGGAACCTGGGAGCCCCCTGGGCGCCCCGTCGGCCGCGACGTTCCGGTCGATCAGCGACCGGAACGTCACGGGCGGGGCGGATTCGGGCGCGCGCGGGCCGGCGGGCCCGGCCTCAGCCGGCGGCGCGGAGGGCGCTGGCCAGGCCCTGGAGGTCGTAGAGGCCGTCGACCGAGGAGACCGGCTTGCCGGCCCGCTGGACGACCGCCAGCACGTCGCTGGCCCCGACCCGGCCGTCGCGCATCCCGCCGCCGTCGCTGGTGGCGATCACCCAGCGGACCTTGCCGCGGGCGACCGCATCCGCCAGCCAGGCGACGCTGACCTGGCTCTCGCGACCGGAGAAGCCGCCGATCGCCACCACCGGGCTGTCGGCGCCGGTGGCGAGGATCTGCGACGCGGCGCCGCTCTGGCTGGCGACCGCGACCGTGCCGCCGCCGTGGGCCCGGGCGTAAGCGACGGCCTGGCTCAGTGACTGGGTGTTGCCGCCGAACATGCCGCCTCCGCCACCCCCGCCCGCGCCTCCGCCGGGGGCCTGGAAGAGCGCCTGGGGCGCGATCGCCTGGCCGCCGGCGCCGCCGGCCGTGCCGCCGCCGGTCGCGCCCGGAGCGCCGGGCGGCATCCCGCCGCCGCCCCCGGGACCGCCGGGAGCGCCGCCGCCCGTCCGCCGGCCGGGACCGCCGGGGCCGCCGCCGGGACCGCCCATCCCGATCCCCGCCGACGCCGGGCCGCCGGCCGGGAAGGTGCCGCTGGTGGCGTGCCCGAGGGTCTGGACCGCCCAGGCCCCGGGCGCCGTCAGCAGCAGCGCGATCGCCGCCGCCAGCGCCGCCGCCCGCAGCCGCCGCGATGCCCCGAGCGCCAGCACGCCGCCGGCGACCACCGATCCGGCCACCAGCAGCGGCACGAACCAGGCCATGTCGGAGGCGCTGCGGTCGAGCACCACCAGCTCGGTCGCCACCCCGCCCGCCAGCATCAGCGGACCGAGCACGCGGGTCGTCCGCGACGCGCCGCCGGCCAGCAGCGTGCCGGCGCCGGCCCCGACCAGCACCGCCGTGAAGGGCGCCAGCAGCGACACGTAGTACGGGTGGAAGATCCCCTCGGCGCGGCTGAAGGCGACCGCGGTCACCAACCAGGCGCCGCCGGCCGCGATCAGCCAGCCGCTGCGGGCGTCGGTCCGCCGCAGCCGGGTCAGCACCAGCAGGCCGGCGCCGGCCACCACCGCGAAGCCGAGCAGCCAGCCGGCCTGGCCGCCGAGCGCCTCGTTCAGCAGCCGCAGCGGGCCCGGATCGCCGCCGAAGAGGCCGTTGCCGCCGCCGGGGCCGCCCCCGCCGGGACCGCCGCCGGCGCCGCCCGGGCCGCCGTCCTGCCCGAACAGCCGGCCGAGGCCGTTGTAGCCGAGGATCAGCGACCAGATCGAGTTGTCGCTGGTGCCCGAGACCCACGGCCGGTCGGCGGCCGGCGTCAGCCAGACCAGCAACGGCCAGGCCAGGCCGACCGCCGCCGCCGTCAGCCCGAAGCCGCCGAGCTGGCGCGCCGCGCGCAGCCGGCCGGTCGGCGCCACCCACAGCCAGGCGGCGACGATCCCCGGGACGACCATCAGCGCGGCCGCCATCTTCGCCTCGAAGCCGAGCCCGACCAGCACCCCGGCCAGCAGCAGCCAGCGGCTGCGACCGTCCTCCAGCCCCCGGACCACGGCCCAGAGCGCGCCGGTCGCGCACAGCACCAGCAGCGCGTCGGGGTTGTTGTGACGCGAGACCGCGACCGCGATCGGGGTCAGCGCCAGCGCCAGCCCGGCGACCCCGCCGGCCGCGCGGCCGAAGCGGCGGCGGGTCAGGTCGTAGGCCAGGACCACGGTGCCGACGCCCATCAGCGCCTGCGGCACGAGCATGCTCCACGAGCTGAAGCCGAAGGCCCGCGCCGACAGCGCCTGGATCCAGAGCGCCAGCGGCGGCTTGTCGACGGTCATCACGCCGGCGTTGTCGAACGAGCCGTAGAGGAAGGCGTGCCAGCTCTCGGTCATCGAGCGGACGGCGGCCGAGTAGTACTCGTTCGCCATCCCGTTGCGGTCGAGCGCCCACAGGTCGAGGACGGCGGCCAGCACGATCAGGGCCAGCAGCTCGGGCCGGGCGGTCAGCGCGCGGGCGTGGCCGCGGGCCCGCTGGACGGTGCGGCCGGGCGCGCCGCGCAGGCGGCCCGGCAGGGTCATCTCGGGAGTCGACATCGGAGGCTCCGGTCGGGTTCGGGTGGGACGGGTCAGCCGCCGACGCGGTCGACGGTCGCGGTGGTCGGGGTCGGGCTCGGGGCCGGGGCCGCGAGCGCGGCGGCGCGGCCGCGGCGGGCGAAGACCCAGCTGCGCAGCGCGACGTAGCGGGTGACGGTGGCGCCGACGCTGGCCGCCACCAGCACCGTCAGCTCGACCGCGCGCGACGGACGGGCGTCGATCGCGTGCAGGGCGCTCAGCGCGCCGCTGGTCAGCAGCACGGTGAGCGCGAAGACGACCGCCCCCATCGCGTGCTGCCGGGCCAGCCCCTCGCGGCCGCGAAGGCCGAAGGTCACGTGGCGGTTGGCCTGGGTGTTGGCGACCGCGGTGATCGCCAGCGCCGCGACGTTCGCCCCGGCCGCGCCGAGCGGCGCCCGCAGCAGCAGGAAGAGCAGCGCGTAGGCGACCGTCGAGAGCACGCCGATCGCCAGGAAGCGGGTCAGCCGCGCCGCGGCCAGCAGCCGGCCGATCCCGCGCAGGTCCTCGAGCGCCGTCGCGACCAGGTCGACCCGCGAGTCGGGGTCGTCGACCCAGTCGACCGGCACCTCGTGGATCCGCCGGCCCTCGCGCTGGGCCAGCACCAGCAGCTCGGTGTCGAAGAACCACGCCTCGTCGCGGACCTGCGGCAGCAGCTCGCGGGCGACGTCGGCCCGGATCGCCTTGAAGCCGCACTGGGCGTCGCTGAAGCGGGCGGCCAGCGAGACGTGCAGCAGCCGGTTGTAGACCCGCGAGATCAGCTCCCGCTTCGGCCCCCGCACGACCCGCGAGCCGGGCGCCAGCCGGGTCCCGATCGCCACGTCGCTGTGGCCGGAGACGAGCGGCGCGACCAGCGGCAGCAGCGCCGCCAGGTCGGTCGAGAGGTCGACGTCCATGTAGCAGAGGACCGTCGCGTCGCTGGCCGTCCAGGCCGCCCGCAGGGCCCGGCCGCGGCCCTTCTCCGGCAGCCGCAGCAGCGCGACCCCGGGCAGGTCGTCGGCCAGCGCCCGGGCGACTCGCGCGGTCTCGTCGGTCGAGGCGTTGTCGGCGATCGTGATCCGCCAGCGGAACGGCAGCGCGGCGGTCAGGTGGTCGTGCAGCCGGCGGATCGAGGCCGGCAGCGCGCGCTGCTCGTTGTGGACCGGGACGACGACCTCGACCACCGGCGGGGCGGCCGCGGCGCCGCCGTCGCGTGCGACGGGGATCGGGCTCGTGGAGGGCATGACGACCACCCTCCGGCGGCGGCGTAAGAGCCGTCTCGCAGCAGCCTGGGACCTTCCTGAGCGCCGTCGCGGCCGGCGTCCGGGCAGCGCGACGTCCCCGGTCGCGGGGCGGCCGGGGGCGGGCTTCTCGATCGGTCTCGGGAGCGGCGGGCGGCGCGCCCGCGGGCGGCTACGAGCTGCCGGCGGCGGCGGCCGGGGCGCCGCCGGCGGGCGGGCCGCCGCTCGGCCGGATCGCCGCCATCGCGGCCTGGACCTTCGCCGTGCTGACTCCCAGCCGCCGGGCCAGCGCCGCGTCCATCTCCGTGGGCTGCTGGCCGCCGGCGCCGGGCTCGCCGCTCGGGCGGGTGGCCTCCAGCGCCGCCCGCAGCTTGGCCGTCGTCACCCCGAGCTGCTTGGCCGCCGTCGCCAGCTGGGCGCTGGTCGGGCCGGCCGCGGCCCCGCTCGGCGGCTGACCGCCCGCGGCCGGACCGCCGGACGCCGCCGCGGCCGCTGCCGTCGTCGTCGGGGCGCTGCCGGCGTCGGCGCTGCCGCAGCCGATCGCGCCGAGGGCCAGCGCGCCGCTCCCGAGCAGCGCGATCGTCGTGGTCTTGAGGGTCGGTCGCATGCCGACACCGTCGCGTCCGCCGCTGGGAGGACCCTGGGCGGCCGCTGGGCGCTGGCCGATCGCTCAGCGGTGGTCGGCGAGCCGCCCCAGCAGCGCCGTCGCGGCGACCAGCGTCTCCCGCTCCCGCTCGTCCAGCTCGGCGACCGCGGCGGCCAGCCAGCTCTCGCGCTCGCGGCGGTCGGCGGCGATCGCGGCCAGTCCGGCGGCCGTCGCCTCGACCAGCGTCCGGCGGCCGTCGTCGGGGTCGGGCCGGCGGGCGACCAGCCCCGCCGCCTCGAGCGCCGCCACCGTCGCGGCCATCGACTGCGGCCGCACCCGCTCCAGCTGGGCCAGCGCGCTGACCGTCGTCGCGCCGTCGCGGTCGAGCCGCCCGAGCACGGTCGCCTGGGGCAGCGACAGCTCGTGGCGGCGCTCGGCCCGCAGCCGCCGGACCAGGTGGCCGAGGACCAGCCGCAGCTCGCCGGCGATCGCGCTGGGGTCGGGAACGGGGTCGGACGTCGGCATCGCTCGATTAGACAGTTTACCTGTACAATTGCTTGCGTGAGCCCGGATCGCTACAAGTGGGTGGCGCTCTCCAACGCGACGCTCGCCGTGCTCCTGGCGACCCTCGACGGGTCGATCACGATCATCGCGATGCCGGACATCTTCCGCGGGATCGGCCTCGACCCGCTGGTGCCGACCAACAGCTCCTACCTGCTGTGGATGATCCTCGGCTACCTGGTCGTCACCAGCGTCCTGATCGTCAGCCTCGGGCGGCTCGGCGACATCGTCGGCCGGGTCCGGATCTACAACCTCGGCTTCGTGATCTACACCGTCGCGTCGCTGCTGCTGGCGATCGACTGGATGACCGGCACCGCCGGCGCGACCTACCTGGTGGCGCTGCGGATCGTCCAGGGGATCGGCGGCGCCTGCCTGCTGGCCAACGCGGCGGCGATCATCACCGACGCCTTCCCCGCCCACCAGCGCGGGATGGCGCTCGGGATCAACAACATCGTCGGGGTCAGCGGGATGTTCGTCGGGCTGGTGCTCGGCGGCCTGCTGGCGCCGGTCGACTGGCGGCTGGTCTTCCTGATCTCGGTCCCGGTCGGGCTGGTCGGCACCGTCTGGGCCTACCGCAGCCTGCGCGAGCTGAGCCGTCCGCGGCCGGCCCCGATCGACTGGGCCGGCAACCTGACCTTCGCGCTCGGCCTGGTGCTGGTGATGGTCGCCGTCACCCACGGGATCCGGCCGGCCGGCGGCCACGCCACCGGCTGGGGCAGCCCGCGGGTGCTGGCCCTGCTCGGCGGGGCGGCGCTCTGCCTGGTCGCGTTCGTGGTCGTCGAGCGGCGGGTCCGCGAGCCGATGTTCCGGCTGCCGCTGTTCCGGATCCGCGCCTTCACCTTCGGGACGCTCTCGACCTTCCTCTCGGCCGTCGCCCGCGGCGGTCTGATGTTCATGCTGATCATCTGGCTGCAGGGGATCTGGCTGCCGCGCCACGGCTACTCGTTCAGCGAGACCCCGCTCTGGGCCGGCATCTACATGCTGCCGCTGACGCTCGGGATGCTGGTCGCCGGCCCGGCCTCGGGCTACCTCTCGGACCGCTTCGGCGCGCGGCCGTTCGCGACCGGCGGGATGCTGCTGACCGCGCTCGGGTTCGGGCTCCTGCTGCTGCTGCTGCCGATCGACTTCCCCTACCTGCCGTTCGGGGCGATCCTGCTGCTGATCGGGATCGCGATGGGGATGTTCGCCTCGCCCAACCGGGCGGCGGTGATGAACAGCCTGCCGGCCGAGCACCGCGGCGCCGGCGGGGCGATGAACCAGACCTTCCAGAACTCGGCCCAGGTGCTCTCGATCGGGATCTTCTTCACGCTGATGATCGTCGGCCTGGCCGCGACGCTGCCGGAGACCCTGCGCGGTGGACTCGAGGCGCACGGGGTGGCGGCCGGCGCGGCCCGCCAGGTGGCCGAGCAGCCGCCGGTCTCGATCCTCTTCGCCGCCTTCCTCGGCTACGACCCGGTCGGCCAGCTGCTCGACCCGGCGGCGCTGCACGCGCTCTCCGCCCACCAGCAGGCGCTGGTCACCGGCCCCGAGTTCTTCCCGCGGCTGATCGCCGCCCCCTTCCGCGACGGCCTCCACGCGGCGTTCCTGTTCGCGATCGCCGCCTGCCTGGTCGCCGCCGCCGCGTCCGCCCTCCGCGGCGGCCGGCCGGCGGCCGACCCGGGCCTCGCCCGTCCGCGACCGAAGGGGCAGCATGCAGGTTGAGTGGTACGGCCAGTCCGCCTTCCGGCTCGCCGCCGGCGGACGCACGGTCGTGATCGATCCCTTCGGCGACATGTCCGCCGTCGCGGCCCGCGGCCTCCGCTTCGACTACCCGCCGATCCGCGACATCGCCGCCGACCTGCTGCTGGTGACCCACGAGCACCGCGACCACAACGCGGTCGACGCGATCGCCGGCGACCCGGTGGTCGTGCGCTCGGCCGCCGGCCGCCACCCGACCCCGATCGGCGAGGTGCTGGGGATCGCGTCCGAGCACGACGACGCCGCCGGCACCGAGCGCGGGGCGAACGTGCTCTACGCCTTCGACCTCGGCGGGGTCCGGGTCGCCCACCTCGGCGACCTCGGCCAGGCGGCGCTGCGGCCGGCCCAGGCGGCGGCGCTCGGCCGCGTCGACCTGCTGCTGGTGCCGGTCGGCGGCGGCCCGACGATCGGCGCCGAGCAGGCGGCCACGATCGCCCGCGACCACGGCGCCCGCTGGATCGTGCCGATGCACTACCGGAGCGAGCGGATCAGCTTCCTGGAGCCGGTCGACGCGTTCGTGGCCGGCGCCGAGCGGGTCGTGCGGCCGCCGTCGCCGCGGTTCGCGCTCGACGAGGTCGCCGGCGACGGGCCGACGGTGGTCGTGCCCGCCGCGCCCTAAGCCGGGCCGTCGAGCGCCTGGCGGGCCAGCGCCAGCACCCCGTCGCGGCTGCCCGCGACGGCCATGAAGCGGGCGACGTGGCAGAAGACCGCGTCGGCGACGCCGGTCACCTGCTGCAGCGGCTCGCCCTCCAGCCCCGCCCACGGCTCGGGCAGCGAGCGGCGGTTGGCGAAGCCGTGGGCCGCCGCCGGCACCGCCTGCAGGCCCCAGTCGTTGGTCCGCGGGTAGACGACGAACAGCACCTCGGGCGCCTCGGCGACGACCACGTCGCGCCACGGCATCCCGCGGTCCAGCTCCAGCAGCCGCGGATCCTCGGCCCGGGCCAGCGCGGCGCGGACCAGGTCGGCGGCCCGCGCGCGGGCGGTCGCGCGGGCGATCTCGGCCCGCAGCGTCCGCTCGGCGATCGCCACCGCCTCGTCGAAGGCGGCCCGCTCGGCGGCGGCGCCGTCCTCGGCGTCCCAGGGCGGGTTGAGGGCCGCGATCAGGCCGCTGACCGCGTAGGGCACGGCGCCGTCGATCTTCGGCTCGTACAGCTCCTGGCCGTTGTCGCCGGCGTCGATCGGCGCCACCAGCAGCGCGTCGACCTCGGCCGCGACCGCGGCACTGCCGGTCAGCTGCTCGCCGACCTCGCGCCAGATCAGCCCGAACGAGGCGTAGCGGATCCCGTTCGGCCGCTCGCCGACCCCGCCCTGGTGGTGGTCGAAGTCGCCCGTCGCCGGGTCGTAGCCGCGGCCGACGTCGATCCGCATCGCGCAGCCGGCCAGCCGCTCGCGGTCACGGGTGCGGACGACCTCGAGCGGACCCCGGGCCAGGCCGAGGGCGGCGATCGCGAAGACCTCGTCGGCGTGGAAGGAGCCGGAGTGGGTGCCGATCCGCAGCGGCGGAGCGGGGGGCGGGGCCTCGGTCGACATGCGGCCTGGCACGGTAGCGACCGCGGCGGGCGGGAGCGGCGCTCAGGAGGTCCGCTTCAACCGCACCCAGAGCGAGCCCGTGACCTTGCACCAGCTGCGCATCGGCTGCCCGTCGGGCCCGACCGTCCGCGCCCGCGCCGTCTTCGCCTGGACGTTCTCGCAGGGACCGGAGAAGCTGATCGTGCGCGCCACCGCGTCGCCGCGACCGAGCTTGCGGAAGCTCGTCCCCGTGACCCCCAGCGGGACGGTCAGCCCGGTCCGTGGCGCGGGCATCGGGCTGATCGCCGTCCGCCGATCGAGCGACCCGGGGCGGGGGATCTCGCAGCCCTCGGCGTACGGCAGCTGGTTGCCGTTGCGGCGGATGACGACGACCCGCATCGGCAGCTTGCCGTTCTCGAGGGCGCCGGCCAACGTCACCGCGACGTCGCCCTCGGTCTGGCCGCAGGGGCCCGGCATCGGCGGCGTCCGCGGCGGCTCCGGCGGACAGGCGCTGGTGGTGCGGAAGTCCTCGATCTCGTTGCTCGTCCGGGCCCCGCCGAGGCCGCTGGTGCGGGCCTCCGTCGTGGCGACCAGGCGCGGGGTCGCCGACAGCCGAACCGGGCGCGGGCGCCCCATCTCCAGGTCGATCGTCGTGACCTGGGTGTAGGCGCGGCCGGGGGTGCATTCGCGGGTCGCGTCGACGTGGCGCGAGATCACGATCCGGCCCGCCAGGTCGAGCGTGGCGCCGTACTGGCGCAACCCCGGGTAGACGACGGCCGGGGCGGTCGCCGGCACGACCAGCAGGCCGGCGAGCAGCGTCGTCGAGAGGCCGAGCAGGAGCCGCGGGGTGCGCATCGTCCCGACCGTAGGCGCCGCCGGCGCGGGCGGCATCGGTGGAACCACGGGTCCGAACCCCTGGCCACCCGCCCGGGCGGCACGACGGCCGTCCGCCCGCGACCCGTAGCGTTGGTGGTCGCGATGGCGGACGCCGTGACCACCCCCGACCTGCGCGAGCGCCTGCGGACGCTCAGCCTGCGCGACGAGCACCGGCTGGCCCGCCGGGTCGACCGCCTGCGCCACCAGCGGGACGACGGCGCCCGCGCGCGCGAGCTGGCCAAGCTGCTGCCGGAGCTGGAGCGGGCCGAGGCCCGGGTCGCCGCCCGCCGGGCGGCGGTGCCGGCGGTCTCGTACCCGGAGGAGCTGCCGGTCAGCGCCCGCCGCGACGACCTGCTGGCCGCGATCCGCGACCACCAGGTGGTGGTGGTCGCCGGCGAGACCGGCTCGGGCAAGACCACCCAGCTGCCGAAGATCTGCCTCGAGCTGGGCCGCGGCGTCCGCGGCACGATCGCCCACACCCAGCCACGCCGGATCGCCGCCCGCACCGTCGCCGAGCGGATCGCCGACGAGCTCGACGTCGAGCTGGGCGGGGCGATCGGCTACTCGGTCCGCTTCAACGACCGCGCCAGCGAGACGACGCTGGTGCGGCTGATGACCGACGGCCTGCTGCTGGCCGAGATCCAGCGCGACCGGCTGCTGCGCCGCTACGACACGATCATCATCGACGAGGCCCACGAGCGGTCGCTGAACATCGACTTCCTGCTCGGCTGCGTCAAGCAGATCCTGCCCAAGCGGCCGGAGCTGAAGGTCGTCATCACCTCGGCGACGATCGATCCCGAGCGGTTCAGCGCTCACTTCGACGACGCCCCGATCGTCGAGGTCTCGGGCCGCACCTACCCGGTCGAGGTCCGCTACCGGCCGATCGAGGACCCCGACGCCGACAGCGACGACCCGGACGACGACGACCGCCGCCGTCCCCGCCCCGGCAACCGCGCGCGCGGCGCCGCCGGCGACCGCGACCAGGCCGAGGCGATCGGCGACGCGGTCGAGGAGCTGCTGGCCCACCACCGCCGGACCCACGGGGCGAGCGAGCGCGGCGACGTCCTGGTCTTCCTCTCCGGCGAGCGCGAGATCCGCGACGCGGCCGAGGCGCTGGCCGGCCGCTTCGGCACGCCGCGGCCGGGCCAGCAGCCGATCGAGATCCTGCCGCTCTACGCGCGGCTGGCGGCCAGCGAGCAGCAGCGGGTCTTCCGGCTCGAACGCGGCGGGCGAACCCGAGTGGTGCTGGCCACCAACGTCGCCGAGACCTCGCTGACCGTTCCCGGGATCAAGTACGTGATCGACCCGGGCACGGCCCGGATCAGCCGCTACAGCCCGCGGCTGAAGGTCCAGCGGCTGCCGATCGAGCGGATCTCGCAGGCCTCGGCCGACCAGCGCAAGGGCCGCTGCGGGCGAACGTCGGACGGGATCTGCATCCGGCTCTACTCGGAGGACGACTTCGCCGGCCGGCCGGAGTTCACCGACCCCGAGATCCTGCGCACCAACCTCGCCTCGGTGATCCTGCAGATGGCCGCGCTGGAGCTGGGCGCGATCGAGCGGTTCCCGTTCCTGGAGCCGCCCGACGGCCGCCAGGTGCGCGACGGCGTGCTGCTGCTGGAGGAGCTGGGCGCGCTGACCGCCGGCCGCGCCACCAAGGCCCAGCGGGCCGACGAGCCGGCGGCGCGGCTGACCCCGCTCGGGCGCAAGCTGGCCAACCTGCCGGTCGACCCGCGGATGGCGCGGATGGTGCTCGAGGCCGACCGGCTGGGCTGCACCGACGAGGTGATCGTGATCGCCGCCGCGCTCTCGATCCAGGACCCGCGCGAGCGCCCGGCCGACGAGCAGGCCGCCGCCGACCAGGCCCACGCCCGCTTCAAGGACGAGCGCTCCGACTTCCTGGCCTACCTGCACCTGTGGCGCTACCTGCGGACCCAGCAGCGGGCGCTCTCCGGCAACCAGTTCCGCAAGCGCAGCAAGGCCGAGTTCCTGCACTACCTGCGGATCCGCGAGTGGCAGGACCTGGTCGCCCAGCTGCGGCAGGCGGCCAAGCAGGTCGGCGTGACCGTCCCCCACGACCGCCGCGCCGACGCCCCGGCGGCCGACGACGAGCCGCTCGGGGCCGCCCACGCCGAGGACCGGCTCGCCGCCGCCGACGCCGAGCGGATCCACCTGGCGCTGCTCTCGGGGCTGCTCTCGCACGTCGGGCTGAAGGAGAGCGAGCCGGCGAAGGGCCGGCCGAAGGGCCCCAAGGGGCGGCCACCGCGGCCGGAGTACGTCGGCGCTCGTGGCGCCCGCTTCCAGCTCTTCCCCGGCTCGGCGCTGTCGCGCAAGCCGCCGACCTGGACGATGGTCGCCGAGCTGGTCGAGACCTCGCGGCTGTTCGGCCGCACCGCGGCCCGGATCGAGCCGGGCTGGATCGAGCCGCTGGCCGAGCACCTGATCGTCCGCACCCACGCCGAGCCGCGCTGGGACCGCAAGCGGGGGTCGGTGGTGGCCACCGAGCGGGCGCTGCTCTACGGCCTGCCGGTGGTCGCCGGGCGGACCGTCCAGTACGGCCGGATCGACCCGGTCGCCTCGCGCGGGATCTTCCTCCGCTCGGCGCTGGTCGAGGGCGACTGGGACGGCGGCCGCGCCGGCGGGGCCGAGATCCTGGCCGAGAACGCGCGCCGGATCGCCGAGGTCGAGGCGCTGGAGGAGCGGGTCCGCCGCCGCGACCTGCTGGTCGACGACGAGGTCCTCTACGCGTTCCTCGACGAGCGGCTGCCGGAGGCGATCGTCGGCGGGGTCGAGTTCGACCGCTGGTGGCGGGAGGAGCGGCAGCGGCGGCCGGAGCTGCTGGTCTACCCGCGCGAGCTGCTGGTCCGCGACGCGCCCGACGACGAGCGCGACGAGGCGCGGCTGCGACCGACCGCCTGGAAGCAGGGCGAGATCACGCTGCCGCTGAGCTACCGCTTCGAGCCCGGCAGCGAGCACGACGGCGTCACCGTCCACGTGCCGCTGAAGGTCCTCCCCCAGCTGCAGCCGATCGGCTTCGAGTGGCTGGTGCCGGGGCTGCGGCCGGAGCTGGTGACGACGCTGCTGCGGCTGCTGCCGAAGGAGGTCCGCCGCGAGCTGGTGCCGATCCCGGAGACCGCCCAGCGGCTCCTGGAGCGGATGACCCCGCGCAGCGCGCCGCTGCCGGTCGCCCTCGCCCGCGAGCTGAACGCCGGACCCTGGCACCCCCCCACCCGGGTCACCCCGGCGATGCTCGACCCGGCGCGGCTGCCGAGCCACCTGCGGATGAGCTTCCGGATCGAGGACGACGAGCAGGACCCGCCGGCGCTGGTCGCCGAGGGCCACGACCTGGCGGCGCTGCGGGCCGCCGTCCAGCCGAAGCTGCGGGCGGCGCTGGCCGCGGCGACGCCGTCGATCGAGCGCGCGGGCCTGCGCGACTGGATCTTCGGCGCGCTGCCGCGGACGGTCGCCCTGCCCGGCACCGGCGGCACCGTCCGCGCCCATCCGGCGCTGGTCGACGAGGGCGACAGCGTCGCCGTGCGGGTGCTCGACGGCGAGGCGGCCCAGGCCGACGCGATGTGGCGCGGCACCCGCCGGCTGCTGCTGCTGACGATCCCCTCGCCGGCCCGGCAGCTGCCGAAGACGCTCGACCAGCGGGCCCAGCTGGTGCTGGCCACGGCGCCCCACGGCAGCGTCGACGCGCTGCTGGAGGACGTGGTCGTGGCGACGGTCGACGGGCTGCTGGCCTTCGCCGGCGGACCGGTCTGGGACCAGGAGGCGTTCGCGGCACTGCGGGCCGACGTCGCCGGGCGGCTGCCGACCGCGGCCCCGAAGGTGCTCCAGCAAGTGGTGCGGATCGTCGACGCCGAGCGCGACGTCCGCCGGCGGCTGGAGGACCTCTCGCTGGCCGCGGCCGGAACCGCGTCGGAGGCGGCCTTCGCCGACGCGCTGCGCGACGTCGAGGCCCAGCTGCGGGGGCTGGTCCACCCCGGGTTCGCGACCGCGGCCGGGCCGCGGCGGCTGCCCGACGTGCTCCGCTACCTGCGCGGGATCGAGCGGCGGCTGGAGCGGCTGCCCGACACCGTCGCCCGCGACCACGACCGGATGCAGGCGATCCGCGAGCTGGAGGCGGCCTACCGCGCCCGCCGCGACGGCTGGCCGGCCGGGGCCCCGCGGCCGGCGGCGCTCGACGAGGTCCGGTGGATGATCGAGGAGCTGCGGCTGGCCCAGTTCGCCCAGGGCTTCGCGGGCGGCCGCGGCGGCGACGGGCCGGTCTCCGCCAAGCGGATCCGGCGGCTGCTCGACGAGGTCGGCCGGGCGCCGGGCGCCGGACTATGATCGCGCCGGAGCGTCCGGGGCCGCGGTGGCACCGGCGAAGGGAGTCGTGAGCGGTGTTCGAGAAGATCGTGGTCGGGACCGACGGGTCGCCGACCGCCCTGGTGGCGCTGCGCCACGCGATCCGGCTGGCGGCCGCGGGCGGTGCGTCGATCGACGTCGTGACCGCCCACGACCCCGAGCGGGAGGGTGATCCGGAGGCGATCCTGCGCGACGCCGAGGCGGTCGTCCGCGAGGGCGGCGTGGCCGACGTCCGCACGCACGCCGTGCCCGGCGACCCGGCCGAGGCGATCATCCGCCTGACCGACCGCGTCAAGGGCGACCTGATCGTGATCGGCAACAAGGGCATGACCGGCACCAAGCGGTTCCTGCTCGGCTCGGTCCCGGACAAGATCTCGCACCACGCCGACGCGTCGGTCCTGATCGTCCACACCACCTGAGTCCGCGGCCGGCGTTTGCGCGCCGGCCGGACGGGTAGGGAGCAGACGGAGCCTCGACCCGAGGAGCGCCGATGACCCTGCCCGCGCCCGCACCGCCGATCGCCGAGCGACCGCCGCCGCAGCCGGAGATCCCCGTCCCCGACTGGCAGCCGTCGCCGGTCGTCCCCCCGCCCCCGCAGCCCGGCCCCGATCCCGCGCCGGACCCGCAGCCGCCGACCCCGCGGCCCGATCCCGGGCCCGGCGTGCCGCTGCCCGACCCGTCGCCGGGCCCCGATCCGACGCCGCCGGTCGAGCCGGAGCCCGACCCGGAACCGGTCTGACGGCGGGCGAACCGCTCCCGTCGCCGGCTTGGACAGCGGGCCAGAGACGGCGGGCGGGCGCGCTGACACGATCGACGCATGCTCCGCTCCTCGCTCACCCCGACCAGCTCCGAGTCGGCCGTCGTCGCCTCGCTGCTGGCCGCCGACGCCCTGGCCCGCCGCCGCCGGGCCCGTGGCGCCGGCGCCCGCCCCGTCCCCGCCGGACCGCTCGCCGCGCCGCCGACCGCCGGCAGCGGCTGAGCGGGCGCGCCCGTCGCCCGCCTGCCCGCGCCCGCGCCGTCCGCCTCAGCCCTGGACGAGCGTGTTGACGGCGCGGTCGCGGAGCGCGGCGGCGGCCCGCCCGTAGAGCCGCTGCTTGATCGTCGCCAGCGTCGCCGGGTCCTTGCCCGCCAGGCTCGCCGCGCGCTCGATCGCCCGCGGCAGCAGCTCCTCCTCCGCCACCGCCTCGTCGACGATCCGCGCCGCGGCGGCGTCGACCCCGCCGTAGCGGCGACCGGTCGTCAGCGCCTCGTTGCTGGTCCAGACCGGCAGCCGGGCGATCAGCAGCTCGGTCATCCCGGGCGAGAAGGGAATCCGGATGTCGACCTCCGGCAGGCAGACGAAGCCGCGGTCGGCGCGCATGATCCGGTGGTCGTGGGTCAGCGCCAGCAGCGCCCCGCCGGCGAAGGCGTGGCCCTGGATCGCGGCCACGGTCGGCAGGCCGAGCGTCAGCGCCTGCGCCAGCAGGTCGTGCAGCTGGTCGACGAAGGCCCCGACGCCCTCCGGGTTGGCCTCCATCCAGTCGAGGTCGAGCCCGTTCGACCAGAACTTGCCGCTGGCGGTGGTGACGAGCGCCCGCGGGGCCGGCAGCGCCTCGACCTCGTCGAGCAGCGCCGCGACCGCGCCCAGCCAGTCGGGGGTGAAGCGGTTCTCGCCGTCGCCCAGGTTCAGGACGTGGACGTCGCCGTCGCGGGCGAGGGAGGGGGCTGCGCTCATCGGGTCGGACCTCGGTCGGGGGTGGCGCCGGCGATCCTGCCAGATCGTCGCCGGACAGCGGCCCTAGGAGAGCGCGGCCGTGTCGCCCGCCGTCAGCGCGGCCACGGTCGCGCGGCCGTCGGCGGCGGCCGTCGCGCGGTGGACGGCGCCGAGGCCGTGGACCCGCACCCGGTCGCCGTCGCGCTCGAGCGTGGTGTGCTCGTCGATCCCCCAGCCGACCGTGCCGGGCCGCCGGCGGAGCGCGGCCAGCAGCCGCGGCAGCGTGCCCCACTGGGCGCAGTGAACGTCGACCGCGCCCGGCAGCAGGCCCAGCCCCGGCCGCACGGTCAGCGGCTCCAGGCCCTCGCCGACGTCGGGATCGCAGACCGCCACCGCGCCGTCGCGCCAGCCGCCGACGATCGCCGCCGTCGCCGCGATCGCCGCCCCGGCCGAGAAGCCGGCGTAGGGCAGGCCGCGCTCGCGCAGCGCCGCGACCCAGCCGTCGGCGACGGCGAAGCGCTGCTGGTAGCCGGGCGTCTCGCCGCCGGCCACGAAGACCCCGCTGGCCCCGTCCAGGTCGGCGGCCGCCGGCGGCCGCGACGGCGACAGCACGACCGTCCGCACCGCCCCCGCCCCCGCCCCGGTCAGGGCGACGCGCCAGCGGTCCGGGTCGGTCTCGGCGCCCTCGTCGAGCAGGTAGGCGACGACCGTCGCGTCCGGCCCGCCGGCCGCCGCCGCGAAGGGCGCGTGCGAGGCCGCGACGCCCTCGGGGTCGCGGCCGCCGCCGATCAGGAAGCAGCGCATCGGGCCGCCGGCGACCGTCCTACTTGAGCTTGGTGAAGACCGGCAGCACCGCGCGGTCGTTGCCGGCCTCGTCCTTGAGGCCCGAGAAGAAGATCGCCTTCGGGTCGCGGACGTTGAACCAGAGCAGCCCGCGGATGCCGTTCTTCGCGGCGATGTCCCAGGCGCTCTGCAGCCAGGTGGCGGCGGTGGTGTCCGGGATCGTCTGGCTGCTGACCTTGAAGATGTAGGCGAACTCGGTGATGTACAGCCGCTTGATCGCCGTGCCCGGGATCCGCTTCGTGCGCGCCGCCCGCTTCAGCAGGTTGCGCTGGGTCGCGAGGTTGCGGATCGTCCACATGTCGTTGCTGCGGAGCCGCTTGGTCGGGTTGTTCTTGTAGTCGTAGGAGTGGATCGTGAAGGCGTCGGCCTTGATCGCGTAGTCCTTCGCCTTCGTGCCCTTCCGCGCCCGCCAGTTCTTGTCGAGGCCGAGCGCCTCGCGCAGGAACGGCCCCGGGTTCGACGACTTCGCCGTGCTGCGCGCGTAGGGGGCCAGCTCGCCGGCCACGACCAGCGCCTTGGGGGTCTGCTTCTTGACCTCCTCGTAGGCGATGTTCTGCATCTTGCGCCAGACCTCGGGCCCGTGCTTCTTCGGCAGCTGGGTCTGGTAGTTCGACTCGTTCCAGGGCGACCAGACGAGCTTCACCGGCAGGCCCTTGAGCGCCGCCACCGACTTGCGCACGAACTTGCGGTAGCCGTTGAGGCTGACCTTGCGGGCGTCGGTCTTGTAGCGGGTGCCCAGCTCGCCGTTGAAGCTGATGAAGAGCGTGTCGATCCCCGCCGCGGCGCCCTCGGTCGCCATCCGCCGGATCGAGGCGACCTCGTGCGGGAACGGGAAGTGGTGCTTGGCGTCCCAGTGCAGGAACGTGCGCGCGAAGCTGACGTTGGCGTCCTTCGCGACCTGGAAGAACTCGCGCCGGAGGCCGGCGTCGTCGCCGCGGGCGGTGACCTCGTCGGCCAGGCCCTTGGCCATCGCCGAGGCGCCGGCCGGGGCGGCGAGCGCGGGCGTCGCGGCGGTCGCCAGGAGCAGCAGCAGGGTGAGGGTCCGCGAGCGCGCAGGCGTCGGCCGGGACCCACCGGAAAGGGACGTAAGCACCCGCGGAAGGGTACGCGAAGCCGCTCGCCGCCACGCCACCCCTCCCGGCGGCCGGCCCGCGGCCGGCGGCGACCCGATCAGTCGGCGGGATCGTCGACGGCGTCCGCCGGACCGAACCAGCGGGCGATGTCGAACCGCGGCCGGTCGCCCCAGAGCGACTCCAGCCGGTAGAAGTCGCGGGTCTCCGGCACGAACACGTGGACCACGACGTCGCCGTAGTCGAGCAGCACCCAGCGGGCCTCCTGGACCCCCTCGACCCGTCGCGGCAGCCGCCGCGGCTCGTCGTGCTTCAGCCCCTCGTGGATCGCGTCGTGGATCGCCTTGACCTGGCGGTCGGTGTTGCCGGTCAGGATCACGAAGGCGTCGGTGTAGGCCGACGCGCCGCGCAGGTCGACGGCGACCGGGTCGTGGGCCTTGCGGTCGGCGGCCAGCTCGGCGATCCGGCCGACGAGGGCGTCGAGCTCGGGATCGGGCGGCAGCGAGTCGTCGGGCGGCTCGGGGGCCACGTCGGAGGAGATGAAGGTGCGCTTGCTCATGCGGGTTCGGGGCCGTTGCGGGAACCGCCCTCCGTCACACGGTAGAGCCCCTGGTCGACGATGCGCTGCTCGACCCCGGCCGGCACCAGGTGGTGGATCGTCTCGCCGGCCCGCACGCGCGCCCGGATCAGGGTCGACGAGAGGCCCATCGGCGGCATCGCGAAGGGCAGGAAGCGGTCCTCGGCGCCCAGCTCGCGGAGCGCCGCGCGGGCCCGCCGGTGGCCGTCGTCGCCGCGCTCCGCGACCGCGACCGCGGCGAACGAGAGCACGTCGTGGGGCCGGTGCCAGGCGCCCAGCCCGGCGGCGGCGTCGCCCCCCAGCAGCAGCACGAACTCGTCGTCGGGCCGCAGCGCCCGCAGCTCGGCGAGCGTGTCGGCGGTGTAGGAGGGACCCTCGCGGTGCAGCTCGACGTCGCAGACCTCGAGCCGCCGCTCCTCGCCCGCGACCGCCGCGTGGCAGAGCGCCAGCCGCTCCTCGGGACCGGGATCGCCGTCGACCACCTTGTGCGGCGGCCGCGGCGCCAGCACCAGCAGCACCCGGTCGAGGGCGAGCGCGTCGCGGGCGCACTCGGCCAGCACCAGGTGCGCCAGGTGCGGCGGGTTGAAGGTGCCGCCGAGCAGCCCGATCCGCATGCCGCGCGCGCTCAGGGGCGGACGTGGCCGTCGCCGCGCACCAGGTAGCGGTACGTGGTCAGCTCGCGGAGGCCGATCGGGCCGCGGGCGTGGAGCTTCTGGGTCGAGATCCCGATCTCCGCCCCCATCCCGAACTCGCCGCCGTCGGTGAAGCGGGTCGAGGCGTTGACGTAGACCGCCGCCGACCCGACCCCGCGCTCGAAGGCCCGGATCGCGACGGCGTCGCGGGCGACGATCGAGTCGCTGTGGCCCGAGCCGTGCTCCTCGATGTGCTCGATCGCGGCGAAGACGTCGTCGACCACCCGCACGCCGAGGATCAGCGCCAGGTGCTCGGTGTCCCAGTCCTCGGCGGTCGCCGGCACGACCGGGGTGCCCTGGCCCTCGACCAGCGGCCGGGCCGCGTCGTCGGCCCGCAGCTCGACCTGGTCGGCGGCCAGCCGCCGCGCCATCCGCGGCAGGAACTCGGCCGCGACGTCGCGGTGGACCAGCAGCGTCTCGGCCGCGTTGCAGACGCCCGGGCGCTGGACCTTGCTGTTCTGGACGATCGCCTCGGCCTGGTCGAGGTCGGCCGAGGCGTCGACGTAGACGTGGCCGATGCCGGCCGCGGCGAAGATCACCGGCACCGTCGCGACGCCCTTCAGCGCCGCCTTCAGCCCGTCCCCGCCGCGGGGGATGATCAGGTCGACGTAGCGGTCCTGCGTGGCCAGCTCGGCCAGCTCCTCGCGGCCGCCGCCGGCGACGATCTGGATGCTGTCGGCCGGCAGCCCGGCGCCCTCGGCCGCCTCGGCGGCGACCCGGGCCAGGACCGCGTTCGAGTGCTGGGCGCTCGACGAGCCGCGGAGCACGATCGCGTTGCCGCTCTTGATCGCCAGCGCCGCGGCGTCGATCGTGACGTTCGGCCGCGCCTCGTAGACGACGGCGACGACCCCGAGCGGGATCCGCTGGCGCAGCACGTCGAGCCCGTTCGGCAGCCGGAAGCCCTCGATCGCCTCGCCGACCGGGTCGCGGAGGGCGACCACGTCGCGGACGGCCCCGGCGATCCCCGCCAGCCGGCCCTCGTCCAGCGCCAGCCGGTCCATCAGCGCGCTGGCCAGGCCGTTCTCGCGGCCGGCGGCCAGGTCGCGCTCGTTGGCCTCGAGGATCTCGCCCGACCGCGCCTCCAGCGCCGCGGCGATCGCCTCCAGCGCGGCGTCCTTCGTGCGGCTGTCGACCGCGGCCAGGCGGCGGCCGGCGGCGCGGGCGCGGCGGGCCACGTCGGTGACGGTGCGGACGTCGGTCGTGGTGGCCATGGAGGAAGGGTACCCACCCCGATCGGCCGGCCCGGGGCGGGGTCGGAACCCCCGTCGCGGAGGGCCGTTCCCCGGAAGTTCTCCCGTGGACGCCGTCTACGCGTCAGAATGCCCCGCACCCCGTCGGGACCCCCAGCCCGACCGGGCCCGAATCGATGCCCCTGAACGCTCCGCTCGGCACCGCCGCCACCACCCTCGTCCTGCTGCTCGCCGCCGCTCCATCAGCCGGCGCGGCCTGCGCCGACGCCGACCGCCGGGCCACCCCGGGCGCGCTGCCCGAGGTCCGCGCGGCGACGCTCTGCCTGATCGGCGAGCGGCGCGCGGCGGCCGGCGTGCCGCCGCTGCGGGTCCAGGCGACGCTCCAGCGGCTCTCGCGCTCGTACGCGCGGCAGATGGTCCGGCGCGGGTTCTTCTCCCACACCAGCCCCGGCGGGGCGACGCTGGTCGACCGCCTGCGGGCCGCCGGCTACGCCCGCCGCGGCCACCGCTGGCAGGCGGCCGAGAACCTGGCCTGGGCGACCGGCTCGCGGGCGACCCCGCGGCGGATCGTCGCCAGCTGGATGGCCTCGCCGCAGCACCGGGCCAACCTGCTGGCCCGCCGCTACCGCGAGACCGGGCTGGCGATCGTCACCGGCACCCCGCAGCCGGCCAGCGGCCAGCCGCGGGTGACGGTCGTCCAGCAGTTCGGCGTCCGCAAGTAGCGCTACTTCACCTCGCGCCGCATCAGCCGCCCGAGGCCGGCCAGCAGCGGCACGCCGACCCAGAGCAGGGTGCAGACGACCAGCTTGCCCCAGTCGTCGCCGTGCATGCTGCCGTTCGTCAGCGGGTCGAACGCCTGGTTCGGGTCGATCCACTCGAACGTCTTCTCGAGCGACGAGATCATCCCGCCGAGGATCGTGAAGACGGTCGGCAGCGCGAAGAAGAGCACGATCGCCAGCGCCGGGCTCATCAGCAGCAGGCCGAAGCCGAGGCCCATCAGCAGGTTCAGCTCCATCCCCAGCAGCGCCTGGCCGAGGGTGCCGGCCGACATCGCCCAGCTGCCGTCGGCGTCGGTGGCCGCGATCCCGACGAGGTTGCCGAGCGCGGCCATCGCGACGCTGACGAGCGCGGCGCCGACGCCGAGCACCAGCGCCGCCAGCAGCTTCGAGGCGGCGACCCGCTGGCGGTGCGGGACCAGCGAGAACGTCGCCAGCGCCGTCCGCTGCGACCACTCGCTCGTGACCAGCAGGATGCCGATCACGGGCAGCAGGACGCCGAGCGGCAGCAGGGTCAGCTCGAGGCTGCCGGCGAACGTGCGGTCGGCCAGGCTGCCGGTCAGCGCGCGGGCGATCGCGACCGCCGCGGCGATCAGCACCGCCGACAGCAGCAGCCAGCGGCCGGCGCGGGTGTCGGAGGCCTTGCGCAGCTCGACCTTGGTCAGGCGCAGCAGCGACGGGGCGGCGAAGCGCTCGCGGGGGCTCGGCGCGTCGGCGCCGGCGGGGCCGCCGGCGGCGGCGTCGCGGATCAGCTCGCTGTGGGCGGTCGTGCTCATGCGGCGACCTCCTGGTGGGCGTGGTCGGCGGTGGTCAGCGAGAGGAACATCTCCTCCAGGCCGGCGGTCTCGGCCGGACGCAGCTCGGTCAGGACGATCCCGGCGGCGAGCGCGGCGCGCCCGATCTGCTCCGGGTCGCCCTCGACCAGCTGGGCGCCGTCGGTGGTGGTCGTCGAGGGCAGGCCGGCCTCGGCCAGCGCCCGCCGCAGCGCGGTCCGGTCGGTCGCCCGCACCAGCACGCCGGAGCCGGCCAGCAGCTCGTCCTTGCTGCCGTCGGCGACGATCCTGCCGTTGGCGATCACGACCAGCCGGTCGGCGACCGCCTCGACCTCGCGCAGCAGGTGCGAGGAGAGCAGCACCGTGCCGCCGCGGTCGGCGAACTCACGCAGCACCCCGCGCATCCAGAAGATCCCCTCCGGGTCGAGGCCGTTGGCCGGCTCGTCGAGGATCAGGACCCGCGGGTCGCCGATCAGCGCGTGGGCCAGGCCCAGCCGCTGGCGCATGCCGAGCGAGTAGTCGCCGACCCGGCGGCGGGCGGCGGCACCGGAGAGCCCCACCTGGTCGAGCAGCTCCTGAACCCGGACCGGCGGCACGCCGAGCACCTGCGCGGCCAGGCCGAGCACCTCGCGGCCGGTGCGGCCGGCGTGCTGGGCCGACGCGTCGAGCAGCACCCCGATCTCGCGGCCGGGGTTCGGCAGCTCGCGGTAGGGGACGCCGACGACGGTCGCGTGGCCGGAGGTCGGCGGCGTCAGGCCGCAGATCATCCGCATGGTGGTGGACTTGCCCGCCCCGTTCGGCCCGAGGAAGCCGGTCACGGTGCCGGGCTCGCAGCGGAAGGAGACGTCGCTCACGGCAGCGTGGACGCCGTAGCGCTTGCTGAGGTTCTCGACCAGGATCACGCCCTCCACCGTGCCGGTCGCGGGTCGCCGCCACATCGGCCGGCGGTCGGTTCGTCGCCCCCACCTTGGTCGGCGGTGGTCCGCCGAGCGGCCGTCGGCCCCCGACCTCGGTCGCGGTGGGGATCGACCTTCGTCGCTGGCCGCCCGTCCGCGGTCGCCGTACCCTGGGACACGATGGCGATCCCCGTCCCCGCGCCCGCGTCGGCGCCCGACGGCAGCGCGCCCCCGGTGGGGGCGGGCGATCCCGTGCCGCTGGCGATCGCGATCGCCGAGCGCGACCTGCTGCCGCCGGGGACGCCGATCAAGCGCCGCACGCGCGACTGGATCATCGACTCGCTCTGCTTCCTGCTGGCGATCCTGTTCGGGGTCCTGACCTACGCCGACGCCTTCCCCGACGGCGTCGCCACCGACGCCCTCGCCGCGGTCGACCTGGTGGTCGGCGTGGCCGCCTGCCTGTCGGTCTGGCTGCGCCGCCGCTGGCCGGTCCAGCTGGCGGTCGTGCTGGGGATCGTCAGCAGCTTCGTCTCGCTCTCGACGGGAGCGGCGGCGGTGGCCGTCTTCACGGTCGTCCTCCACCGCACGCCGCGGGTGGCGATGCCGGTGGTGGCGCTGAACCTCGCCTCCGCCTGCGTCTACATGGTCGTCCACCCCGACGACGACATGGCGCTGGTCTGGCAGTTCGCGCTGACCGGCGTGATCGTGGCGGCGATCGTCGGCTGGGCGATGGCCGTCCGGGCCCGCCGCCAGCTGATCCTCTCGCTGCGCGACCGCGCGCTGCGGGCCGAGAGCGAGCAGCAGCTGCAGGTGACCCAGGCCCGCGACCACGAGCGGGCCCGGATCGCGCGCGAGATGCACGACGTGCTCGCGCACCGGATCTCGCTGCTGAGCATGCACGCCGGGGCGCTCGAGTTCCGGCCCGACGCGACGCCGGAGGAGGTCGCCCGCGCCGCCGGCGTGATCCGCTCCAGCGCCCACCAGGCGCTCGAGGACCTGCGCGAGGTGATCGGCGTGCTGCGCGGCAGCGACGAGGCCGGCGCCCGCGAGGCGACCTCGACCACCCGCCCCCAGCCGACGCTCGACGACGTGCCGGCGCTGCTGGCCGAGTCGCGCGCGGCCGGGATGCGGATCCGCGAGCGGATCGAGGTCGCCGACGGCCCGCCGCCGGCGAGCGTGGGCCGCAACGCCTACCGGGTGGTCCAGGAGGGGCTGACGAACGCCCGCAAGCACGCGGCCGGTGCGGTCGTCGAGGTCACGGTCTCCGGCTCGCCGGCGGCCGGGCTGACGATCGAGATCCGCAACCCGACCCCGGTCGGCGTGCTGGCCCCCACGGGCGGCGCCGGGGCCGCGGGCGGGCTGCCGGGATCGGGGACCGGGATCATCGGCCTGGCTGAGCGGGCGACGCTCGCCGGCGGCCGGCTCGACCACGGCCCGACCGCCGACGGCGGCTTCCGTCTGCGAGCCTGGTTCCCGTGGCCGCACTGATCCCGAGGCACCCGTGAGCAGCCCGATCCGGGTCCTGCTCGTCGACGACGACCCGCTGGTCCGCTCGGCGCTGGCGATGATGCTCGCCGGGGCCGACGGCGTGCGGGTGGTGGCCGAGGTCGGCGACGGCGCCGAGGTGCCGTCGGCGGTCGACGCCCACCGGCCCGACGTCGTGCTGATGGACATCCGGATGCCGAAGGTCGACGGCCTGACCGCGACCGAGCGGCTGCGGGCCCGTCCCGGCGCCCCCGAGGTGATCGTGCTGACGACCTTCGACGCCGACGACCAGGTGGTGCGGGCGCTGCGGGTCGGCGCAGGCGGGTTCCTGCTCAAGGACACCCCGCCGGCCGAGATCGTGCGCGCGATCCAGCTGGTGGCGGCGGGCGAGGCGATGCTCTCCCCCACCGTCACCCGCAAGCTGATCGCCCACGTCGCCGACCCCGAGGCCGACGACCGCCGCGAGCGGGCGAAGACGCTGCTGGCCGAGCTGACCCAGCGCGAGCTGGAGGTCGCGGTCGCGCTCGGCCAGGGCAAGTCGAACGCGGAGATCGGCGCCGAGCTCTACATGAGCGTCGCGACCGTCAAGGCCCACGTCTCGAAGGTGCTGCAGAAGCTCGACCTGAGCAACCGGGTCCAGGTCGCGCTGCTGGCCCACGACGCCGGCCTGACCTGAGCGTCAGACCAGCACCAGGCGGTCGCGGTGGACCGCCTCCTCGGGCGCGCCGGGCAGCGTCGCGCGGACGTGCTCGGTCCGCTGGCCCATCACCCGCCGCAGGGCCCCGGCCGGGTAGCCGCTGATCCCCTTGCCGACCAGCTCGTCACCGCAGCGGATGTCGACCGCGTCGCCGGCCCGGAAGTCGCCCGAGACGCCGATCACCCCGACCGGCAGCAGCGAGGTGCCGCCGCCGGTCAGCGCCCGCACGGCGCCGCGGTCGACCTCGATCGCGCCGCGGGCCGGCTTGGCGTAGCGCAGCCAGAGCTTGAAGCTCGACCAGCGGGCCTCGCCGGCGGCGAAGGCGGTGCCCTCGCGCTCGCCGGCCAGGACGCGGGCGATCGCCTCCGGCCGCAGCCCGTTGGCGACCACGGTCGGGATCCCGGCGGCGGCGGCCATCTCGGCGGCCAGCGCCTTGCTCCGCATCCCGCCGGTCCCCAGCGACGAGGTGGTGCTGCCGACGTCGTGGGTGGCGAGCGCCTGCTCGACGTCGGTCACCTCGGCCACCAGCTCGGCGGTCGGGTCGCGGCGCGGGTCGGCGGTGAAGAGGCCGTCGGTCGAGGTCAGCAGCACCAGCCGGTCGGCGTTCAGCAGCATCGCCACCTGCGCGGCCAGCAGGTCGTTGTCGCCGAAGCTGATCTCGTCGGTGGTGGTGGTGTCGTTCTCGTTGATCACCGGCACCGCGCCGAACTCGACCAGCCGCAGCAGCGTCCGGCGGGCGTTGACGAAGGCCTCGCGCTCGCCCAGGTCGTGGAGGGTCAGCAGCACCTGGGCGGCGAGCAGGCCCTCGCCGTCGAGCAGGTCGTCCCAGGCCCGGAAGAGCCGCCCCTGGCCGACCGCGCTGGCCGCCTGGAGGGCGTCGATCGCCGTCGGCCGGCTGGCCAGCCGCAGCACCTGGACCCCGCGGGCGATCGCGCCGCTGGAGACGAGCACGAACCGCTCGCCCTCGGCGTGACGGGCGGCGAGCGTGGCGCAGAGCGCGGCCAGCCCGTCGCGCCGCAGCGCCCCGCCGTCGTCGGCGACGACGCTCGACCCGAGCTTGACGACGGTCAGCGACATCCGGCCGCCCAGGGTAGTGCGCGCCCGCCCGCGGCGGGGCCTGGCCGACGGGCCGGCCGGGGGTTCGAGCCGCCTCAGTCGGCGGTCAGCGCGACCGCCAGCAGCACGCAGGCCAGGATCGCCAGCCCGCCGCGGACGTGGTTGCCGAGCGTCCACTCGTGGACGTAGGTCGACCAGTGGGCGGCCGCGCCGGCGCTCTCCGGATCGAGCCGGTCGAGCGCGTCGTTGCGGGGGATGTGGAAGGCCGGGGTGATCACGAACGAGGCCAGGTAGGCGACCCCGCCGCCCAGCCGCCAGGCCGCCCCGCCGGCCGACCAGTCGGTCAGCGCGACGACGACCAGCGCCAGGCCCAGCAGCAGGGTCACCGTCATCAGCGCGCCGAGGCCGGTGCTCGGCGCGTGGACGTTGATCGCCTGCATCGCCCGGATGCCCTGGGCCGACGGCAGGTCGCGGAGGCCGCGCATGACGAAGGTCGAGAAGGCGAAGAAGACGCCGCCGACGACCCCCGACCCGACGAGGGTCGCGATCGTCAGCCCGCGGACGGTGCCGTCGCCCATCAGGCCACCCGCTCGCGGTCGTCGGCGGCCGGGAGGGTCCAGGCACCGCTCGCCGCGGCGTCGCGGGCGTAGTCCCGGAAGTCGCGCGCGGGGCGGCCGAGCGCCTGCCGGACCCCGTCGACGACCTGCGCGTTGCGGCCGTCGAGGACCTCGGCGAAGAGGTGGATCAGCATCCCGATCACCTCCTCGGGCACCCCCTGCGCGCGCAGCGCGGCGGTGAAGTCCTCGGCGGTCACCGACCGGAACCGCACCTCGCGGCCGGTCGCCGCCGTCAGCTCGGCGGCGACGTCGGCGAAGGTCAGCAGCCGCGGGCCGGTCAGCTCGTAGAGGCGGCCGTCGTGGCCGGGCTCGATCAGCGCCGCGACCGCCACGTCGGCGATGTCGTCGACGTCGACGAACGGCTCGGGCACGTCGCGGGCCGGCAGCACGATCTCGCCGTCGAGCACCGACTGGGCCAGGAAGTCCTCGCTGAAGTTCTGGGCGAACCAGCTGCAGCGGACGACGGTGGTGGCCAGGCCGGAGCGCCGGACCACCTGCTCGCAGCGCTCGGCCTCGGGCTCGCCGCGGCCGGAGAGCAGCACGATCCGGTCGACGCCGGCGGCGACCGCCCGCGCGACGAAGCGCTCGATCAGCGCGCTCGTGCCCGGGATCGCCAGGTCGGGCTGGAAGCTCAGGTAGACCGCGCCGACGCCGGCGAGGGCGGCGTCCCAGCCGCGCGGGTCGTCCCAGTCGAAGGGCGGGGCGCCGCGGCGGGAGCCGATCCGGGCGGGGACGCCGCGGGCGGTCAGCCGGGCGGCGACCCGGCGGCCGGTCTTGCCGGTGCCGCCGAGGACGAGCACCGGGGCCGAGGAGGAGGGCTGCGTGGTGGAGGTCATGGAGGGCAGTCAACCGCGATCTCCTGCGAGCTTCCATGGCTGAAGTGCGCTGATCCATACGCGATCGTCTAGAGTGGCCCCATGGACACCGTCGCCGGGCTGCTGGAGGGGCCGCGGGCGCGCGGGGCCTTCCTGCTCCGCTCGCTGCTCGACCCGCCGTGGTCGCTGCGGATCGAGGACCAGGCGCCGCTGACCGTCGTCGCCGTCGTCGAGGGCGGGGCCTGGATCCTGCCCGCCGGGCCCGACGCGGCCTGGACGGCGATCGGTCCCGGCGATGTCGCGCTCGTCCGCGGCCCCGAGCCCTACCTGGTCGCCGACGACCCCTCGACCCCGCCGCAGGTGGTGATCCACCCCGGCCAGCGCTGCACCACCCTCGACGGCGAGGACCTGGCGCTGGCGATGCGGCTCGGCGTCCGCAGCTGGGGCAACGCGGCCGACGCCGGCACGGTGATGCTGACCGGCACCTACCAGCAGCCGGGCGAGGTCAGCGGTCGGCTGGTCGCCGCGCTGCCGCCGCTGGCCGTCGTGCGGGCGAGCGAGTGGCGGTCGCCGCTGGTGGCGCTGCTGCGCGACGAGATCGTCCGCGACGGCGAGGGCCAGGGAGCGGTCCTCGACCGGCTGCTCGACCTGCTGCTGGTGGCCGTCCTGCGCGAGTGGTTCGCCCGCCCCGAGGCCGAGGCGCCCGGCTGGTACCGGGCCCAGGCCGACCCGGTCGTCGGCCCGGCGCTGCGGCTGCTGCAGGCCGATCCGGCCCGCGCCTGGACGGTCGAGGCGCTCGCCCACGAGGTCGGGATGTCGCGCGCGGGGCTCGCCCGCCGCTTCAGCGAGACGGTCGGCGAGGCGCCGATGGCCTTCCTCACCGGCTGGCGGCTGGCGCTGGCCGCCGACCTGCTCTGCGAGCCGGGCAGCACGATCGCCAGCGTCGCCGAGCGGGTCGGCTACGGCAGCCCGTTCGCGCTCAGCGCCGCCTTCAAGCGGGTCCGCGGGATCAGCCCCCAGGAGCACCGCGCGCGGGTCGCGGCGGCACCGATCGCGGTCTGATCGAGCCGCTCAGCCCGGATCCGCCGACGATCGGTTGAGCCTCGGCGTGGAGGACCAAGGCGGTGGTCGGGCCACAGGTGATGACGGTCGGTGACCATCAGATCCTGTGGCGTGGCCACCGTCGCCGGTCATCCGCGGCGAGGCGACCCGAGAATCGGCGGATCCAGGCTCAGTCGTCGATCAGCCGCTGGTCGACGAGCCAGTCGCGGGCGACCTTCTCCGGCAGCTCGCCCTCGTTGTCGACCTGGGCGTTCAGCCGCTGCATCGTCGCGTTGTCGAGCCGGTCGGCGATCGGCTTCATCAGCCGCCGCAGCACCGGCCAGCGGCGGAGGACGTCCTCGCGCACGTTGACGGCGGCGTTGTAGTTGGGGAAGAACCGCCGCGGGTCGCTCAGCGGCAGCAGGTCGAGGCTGGCGACCCGCGAGTCGGTGGTGAAGATCTCGCCGAAGCTGCAGCTGCCGTTGCCGGTCTGCGAGTAGATCAGGCCGGTGTCGAGCCGCCGCACGCGGTTGCGCGGGACCGAGAAGCCGTAGGCCTCCTGCACGCCCGGGAAGCCGTCGGGGCGGTTGGCGAACTCGGCCTCGACGCAGAAGGTCAGCTTCTGGCCCTCCGGCCGCCGCAGCAGCGCGGGCAGGTCGTCGAGCGAGCGGATCCCCAGCTCGCGGGCGCGCGAGCGCTTGATCGCGAAGGCGTAGGTGTTGTTGATCGTCGACGGGTCGATCCAGACGATCCCGTGCTGCTCGAGGTCCTCGGCCGCGACCGCGTCGAACTGCTTCTTCGGGTCGGCGATCGGCTTCGGCTTGCCGAGAAAGGTGATCCACGACGTGCCGGTGTACTCCCAGTAGAGGTCGATGTCGCCGTTGACCAGCGAGCGCCGGACCGCGTCGGTGCTGACCAGCCCGGTCTGGTCGTTGACCGCCGCGCCCTTCGCCCGCAGGTACTGGACGGTGATCTGCCCCAGCACCTGCTGCTCGGTGAAGTCCTTCGAGCCGACCGTCAGCTTGGCGCCCTTCAGCGGGCCCTCGCCGCCGCCGCTGTAGCCGACCCCGCAGCCGCTGGCCGCGACTGCCGCCAGCAGCGCGGCCGCCGTCGTCGCCGTCCGCCGCCGGGCGCTCACGAGCGCTCCTTCCGCAGGCCGCGCGGGCTCAGGTACTGCTCGGCGATCCCGGCCAGCCAGTCGATGAAGATCGCCAGGCTGGCGGCGAGCACCGCGCCGGTCACGATCACCGGCGTCGACTGGAACTTGATCCCGTCGTTGATCGGCGTGCCGAGCCCGCCGGCGTCGAAGAAGGTGGCCAGCGTCGCCGTGCCGACCAGCAGCACCAGCGCGGTCCGGATCCCGGCCAGCACGTAGGGCACGGCCAGCGGCAGCTCGACCCGCAGCAGCACCTGGCGGCGGGAGAACCCCTGCCCGCGGGCCGCGTCGAGCAGCCCCGGGTCGACCGCCCGCAGGCCCTCGATCGTGTTGCGGACGATCGGCAGCAGCGCGTAGACCACCAGCCCCAGCACCACGTAGACGAACTCGACGCCGAACAGCGACACGAAGATCACGATCAGGCCGATCGACGGCGCCGACTGACCGGCGTTGGCCAGCGCCAGCACCACCGGCGCCGCCCGCCGGAAGCGGCGGCGGGTGACCAGCACCCCGAGCGGCACGCCGACCGCCAGCACCACCACGGCCGAGATCCCGACCAGCTTGAGGTGCTCGCCGAAGAACCGCGCCAGCGAGCTGGCCGTCAGGTCGTCCTCGACCGCCGGGTAGATCTCCTGGCCCTGCATCCACAGGTAGAGGATCAGCAGCGCCAGGCCGATCCGCAGCGGCGTGCTGCCGTGGCGGCGCCAGAAGCGGGCGACGGCCGCCACGCCGCGGGCCGGGCTCGGCCGTCGGAGGGTCGCGCTGCTCACGCCGGCCCGTCCCCGTCGTCGCCGCCGACCACCTGCGGGGTCGCGACCTCGGGGATCTCGCCGGTGATCTCGGCCACGGTCGTGACCGCGGTCGCCTCGGGCCGGTCCGCGACCGGGCGGACGTGGGTCTCGCTCAGCGCCTCGATCACCTGGTCGAGCCGGACGACGCCGATGAACGCCCCGCGGTCGTCGACCGCCGGCACCACGCCGACGCCGGAGCTGAGCATCTCGTCCATCGCGTCGTGGAGCGTGGTGGTGGCGGTGACGACGCCCTTGACCGGCTGGCCCTCGAGGTCGGGGCGGGCCGGTCGGTCCTCGATCTCGTCGCGGTAGAGCCACCGCTGCGGCCGGTCCTGGCCGTCGACCAGCAGCGCGCAGTCCAGGTCCTGCTGCTCCAGCTCGCGCAGCACGCGGTCGTAGTCGCGGGGGTCGGCGAAGCGCGGGTACGGCCCCAGCTCGGTGTCCCCCACCCGCACCAGGTGCAGCCGCTTGACGGCGCTGCCGCCGCCGATGAACGAGCGCACGTAGCGGCTGGCGGGGTGGGCCAGGATCTCGTCGGGCGCGCCGAGCTGGGCGATCCGCGAGCGGTCGCGCAGGACCGCCACCCGGTCGCCGAGCTTCATCGCCTCGTCGATGTCGTGGGTGACGAAGACGATCGTCTTGCGGACCCGCCGCTGGATCTTCAGCAGCTCGCTCTGGAGCCGGTCGCGGGTGATCGGGTCGAGCGCGCCGAACGGCTCGTCCATCAGCAGCACGCCGGGGTCGCCGGCCAGCGCGCGGGCGACGCCGACCCGCTGCTGCTGGCCGCCGGACAGCTCGCGCGGGTAGCGACCGCCGAACTCGCGCTCGTCGAGGCCGACCAGCTCCAGCAGCTCGCTGGTCCGCTCGCGGATCCGGGCCTTCGGCCAGCGCAGCAGCCGCGGGACGGTCTCGACGTTCTGGCGGACGGTCATGTGCGGCAGCAGGCCGGCCTGCTGGACGACGTAGCCGATCGACCGCCGGAGGGTGTCCTCGTCGAGCGTGGCGGCGTCGCGGCCGCCGATCAGGATCTGGCCGCTGGTCGGGCGCACCAGGCGGTTGATCATCCGCATCGTCGTCGTCTTGCCGCAGCCGGACGGGCCGACGAAGACCATCACCTCGCCGGCGGCGATCTCGAGGTCGAACTCCTCGACCGCCGGCTGGGCCGCTCCCGGGTAGTGCTTCGTGACCCCGCGCAGCTCGATCGAGACGCAGCGGCCGTCGTGGGCGAGGACGTCCTCCTCCGGCGCGGCGGCGGTGGACGGAGCGGAGCGGTCAGGCACGGATCCCCCTGGAGATGGTGGCGCGGCCGAGCAGGGCCAGCAGCGCGTCGAGCACCAGCGCGATCAGCACGATCCCGACGGTGCCGACCAGCACCTGGCTGAAGGCGTTCTTGGTCTCGAGGTGCGCGAGGCCGAAGAAGATGAACTTGCCGAGACCGGGCCCGTTGACGTAGGCGGCGATCGCGGCGATCCCGACCACCAGCTGGGTAGCGGTCCGGAGCCCGGCCAGGATCACCGGCCAGGCGATCGGCAGCTCGACCCGCAGCAGCCGCTGGACGCCGCTCATCCCGATCCCGCGGGCGCTGTCGAGCACCACGCCGTCGATCTGCTGCAGACCGGTGACGGTGTTGCGCATGATCGGCAGCAGCGCGTAGAGGATCAGCGCCACCACCGTCGGCGTCGGGCCGAGGCCGAAGAAGACGACCAGGATCCCGAGCAGCGCGAACGACGGGAAGGTCAGGAAGAGGCTCGCGACGGTCAGCGCCGCCGACGAGAGCGCTCGTGATCGGTAGGTGGCCACGCCGAGGACGACGCCGATCGCCGTCGCGAGGGCGACCGAGAGCGCCACCACCCACAGGTGACCGAGGGCGAGCTGGCCGATCGAGTCGGCGTTGGCGCGCACGTAGTCGACGAACGACGAGGGGGACCACACGACCGCCGGGACGAGTACCACGTCTACGACACTAGCGATGTCGTTCAAGCGATGTCGGTTGCTTGAAAAGCAACACTTGGGTGCGGTACGCCATCTGACGCGCGGTCGCGGCGACCGTCAGACTGTTCGCCGTGGCCACCAGCGCTCCCGACCCGGACCCCCTGTCGACGCCGACCGCCGCCGGTCGGGCGCCGCGCGCGCTGCGGCTGACCCGCGACCTCGACCTGCTGCGGGGGCTGGCCTCCGACCCCTCCGACGAGGGGATCGGCGTCGTCCGGCTGGCGAACCTGATCGGGCGCGAGAAGAGCCAGGTCTCGCGCAGCCTGCGGGCGCTGGTCGAGGCCGGCCTGGTCGAGCGCGACCCCGCCAGCGGCCGCTTCCGGCTCGGGCTGGAGCTGTACGCGCTGGCCGCGGCGACCGCCCAGCGGCGGCTGCTGGCGGTCGCCCCCGAGGTCCTGCGCCACGTCGCCGCCGACCTCGACGAGACGGTCCACCTGTGCGCGCTCCACGGCACCGACGTGCTGACGCTGCGGTCGGAATCGCCGCCGGCGCGGGCGACCGCCTGGGGCGCCTGGGAGGGCGAGACCGCCCCCGCCCACGCGACCAGCGCCGGCCGCGTGCTGCTGGCCGGCCTCAGCCCCGCCGGCCTGCGCGAGCGCTACGGGCGGGCGGCGCTCGACGGGGCGCCGCGCAGCCGCGTCCACTCGCTGAGCGAGCTGGAGCAGGCGCTGGCCGACGTCCGCCTGCACGGGCGGGCGATCGTCCGCGAGGAGCACGAGGAGGGCGCGATCGGGATCTCGGCGCCGGTCCACGACTTCCGCGGCGAGTCGGTGGCGGCGATCAACGTCAGCGGCGCCCGGCGGACGCTCGAGCCGCGGGTCGACGAGGTGGTCGCGCGGGTGGTCGACGGCGCCGCGCGGCTGTCGCGGCTGCTCGGGGCGCGGACGACCAGCGACAACGCGGTCCCCCACCGCCCGACCTGAGCCGGGGCGGCGGGGCCGCGGTCAGCCCTCGGGGTCGAGCTCGAAGGCGACGCCGGCGATGTCGACCTCGTCGCCGCCCTCGAAGCCGGCCTCGCGGAGGGCGTCGATCACGCCCATCTTCCGCAGCCGCGACTCCAGGTACTCGAGCGCCTCCTCGTTCTCGAGGTCGTGGCGCTTCAGCAGCCGCTCGACGCCGGGGCCGCTGACGGCGAACCCGACCGGGGTGGTGGCGACCCGCCAGTCGCGGTCGGCGCTGGGGCGGTAGACGCGGTGCTCGGCCAGCGACTCGATCGTGGCGTCGAGGATCAGCGCGTCGTCGACCTGCCGCACGGGGACGGTCCGCAGCAGCAGCGCCCGCAGCTCGTCGAGCCCGATCGCGGTCGCGCTCGAGGTGACCAGGACCGGGACGTCGGCCGGCGCGTCGGGATCGAGCTCCCACTCCGGCAGCGGCCGGCCGTCGGCGTCGAGCCGCTCCCCGTCGGGGCCGCGGCGGCCGTTCAGCCGCTCGCTCCAGGCGGCGACGGCGGCGTCGGCGACCTCGGGGGCGACCAGGTCGGCCTTGCTCAGCACCAGCACCCGCGGCAGCGCGGCCAGCCGCTCGTCGTAGGCGGCGATCTCGGCCTCGATCGCGGCGTGGTTGGCGATCGGGTCGCTGCCGTCGAGCGGCTGCAGGTCGAGCACGTGGACCAGCAGCCGGCAGCGCTCGACGTGGGCCAGGAACTCGTGGCCCAGGCCCTTGCCCTCGCTGGCGCCCTCGATCAGGCCGGGGATGTCGGCCACCACCAGCTGCCGCTCCTCGCCCTGGATCGTGCCGAGGACCGGCTCGAGGGTGGTGAAGGGGTAGTCGGCGACCTTCGGCGCGGCGCGGGTGATCCGCGACAGCAGCGACGACTTGCCCGCGTTCGGCAGCCCGATCAGGCCGACGTCGGCCAGCAGCTTCAGCCGCAGCTCGATCCACCCCTCCTCCCCCTCCAGGCCGTGCTCGCGGAAGCGCGGGCTCTGGCGGGTCGGGGTGGCGAAGCGGGCGTTGCCGCGGCCGCCGGAGCCGCCGCGGGCGATCCGGACCCGCTGGCCGGGGACGATCAGGTCGTGGAGCGCGCCGTCGAGGCCGGTCACCTGGGTGCCCGGCGGGACCTTGATCACCAGGTCCTCGCCGTCGTGGCCCTTGCGCAACGCGCCCTCGCCGTGGCGGCCGCGGGGGGCCTTGAAGTGGACCCGGCGGCTGAACGACTGCAGGTCGCGCAGCGAGTCGTCGCAGACCACCTCGACGTTGGCGCCGCGGCCGCCGTCGCCGCCGTCCGGCCCGCCCTTCGGCACGTGCGCCTCGCGGCGGAACGACATGCAGCCGTCGCCGCCGTGGCCACCCTGGACGAAGATCCGCGCGCTGTCGGAGAGCACCCGTTGATGGTCGCAGGCGCGCCCCCGCCTCGCGTGGCGGGCGTCCGCGCGGAAGCCCCCGCCCGCCCGCCGACCACCAACCAGCCGACCTACCAACCAGCCGGCCCAGTCCGCCACCCCTCCGCCAGTCCGCCACCCCTCCGCCGCTCCAGGGGTTTGGCGCGTGGTGCCGGTTGGACGAGCCGGGCGTGCCACACCCCGTCGCGCGTCCGGGGGTGGGGCGCGTGGTGCCGGCGGCCGCCGGATCACCCGCCGGCGGCACCGGAGCGCCGCTCCCCGCCCGCGACGGCGAGGACGGTCGCGAGCACGGCGACCACCGTCTCGGGATGGTCGTGCAGGTCCTCCCACACGATCGGCACGACGCGGTACCCGGCGGCCTGCAGGCGCGCGAGCTTGCGCCGGTCGCGGCGGAAGGCGAAGCGGTCGCCGTGGAACGCGTAGCCGTCGAACTCGGCAACGACGCGCTGATCGCGCCAGACGACGTCGACCTCGAAGCCGGCGACGGTCGCGTTCGTCGCCGCCCGCGGCAGGCCGCTGCGCCGCAGCAGCTCGACCAGCAACCGCTCGGCGACCGAGCGATCGAATGCCGGACCGACGCACAGCACGCAGCCCAGCGTCCGCAGCCCCGGATGGCCGGGCGAGCGTGCCATCAGGCTCCGTGCCTCTCCCTCCGAGGTCAACCCGGCCCGGATCGCCTCGGCCAACGCCCGCTCGCTGAACGCAGCCGTCGTGCTGGCCGCCAGGTCGAGGACGGTGCGGGCCGCCGACGTCACCGGGATCGGCCCGATCCACCGCAGGTCGCGGGGATCGAGCGACCCGACGCGGTGCCGGCGGACGCCGGGCCGGACCCCCGGATTGCGCCCGATGACGGTCACGTCGACCTGCTCGTCGGCGCGCTCGCGGGTGCCGGCGGGGAGGATCGACCACAGTCGAGCCGCGGTCCCGTGGCTGACCAGGGCGTCGGGCGACACCGCGAGCACCGCCGCCATCGCCGTGCCCTCGGAGGACACGAGCCGGTGGCCGACCGCGTAGACGCCCCGGTGCAGCCGATGGAGCCGCCCGACGCGGGTACGGTGCTCGATGCCGGCCCGCGTGATGCCGCAGGCGAGCAGCTGCGGACGGCCGATCACGCCGTGCTGCTGCTCGGCGTACCACGCGACGCCCCGGTCGCCGGTCGCCGCGGCCGGCCGGCGCTCGTCGTCGACCCCCGCCCGGACGACCGGCACCACGCGCCGCACCTCGCTGCCCACGCGGGGCGTGGCGTCCTCGGCTCGTCTGGCGGGGCGGGTGCGCCACACCCGGCGCGCGGCGGGCCGCCGTGGCGTCTGGGGCTGGCTGGCGCGGGGCGACGTCCGGGGCTGGCCGGCGCGGGGGGTCGGTCGGAGCATGGCGGCAGGATGACCGCCGTTCGCGGCCGCGCTCGGACCGCGGCCGAACCGGCATCGGTCCGGCGCGAAGTCGTCGCAGGACGTCCCACCGCCGTCACGACCGCCGCCGGTCGGGCTGGGAGACTCGCGCCATGGCCGACGACCAGCGGGTCCTCTTCATCACCGGCGCGTCCTCGGGGATCGGGGCCGCCACCGCCAGCGCCGCCCTCGACGCCGGCTGGCGGGTGGCGCTCTGCGCTCGCTCGCCGGCCAAGCTCGAGCACCTGGCCCAGGAGCTCGGCGCCGGCGACCGGGTCCTGACCGCCCCCGCCGACGTCACCGTCTGGGAGGAGCTGGAGGCGGCCGTCGCGCACGTCTCGGCGCGCTTCGGGCGGATCGACGCCGTCTTCGCCAACGCCGGCTTCGGGGCCAAGCGCGGGTTCCTGGAGGAGACGCCCGAGCAGTGGCGCTCGATGGTCCTGACCAACGTCTACGGGGCCGCGCTGACGATCCGGGCGACGATGCCGACGATCGTCGCCGCCCGCGGCCACGTGCTGCTGACCGGCTCGGTCGCCGGCCGCCGGGCGCTGCCGGGCAGCCTCTACTCGGCGACCAAGTTCGCCGTCGGGGCGATGGCCGAGTCGCTGCGCCAGGAGCTGAACGGCAGCGGCGCCCGCGTGACCCTGATCGCTCCCGGGATGGTCGACACCTCGTTCTTCGACAGCGCCCCGGAGATCGAGGCGCTGCGGCCCGAGGACGTCGCCGGGGCCGTGCTCTGGGCGCTCGGCCAGCCGCCCCACGTCGACGTCAACGAGATCCTGCTGCGCCCGACGGCGCAGGACGGCTAGGCCCCGTTCGCCGCCTGCATCCCGCGGCTGGCGACCAGGCAGAGCGCGGCGGCGCTGCCGGCGACGACGCTGGTGCCCGCGACGCCGGCCCGCGGCAACGAGCGGGCGGCGGCGAGCGTCGCCGTCAGGTCGACGATGTCGGCGAAGGCGCTGGTGCGGGCCCAGCGGTAGCCGCGGTCGGGATCGCCGGCGGTGTGGATCTGGGCCATCCCGATCAGCGCGTCGCGGATCCCGAGGCCGCGGAGGGCGACCTGGGCGGCCGGCGTCGTGCCCGCCTCGCCCAGCCACGGTCGGGCGGCGCGGTCGGGCACGGCCAGCAGCGCCACCCCGACGGCGATCCGGCCGGCGCCGATCAGGCGCGAGAGGTTGGCGGGCGTCAGCGCGGGCATGCGCGCACCCTACGCGGCCGCGGAACGGCCCGCGCGTTCCCGCTACCGTTCGCGGAGGCCGATGACCGCGACGTGGTTCCTCCCCGACCTCTGGCAGGACTACGTCCAGGAGCCCGGGCGACAGGGCATCTTCCTGGTGCTGGCGGCGTTCCTCGGGTCGTTCGTCTTCATCCGCACCAGCGCGCGGATGGCCCGTAGCGAGCGGTTCCCCTGGTGGCCGGGCAGCGTGGTCACCGACAGCGGCGTCCACCTGCACCACCTGGTCTGGGGGATCGTGCTGATGATGGCCGGCGGCACGCTCGGCTTCGCCCTCAACGGCCAGCCGCCCTGGTTCGAGGTCAGCGCGGTGCTGTTCGGGATCGGCGTCGGGCTGACCTTCGACGAGTTCGCGCTCTGGGTCTACCTGCGCGACGTCTACTGGGCGCGCGAGGGCCGGACCTCGATCGACGCGGTCGCCGTCACCGCCGCCTTCATGGGCCTGGTCTTCCTCGGCGTCAACCCGTTGCAGTTCAGCGGCGACGACGTCACCAGCACCCTCTACTCGGCCGGCTACTCGCTGCTGGTGCTGACGATCAGCGGCATCTGCTTCGCCAAGTCGCGGTTCCTGCACGGCTTCGCGTCGTTCGTGCTGCCGCCGGTCGGGCTCTGGGCGGTCGTCCGCCTGGGGAAGCCGACCTCGCCCTGGGCCCGCTGGCGCTACGGCGACCGCGATCCGCGACGGCAGCAGCAGTCGCTCGAGCGCTTCGGCCCCCACCGCCGCACCGCCCGGATCGTCGAGTGGCTGCGCCAGGCGGTCGGCGGCGTCGCCCACCCGGGCCACGAGCCGGACGCGCTGCTCCAGCGCGAGGCCGACCTCTCCCGCGCCCGCGAGCGCGAGGCCGCCGCCTACCGCCGCGCCGCCGACGCCGTGCGGGCCCGGGCGGACGCCGAGGAGCAGTACCGCGCCGCCCTCGACGACCAGCACGGCGAGCCGGCCGACCCGCAGCTGCCGGCCTCCGGCGACCGCGGCTGACCCACCGCGCCCGGCCGCGCCGGCCCCGCAACGACGACGGCCCGCCGAAGCGGGCCGTCGAGACTGCAGATGCGGTGCGGGCGTCAGTCGGCGGCGACGGCCGGCTGCTCCGCCGGCTCCTCGACCGAGACGACGCGGCCGCGCCAGCCGCGGTTGAACGCGACGATGCCGGCGCTCTTGGCGAACAGCGTGTCGTCCTTGCCGATGCCGACGCCCTTGCCCGGCTTGAAGACCGTGCCGCGCTGGCGGACGATGATCTCGCCGCCGGTGACGACCTGGCCGGCGAACACCTTCACGCCCAGGCGCTGGGCGTTGGAGTCGCGGCCGTTGCGGGAGGAGCCGAGGCCCTTCTTGTGTGCCATGAGTCAGTTCTCCGGACGGTCGGTCAGGCCGAGATCGAGTCGATGCGGATCCGGGTCAGCGGCTGCCGGTGACCGGTGGTCCGCTTGTAGCCGCGCTTCGGCTTGAACTTGAAGATGCGGATCTTCGGGCCCTTGACGTGCTCGACGACGGTCGCGCCGACCTTGGCCGACTTGAGCGCATCGGCCCCGATCGCGACGCTGTCGCCCTTCACCAGCACGGGCTCGAGATCGACCGAGCCACCAGCCTCGACGTCGAGCTTCTCGACCAGGAGCTCCTGGCCCTGCTCGACGCGGTACTGCTTGCCACCGGTCTTGACGATTGCGTACATGCGGATGCGACTCACTCGGACGAGATGGTCTCTGCGGTCTCGTCGGCGGAGGGCGCGGACGCGCGCTTCGCCCGGGACGCAGCAGAGCGGCGCCCACCTCGGGTGCGGCGCCGGACAGCGGAGGATACGCCATCGGCGCCCTCCTTGCCCTCCCGGCCGCCCTCCGGGGCCTCGTCGGCCGCGGCCGGGGCCTCCGCCCCGGGCTCGGCGTCGGTCGCGCCGTCGGCCTCGGCGGCCCCGGCGTCGGCCTCCGCGACCGCACCGTCGGCCTCCGCGACCACCGGATCCGGCGCCGTGCCCGACGGCTCGTCGGCGGTCAGCTCGCCCTCGGAGCCGGAACCGGAGCCGTTCGCCCCGGCCTCGGCCGCCGCGCCCTCGGCGCCGCCCTCGCCCGACCCGCCGCGACCGCGACCGCGGCCGCCGCGACGCCGCCGGCGCCCGCTCCGCTCGCCGCCGCCCCCGGCGCCGTCGGCCTTCGGGTCCTCGACCGGCCCGACCAGCACCGCGTTGGCCGACGTCCGGCCCGCGCGCTCGATCCGGACCAGCTTCTTCTCGCCGACGAAGCGCCCGCCGCCCATCACCGAGACGACGTAGCCGCCGACCTTGGCGACCGCGTCGTCGACGTTGTACATGTGCGGCTCGACGATCTGGACCAGGACCTCCTCGCCCTCCTGGAACGGGATCGCCCGCTCCTGGACGTCCTCGATCGAGCCCTCCATCACGATCTCGAACTCGTCCAGCGGCAGCCGGTCCGAGCCCTCGAAGACGAAGTAGCGGCCGGTCGCCTGCTCGAGCGCGTGCAGCACCCGCGCGCCCTGGCCGGTGAACTCGGTGACGACGTCCGGGTGCATCCGGACCAGGAACGCTGCGGCCCGCTTCGGCGCCCGCGAGGCGTGCTCGCGCAGCTCGCGCTCGAACTCGATCGCCAGCGTCTCCTCGCTCTTGATCACGCCGTCGCCGTCGCAGGTCGGGCAGGCGCGGGTGATCACCTCGCGCGCGCCCTCGGTGACGTTCTGGCGCGTCATCTCGACCAGGCCGAGCTTCGAGATCTCGGCGGTGAAGGTCTTCGTCCGGTCCTCGGCCAGCTTGGCCCGCAGGACCTTCAGCACCTCGCGCTGGTTGCGCGCCTTCGCCATGTCGATGAAGTCGATGACGATGATGCCGCCGATGTCGCGCAGCCGCAGCTGGTTGACGACCTCCTCGGCCGCCTCCAGGTTGGTGCGCGTGATCGTGTCCTCCAGCCGGGCCTGCTTGCCCTTGCCGGTGAACGAGCCGGAGTTGACGTCGATGACCGTCAGCGCCTCGGCGTAGTCGATCATCAGGTAGCCGCCCGAGGGCAGGTCGACGCGGCGGCTGATCAGCCCGTCGATCACCGGCTCGACGTCGAACGACTCGAACAGCGGGTCGGACTCCTCCCACAGCTCGACCTTGTCGACCAGCTCGGGGGCGGTGCGGGTGAAGAACGACCGCAGCCGCTGGACCTGGCCCGGGTCGTCGACGATCGCGCGCTCGAACTCGGCGCTGAAGATGTCGCGGACGACGCGGACCGAGAGGTCGGCCTCCTGGAAGACCATGCACGGCCCGGCCAGGTCGACCGCCCGCTGCTCCAGCACCTCGTGGAGCTTGAAGAGGTAGGGCAGCTCGCGCTCGAAGTCCTCGCGGACGGCGCCGCGGGCGGCCGTGCGCACGATCGCGCCGCCGCCGTTCAGCTCCAGCCCCTTGACCTCCTTGCGGAGCCGGTTGCGCTCGGCGTCGTCGACCTTCTTCGAGACGCCGACGCCCTCGCCCTTGGGGGCGTAGACCAGGTAGCGGCCGGCGATGGTCAGGTCCATCGTCAGGCGCGCGCCCTTGGTCTTCAGGGGGTCCTTCGTGACCTGCACGACCAGCTCGTCGCCGGGCTTGATCAGGTCGGTGATCTTCGGGTGGTTGTCGCCGCCGTGGCCGCGGCGGGCGACCTTGACGCCCGGCAGCCGGATCTCGTCGACGTGGAGGAAGCCGTTCTTCTCCAGGCCGATGTCGACGAACGCCGCCTCGAGGCCGGGCAGCACGTTGTCGACCCGCCCCTTGTAGACGTTGCCGACGATCGAGCGGTTGGAACGGCGCTCGAAGTAGAGCTCGGCGACGCGGTAGCCCGAGTCGCTCTTCTTGGCGCGGCCGCCACGGCGACGTCCGCCGCCCTGCCCTCCGCCTGCTCCTTCGGTGGACTCCAGGAGCGCGACGCGGGTCTCACCGCGGTCCACGCTCACCAGGACCTGTTTCTTCACGAGTACCTCAATCGGGTCTGGCCACGGTCGGGCCCCGTCGTGCCGCCGCCCGTCCCTGCGCGTAGATCGCCTGCAGGAGGCCGATCGCGAGGTAGGTGGAGAGCACCGAGGAACCGCCGTAGCTCACAAGCGGGAGCGGGATGCCGGTGATGGGCATGATGCCCACGTTCATCCCCGCGTTGATCAGGACTTCGAACAGGAGCATCGCCAGGATGCCGGCGGCCAGTACGGCGCCGTAGAAGTCCCTCGCGGTCGAGAGGATGCGCAACCCGCGCCACATGATCAGTGCGTAGAGGGAGAGGATCGTCGCCGCTCCCATGAAGCCGAAGCGCTCGCCGACCGACGCGAAGATGAAGTCGGTCTGCTTCTCCGGCAGGTAGTTCAGTTTCTGCTGCGTCGCCCGGTCGCCTCGGCCGGTCTTCTGCCCGGAGCCGATCGCGATCTTGGCGTTGTTCAGCTGGTAGCCCGGACCCTGCTCGTCGCCGGGGTGGAGGAAGGCCGTCAGGCGATCCACCTGGTAGGGCTTGAGGACGTTGACCCCGGCCGCCGGCAGCAGCCCCAGCACGGCCACGATCCCGGTCACCGCGATCGCGCCGATGATCCCCAGGTGGCGCCCGGGGGTGCCGCCGATCAGCAGCACTCCGGTGGTGACCGCGCCGTAGACCAGGCCGGAGCCGAGGTCGGAGGTCACGACCATCACCGCCGGCAGGCCCATGAAGGCCAGCAGCCGCAGGGTCGTCGCCCACTCGTCGATCGCCCGTGAGCGCTCGACCAGCACCGCCGCGCCGCAGACGGCGAGCAGCACCTTGCCGAGCTCGGACGCCTGGAAGCTGAAGAACGGCAGCTGGATCGAGAGCGTCGAGCCGTTGACCGTCGAGCCGAAGAGGGCCACGGCCACGATCGAGGCGAGCATGAACCCGTAGAGGATCCAGCGCACCTCCTGCAGCCGCGCGTAGTCGATCCGCGAGACGACGCCGGCGACGGCGATCCCGACCAGGCCGTAGACGACCTGGCGGACGACGAACGAGTTGCCGTCGGTGGCGCCGGCCAGGGCGACCACCGAGCAGACGGTCAGGCCGACCGCCGCCAGCGCCAGCACCGGGTCGAACGGCAGCCGCAGGTCGACGGCGCCGGTCAGCTCGTCGCGGCGGCGCCGGCGCGGCAGCCGCATCCCGATCGGGGTCGCGTCGCGGGTGGCGGCCATCACTGGTTCTCCGACGGCTGGCCGGCTTCGCAGGGCGCCTGCGTCTGCTCGTACCACTGGCGCAGCACCCGGCAGACGACCGGGGCGGCGGTGGTGGTGCCGAAGCCGCCGTTCTCGATCGTCGCGACGACGACGATCGGACGCTCGGCATCGGGCACCATCGCCGCGAACCACGCCTGGTCGGGGCAGGCCGAGTCCTTGCAGCGCTGGGCGGTGCCGGTCTTGCCGAAGACCGGCTGCCGGTTCTGGTCCCAGCCGTTGAAGACGGCGGCGGCGGTGCCCTCGGAGGTCGAGGTGACGGCGCCCAGGCCGCGCAGGATCTCGCGCTTCCAGAGCGCGTCGAAGCGGACGGTCCGCGGCTTCGGGTACGGGATCTTGCGCACCAGCCGGCCGTCGGCGGTCTCGATCTGCCAGCCGATGTGGGGCGTCGGGAAGCTCAGCTTCGCGCTCAGCGGCTGGTCGGGCCGGTCGTAGAGGCCGGCGTACGACTCGGCCACCTGCAGCGGGGTCGCCTGCAGGTCGCCCTGGCCGATCGAAAGGTTGACGTTGTCGCCCAGCAGGTAGCTGCCGTTGACGTCGAAGACCGTGTAGCAGTTGGGGACCTTGCGCTGCTTGCGGCAGGCCAGCTCGGCGGCGTTGCGCTTGCGGCGCCAGGCGGCGTCGGGGATCGTGCCCGACTCCTCGCCGGGGATGTCGATCCCGGTCTTGCGGCCGAAGCCGTAGAGCCGGGCCCAGGTCTGCAGCGGCTGGTCCTTCAACGGGAACAGCTTGGCGCCGATGTCGTAGTAGTAGACGTCGGAGGAGAACTGCAGCGACTGCCAGAGGTTGGCCGCCGGCAGCTCCGACTTGCCGGCGTTGCAGAACTCCTGGCGGTTGGCGCCGAAGAACCGGCAGGCGCCCCCGGGGACCTCCTGCTCGGGCGTGATCACGCCGTTGGCCAGGCCGGCCGACGCGGTCACGATCTTGAAGGTCGAGCCGGTCGGGTAGCCGGCGGCGATCGCGCGGTTGAACATCGGCGCGCCACTGCGCTCGCTGGTCAGCCGCCGGTAGCGCTTGATGCTGATGTCGCCGCCGTTGAGGACGTTGAGGTCGACCGACGGGTAGGAGCCGATCGCCAGCAGCTCGCCGTTGCGCGGATCCATCGCGACGAACGCGCCGGCCGCCTTGCGACCGGTCTTCTCGTCGACCGGGTCGTCGCGGATCACCTTCTGGATCGCGAACTGGGCGGTCCGCTGGAGCCGCTCGTCGAGCGTCAGCCGCAGCCGGTAGCCGGCCTTGGCCGGGTTCTCCTCGACCGCGCCGGTCGGGCGGCCGAGCGAGTCGACCTCGACCCGCTGCTCGCCGTCCTCGCCGCGCAGGTAGCTGTCGTAGCGGCGCTCGATCCCGTCCTGGCCGATCCGCTGGCCCTGGCGGAGGCCGCGGTAGCGCTCCTCCTTCAGCTGGTCCTCGCTGATCTGGCTGACGTTGCCGAAGATCTGCGAGGCCAGGCTCTTGCCCGGGTAGTGGCGCAGGTACTCCTTGGTCACCGTCAGGCCGGGGAAGCGGTCCTGGTTCTCGAGCAGGAAGTTGCGGACCGGGATCGAGACGTCGGTCTTGAGCGCGACGCCGGCCCACGGCAGCCGCACCATCCCGCTGACCACCCGCGAGTAGAGCCGCGCCGGCGAGGTCTTGAGGATCGGGCTGTAGCGCTCCAGCAGCGCCCGCAGGCCGGGGCTGGCGTCGCGGCTGATCCGCAGCGGCTTCGGGGCCTCGATCGCGGCCCGGGCGCGGCGGAACCGCTGCTGGCGGCGCTTGCTCGGCTTCTTGCGGCCGCCGAGGATCTGCTCCTGGAGCCGGGTCACGCGGACCTCGTACTTGCCCTGGCGGCTGCCCCAGTCGGCGATCTTGTCGCGATCGGCGGTCGGGACCGCGTCGGCCTGGAGGGTGACGACGGTCGCGACCTTGTTCTCGACCAGCGTCTGCTTGTTGCGGTCGACGATGAAGCCGCGGGGGGCGGCGATCCGGACCACGCGGGCCTTGTTCTCGGTCGCCTTGGCCAGGTAGTCGTCGCCCTGCAGGATCTGGAGGAACCAGAGCCGCAGGAAGAGGACCGCGAAGACGCCGAACGCGACGATCCCGAAAGCCGCGACGCGCAAGGCCAGCTGCGGGGTCGGAGTGCGGCGGTCTCGCGTGCTCATCGGATGCGGACGTCCACGTCGGAGGACGAGGCGCGGCGGGTGTAGGCCCGCCGTCGCCGGCGCCGGCGCGCTTCCTCGGGAAGCATCGGCAACAGCCAGCGCTTCACCCGATTATGCACGGGCAGCGCGAGAAGGGCGTTGATGAGGGTCGTCCCCAGGATCGTGCCGATCATCCCCGTGCTGACCCGGGCGCCCTGGGCGAGCAGCAGCTCGAGCAGTCCGTAGACCACCAGCACCGAGGCGGTGCCGAAGAACCCGACCACGATCGGGACCGCGCTGCTCTCGGGGTCGCGGACCTCCCCCAGCCGCCCGACCGCGTAGCCGCTGAGGACGTAGGCCAGCGACGAGAGCCCCGGCGGCTGGCCGGCGACCAGGTCGAGCACCAGTCCGACGCCGAAGCCGAAGCCGGCGCCCCAGACCGGGCCGCTCAGCAGCGCCACCATCAGCAGCGTCAGCAGCGCCAGGTCGAGCTGCATCCCGAGGAAGGCGACGCGGCTGAAGAGGACCAGCTGGAGCAGCGCCACCAGCAGCCCCAGCAGCCCCAGCCGCAGCGCCGGCAGCGGCCCGAGGACCGAGTGGTCGAACAGCCGGACCCGCCCCAGCCGGACCCGGCGCCGCTGGCGCGGGCGGCGCGTGCGGCTGATGGCCGGCTGCGGGCTCACGGCGAGCGGGTCCCTCCGACGGCGCGCGTCAGCACCTGCACGGTCTCCAGCGAGCGCAGGTCGACGAGCGGCCGCAGGTGGGCCACCTGGTCGTCGCCGCCGCGCCCGGAGACCCGGGTGATGCGCCCGATCGGGAGGTCCGGCGGCGCCTTCGAGGCGAGGTCGCCGGCGTTCGGCGCCGAGCCCGAGGTCACCACCAGGGTGCCGTCGGGGATGTCGGTCGCGGCCGGGATGAAGAGCAGCTCGAGGTCGGTCATCGTGCCCGCGCCGGCGCCCTGGAGGACGCCGAAGTCCTTGCCGCCCTGCAGCCGCGCGCCGACCTTGACCGACTGGTCGGGCAGCAGCGAGACGATCGCCGAGCCGGCCTGGACCGCGGTCACGAAGCCGACCAGCCCGCCGCCGTCGTCGTCGGCCGCGACCACCGGGTCGTTCTTCTCGATCCCGTCGCCGGTGCCCTTGTCGATCCGCAGCGTGCTGGCCCAGGCCGTCGGCGACTGGGCGATCACGTCGGCCCCGACCGCGCCGTAGCGGCTCTGGAGCTGGAGCCGGCTGGAGAGCTGGAGCTGCTTGCGAAGCCGGTCGGCCTCGGCCGCGCCGGAGGCGGAGCGGGCGACCTCGCGCCGCAGCTCGGCGTTCTCCTTGCGCAGCTTCTTGTTCTCGTCGGTCGCGTCGGCGGTGTCGCCGAACCAGTTGACCAGGTCGCGGACCGGCTTGACGATCGTCGAGGCGCCGTCGACCAGCGGGCCGGCGACGCCGCCGCTGGTGCCGCCGCCGGCCGAGCCGAAGGCGGCCGTCAGCAGGATCAGCGACACGACCACCAGGGCGGCGAGCACCAGGCGACGGCGGCGGCGTGCGGACGGATCGTTCACGGAACGCGGTTCGACGAGGGCGGGCGGCGCACGGGGCGGCCGGGGGTCTAGTACCGGCGGCGCCGGTTGCGGGAGTGTCCGCGGTTCATCCGGTGGATGACGTCGAACTCCTCGAGCGAGCGACCGGAGCCGACCGCGACGCAGGTCAGGGGGGACTCTGCCAGGTGGGCGGGCATCTGCGTCTCCTCGCGGAGCCGCTCGTCCAGCCCCCGCAGCAGCGACCCACCGCCCGCGAGCATGATCCCGCGGTCCATGATGTCCGACGACAGCTCGGGCGGGGTGCGGTCGAGGGTCTCCTTGACCGCCTCGATGATCGCCGACAGGGGCTCCTCGAGCGCCTGCCGGACCTCCTCGCTGGTGATCACGACCGTCTTCGGCAGGCCGGAGACCATGTCGCGACCGCGGATCTCGGTCTGGACCTCCTCCGCCATCGGGTAGGCGGAGCCGATCTCGAGCTTGACGTCCTCGGCCATCTGGCTGCCGATCAGCAGCTTGTACTCGCGCTTGGCGTAGGCGACGATCGCCTCGTCGAACTCGTCGCCGGCCACGCGGACCGACTGCGAGACGACGATCCCGCCGAGCGAGATCACGGCGACCTCGCTGGTGCCGCCGCCGATGTCGACGACCATCGAGCCGGTCGGCTCGGCGACGGGCAGGCCGGAGCCGATCGCGGCCGCCATCGGCTCCTCGATCAGGTACGCCTGGCGGGCGCCGGCGGAGATCGAGGCCTCCTCGACCGCGCGCTTCTCGACGCCGGTCACGCCCGAGGGCACGCAGACGACGACCCGCGGATGGGCGAAGCGGTTCTGGTGCGCCTTCTGGATGAAGTGGCGCAGCATCTCCTCGGTGACGTCGAAGTCGGCGATCACGCCGTCCTTCAGCGGCCGGATCGCCTGGATCGTGCCGGGCGTGCGGCCGAGCATCCGCTTGGCCTCGATCCCGACGGCGTGGACCTCGCCCGAGCGCGAGTCGATCGCGACGACCGAGGGCTCCGACAGCACGATCCCGCGGCCCCGGACGTAGACCAGGGTGTTCGCGGTGCCGAGGTCGACCGCCATGTCGCGGCTGCCGATCCCGGTGAGGTAGCTGAAGATGCTCATCGAGGCGTGGGGGTCCGATCCGGGTGCCCGTTCCGCGAAGCGTCGGCCGCGGGCGGTGGCGGGGAGCAGGTCCCATCCGTCCTCCGCCGCCGCGGATCGAGGCCGGAGTGTAGCGGAGGCCCTTCGACGCGCTGTCCATGAATCGCCGCGTGCATGGGGCCTGTGCGCCCGGTCACGGATGCCGCAGCAGCGCGGGCGCGCGGCGGGCCAACAGCGCCACCGGCAGCCCCACGACCGTCCACCAGTCGCCCTCGATCGCGTCGACCAGCAGGGTCCCGCGGAGCTGGATCGCGTAGCCGCCGGCCCGCTCGCGCCACTCCTCGGTGGCGACGTACCAGGCCAGCTCCCGCTCGCTCAGCGTCCGGAAGCGGACGAGGGTCGTGTCGGCCTCGGCCAGCAGCGTCTCGTGGCCGCCGTCGGCGCCGGCCCGGACGACCGCGGCCGAGGAGGCGACGTGGTGGCCGCGCCCCGACCAGCGGCGCAGCATCGCGGCGGCCTCGGCGGCGTCGGCCGGCTTGCCGACCGCCCGCGGGGCCGCGGTCGCCTCGCCGAGGTCGTCGACGATCACCGTGTCGGCGCCGAGGACGAGGGTCCCGGGCGGCTCGCCGTCGGCGACGGCGAGCGCCTTGCGGCGGGCGTTCTCGATCGCGACCGCGATCGGCTCGCCGTCGGTCCGCTCCTCGACGTCCGAGACCCGGACCCGGAACGGCACCGACAGCGTCTCGAGGATCGCCCGCCGCTGGGGCGAGCGCGACGCCAGCACCAGCGGCGCGCTCACCGACCGCTCCCTCAGCCCAGCTCGGGGAAGAAGCGCTTGATCTCGATCTCGGCGTTCTCGTCCGAGTCCGAGCCGTGGACGACGTTCTCGCCGGCCTCGATCGCCAGGTCGCCGCGGATCGAGCCCGGGGCGGCCTCGAGCGGGTTGGTGGCGCCGATCACCTGGCGGCCGACCTCGACCGCCGACGGGCCGTCGAGGATCACCGCGACGACCGCACCGCCGGTCATGAACGAGACCAGCTCGCCGAAGAACGGCTTGTCGCTGAGGTGCGCGTAGTGCTCCTCGACGACGGCGGTCTCGAGCTGCACGAGCTTGAGGGCGCTGATGCGCAGGCCCTTGCGCTCGAAGCGGCCGAGCGTCTCGCCGATCAGCTGGCGCTTGACGCCGTCCGGCTTGACGAGAACGAGGGTGCGGGACATAGGGCTTCGAAGTCTCCTTGCGGGGTCGGGCGGCCGATCGCGCCGGCCGGGCCCGGAGATTCAAGCAGCAGCAGGCCAGGGGTGGATGCGAGGGGTTCGCAGGTCAAGCAGGTCGGTGCGCCGAAGCGAGAGCCGTACGCAGTACTGCCGAGCGCGCGGCGTGCCGAGATGCGCCGGCCTGCGGGCCCCTCGCGCCGCCCCTAGCGGTCGACCGCGGATCGCTCGTGCTCGGCCTCGGCCTCGTCGGCCCGCCGGCGGCGACGGCGCCGCGGCGTCCGGCCCGGGATCTCCGTCTCGCAGTAGGGGCAGATCCGCCACTCGGGATCGAGCGGCTTGGCGCAGCCGCTGCACTGGTCGCGCAGCTTCCGCAGGCACGAGGGGCAGCGCAGGAAGTCCTTCTGCACCTGGTACTCGCAGTGCGGGCAGAGCAGCACGCCGGACTGCAGCAGCCGGGCCTCGGCCGCCTGCATCTCCAGCTCGCGCTCGCGCACGTCGTCGAGGTACTCCGGCGGTCGCACGACCATGTAGATGATCGTCCCGGCGAAGGGCAGCACCAGCGCCGCGACCGTCGCGGTGCCGATCAGCACGGGGTCGGTGATCCGGCGACGGGCGTCCGACCACGTGTAGTAGACGAGCGCCAGCCAGATCAGGACGACGAAGAGGACCAACAGCTTCACGACGGTGTCGAGAGTGCCGTTGTTGATGCCGAACACGGCGAGGAGATCGGGCATGGTGGTCACAGGAACGGTAGTTCGTCGCACGACCTGGCGGTTCCTGCGCGAGAGCCGCCGGCGCGGTGGTGCTCAGAGAAAGGCACGACCGAGTGCGTAGCCGATGGCGAAGAACACGAGGATGACCAGGGCCACGACCACGGCGACGCCGAGGACCAGGCGCAGCACCGGGAGGGACTCGTCGTGGCGGGGGTCGGTCGGGGACATGGGACGGGGATGGGATCAGAACGCGGAGGCCGGCCCGGCGCCCGGCCCGCGGTGCAGGTCGGCCAGCAGGTGCAGCGATCCGGTGGCGAGCACGGTACCGCCCGCCCCGGCCAGTGTACGGGCTCGACGGAGGCCCTCGTGCGGATCGGCGGCGGTCTCGACCGGCCGGCCGGGCAGCGCGCGGGTCACGAAGGCGGCCAGCTCGGCCGCCGGCAGCGCGCGCGGATTGGCCGGCGCGACGCAGACGACGCGGTCGCACCAGCGGTCGAGGGCCCGCACCATCGCGGCCGGGTCCTTGTCGGCCAGCACGCCGAGCAGCGCGACCAGCGGCCGCCGCGGCGGGGCCGCGTCGAGGGCGTCGGCCAGCGCGGCCATCCCGGCCTCGTTGTGGGCCCCGTCGTGGATCACGGTCGGCCGCTCGGGACCGCCCGGATCGACCGTCTGGAAGCGGCCGGGGACGACGATCCCGGCCGCCAGGTCGCGGGCGGCGGCGGGGTCGGCGGCGCCGAGGTGGGCGTCGACGGCGGCCATCGCCGTGGCCAGGTTCCGGCGCTGGAAGAGCGCGCCGCCGGCGCTCGCGCCGCCCGCGGCGGCCGGGCCGGTGCCGGGGGTCGGGACGTCGGCCCCGGGGTCGGCGGCGGCGCGGACGATCGTGGCGCCGCGCTCGGCCGCCACCCGCTCGGCGACCGCCAGCGCGTCGGCCGGCAGCCCGTCGCCGAGCACCAGGGTCCCGCCGGGCCGCAGCACCTCGACCTTCTCGGCGGCGATCGCGGCGGTCGTCTCCCCCAGCCAGCGGGTGTGCTCGAGGGCGATGCTGGTGAGGACCGCGACCCGCGGGTCGGCGGCCGCGGCCGGATCGCGCGGCAGCACGTTGGTGGCGTCCCAGCGGCCGCCGAGGCCGGCCTCGATCACCGCGCAGTCGACGCCGGCGTCGGCGAAGGCCAGGTAGGCGGCGGCGGTGATCGCCTCGAACTGGGTGACCGGGTCCTCGCCGTTCCAGTCGCCGCCGGCGTCGGCCGGGCGCCGCTCCAGCTCGGCGGCGGCGTCGCGGACCCGGGCGACGGCGGCGGCGAAGGGGCCCGCGGCCAGCGGCGCGCCGCCGATCTGGACCCGCTCGGCGAAGCGGACCAGGTGCGGCGAGACGTAGGCCCCGGCGCGGACGCCGCGCCGCTCCAGCAGCGCGGCGGCGAAGGTCACCGTCGAGGTCTTGCCGTTGCTGCCGACGACGTGGATCGCCCGGAAGCGCTCCTGCGGCCGGCCGAGCAGCTCCAGCAGCGCCCGCATCCGCCCGAGCCCGGGCCGGATCCCGAACAGCTCGCGCTCGAGCAGCCACCGGTCGGGGTCCCACGCCGCCCCGGCGCCGGCGGCTCCGGTGGCGATGGTCACAGGGTGCGCAGCTCTTCCCGCAGGCCGTCGAGCTTCGCCTGCTCGGCGGCGACTACCTCGGCCGGCGCGCGCGAGGCGAACTTCTCGTTGCCCAGGCGGGCGGCGGTCCGCTCGATCTCAGCCTCGACCTCAGCTCGACGCTTGGCGATCCGGGCCCGCTCGGCCTCGGGATCGACGTGCTCGCCGGCCAGGATCGCCACCTGGCCGCCCGGCACCGCGACCAGCACCGCGTCGCCGGCCGCGTCGACCAGCTCCAGCCGCGCCAGCCGCGCGACGTGGGCGCGGGCCTCGTCGTCGTAGCCCTCGGCCTCCAGCCGCGCCGGCAGCAGCGGACCGGGCGGCACGTTGGCGCCGCTGCGCCACGAGCGGACGCCGCTGATCAGGTCGATCACGCGGCCCAGCTCGCGCTCGGCGTCGGGATCGAGCAGCGCGTCGTCGGGTGCCGGCAGCCGCGAGCCGGCCAGCAGCCCCGTGGTGATGCCGGTCCCCCCGGGCTGGGTGGACCCCAGTCTTCCCCAGGCCTCCTCGGTCACGAACGGGATCACCGGGTGGGCGATCTGCAGCGTCCGCCGCAGCGCCCAGGCCAGCACCCGTGCCAGGTCCGGGTCGTCGGCCGTGTCGCGGGCCTTGACCAGCTCCAGGTACCAGTCGCAGAGCTCGCCGTAGACGAAGTCGTAGAGCCCGAGCGCGGCCTTGGCGAAGTCGAACTCGTCGATCCGAGCCGCCGTCTCGCGCGCGATCCGCTCGGTCCGCGAGACGATCCAGCGGTCCTCCAGGCGGCTGACCGCGCCCGGACCACCATCGTCGGGCAGCGCGATCGCGGCGCCCTCCAGCCGGCCGGCGGCGAAGCGGACCGCGTTCGAGAGCTTGGTGGTCAGCTGCCGGCCCTGGGCGATCTTCTCCTCGCTGAAGCGGACGTCCTGGGTCGAGGACATCGCCAGCAGCCCGAAGCGGACCGCGTCGGCGCCGTAGGCCGGGAAGACGCCCGGGTCGGCGCCCTTCTTCTTCGCGAAGACGGCCGGCCGCGGGCCGCCGTCGATCAGCGCCAGCGGGTCGATCCCGGTCCCAAGCGACTTGCTCATCCGGCGCCCGTCGGGGGCCTGGATCACGGAGTGGCAGTAGACGTCGGCGAACGGCACGTCGCCGGCGAAGCGGAGGCCCATCATCACCATCCGCGCCACCCACAGGAAGAGGATGTCGCGGGCGGTCGAGAGCACCGAGGTCGGGTAGAAGGTCCGCAGCTCGGGGGTCTGGTCGGGCCAGCCGAGGGTCGCGAACGGCCACAGCGCGGAGCTGAACCAGGTGTCGAGGACGTCGGGATCGCGCTCCCAGCCCTCGCCCTCCGGCGGCTCCAGCCCGCAGTGGACCTCGTCGCCCCGGTACCAGACGGGGATCTGGTGGCCCCACCAGAGCTGGCGGCTGAGCACCCACGGGCGGATCTCCTCCAGCCACTGCAGGTAGCGGCGCTTCTGGCTCTCGGGGTGGATCCGGACCCGGCCGTCGACGACCGCGTCGATCGCCGGCCGCGCCAGCTCCTCCATCCGCATGAACCACTGCAGCGACAGCAGCGGCTCGATCCGCTCGCCCGAGCGGTGGCTGAAGGGGACGGTGTGGGTGTATTCCTGCTCGCCCCGCAGCTGGCCCTGCTCGCGCAGCGCGGCGACGATCGCGGTCCGCGCCTCGGCCGCCGACAGGCCCTCGAACTGGGGCGCGTAGCCGCCGGTGATCCGGCCGTCCTCGTCGATGCAGCTGAGCTTCTCGAGCCCGTGGCGCTGGCCGATCTCGAAGTCGTTCGGGTCGTGGCCGGGCGTGATCTTCAGGCAGCCGGTGCCGAAGTCGGTCTTGACGTAGTCGTCGGCGACGATCGGCAGCTCGCGTCCGACCAGCGGCAGCGTCACCGTCTTGCCGACCAGCGACGCGAACCGCTCGTCCTCGGGGTGGACGGCGACGGCGACGTCGGCCAGCATCGTCTCCGGCCGCACGGTCGCGACGACGACCTCGCCCGAGCCGTCGCTCAGCGGGTAGGCGATCTCGTAGAGCGCGTCGGTGACCTCGCGGTCCTCGACCTCGAGGTCGGAGATCGCCGAGCGCGAGCCGGGATCCCAGTTGACCAGGTAGGTGCCGCGGTAGATCAGTCCCTGCTCGTAGAGCGCCACGAAGACCTGCTGGACGGCGCGCGCGTAGCCCTCGTCCATCGTGAACCGCTCGTGCTCGTAGTCGGCCGAGACGCCGAGCCGCCGGAACTGGTTGATGATCGTGCCGCCGTACTGCTGGCGCCAGGCCTGGGTCCGCTCGACGAACGCCTCGCGGCCGATCAGCTCGCGGCTGCTGCCCTCGTCGCGCAGCTGCTGCTCGACCTTGGTCTGGGTCGCGATCCCGGCGTGGTCGGTGCCGATCGTCCAGCGGGTGTTGCGCCCGCGCATCCGGTTGAGGCGGATCAGGACGTCCTGGATCGACCCGTTGAGGGCGTGGCCCATGTGCAGCGCGCCGGTCACGTTCGGCGGCGGGATCGCGATCGAGAAGCTGTCGGCCGGATCGCCGTCGGGGTCGCCGGCGAAGACGCCCGCCGACTCCCAGCGTTCGAACACCGCCGGCTCGGACTCGGCCGGTTCGTAGCGCGTCGGATCCTGCGTCTCGGACATGAACGAGCCAGTCTAGGCCGCGGATCGGGAACTCGGCGGCCGGGCGCATCCGGCGGCGCCGCTCGCGCGTAGGGTCCAGCGATGGACGTCCACGTCGATCGTCACCCCGCCCGCGCCGCCAACCCCGCCGCCGCGCCGCTGCTGCTGCTCCACGGCCTCGGCGGCGACCGCCACAGCTGGCGGCCCGTGCTCGACGGCCTGCGGGCCGAGCGCGAGGTGCTGGTGGCCGAGCTGCCCGGCTTCGGCGCGTCGCCGCCGCTGCCGGCCCCGCTCGAGCCGACGCCGCGGGCGCTCGCGCGGTCGATCGCCGCCGCGCTCGACCAGCTCGGGGTCGACCGGCCGCACGTCGCGGGGGTCTCGCTCGGCGGCTGGACCGCGCTCGAGCTGGCGCTGCTCGGCCACGCCCGCTCGGTCGTCGCGCTCGCCCCGGCCGGGTTCTGGTCGCGGCCGCTCGACCCGTCGTCGGGCGGGGCGCGGCGGGCGGGCCGGCGGGCCGCGCCGCTGCTGCCGCTGCTGCTGTCGCTGCCGCCGCTGCGGGCGCGGGTGCTCGGCGGCGTGCTCGGGGGTCCGGGCCGCTTCGGTCGCGCCGACGCCCTGGCGCTCGTGCGCGGCTACGTGGCGGCGCCCGACTTCGAGCGGGTCGACGCCGCGATGCGGGCCAACGTCTTCGCCCGCGACCAGCTGGCCGAGCTCGCCGCGCGGCTGCCGGTGCACCTGGTCTGGTGCGGGCGCGACCGGCTGGTGACGCCGCCGCGCGCCCCGCTGCCGGCGGCGGTCCACCAGCACCGGCTGGCCGAGGCCGGTCACCTGCCGATGTTCGACGACCCGGCCGCGGTGATCGGGCTGGTGGCGGCGGCGACCGCGGCCGCCGACCGCGCACCGCTACCCGACCCCGTCGGCGAACGCTGATGCGGATCGCGATCGTCGGCAGCGGGATCTCCGGCCTGGCCTGCGCGCACGCGCTGCGCGAGCGCCACGACGTGGTCCTGCTCGAGGCCGACGATCGCGCCGGCGGCCACGCCCACACCCATGAGCTGACGCTGGTCGGGCGGCGGCTGCGGGTCGACTCCGGGTTCATCGTCTGCAACGACCGCACCTACCCCGGCTTCCTGGGCCTGCTGCGCGAGCTCGGCGTGCCGCTGCGCGAGACCTCGATGAGCTTCTCGGTCAGCGCGCGCGAGCACGACTTCGAGTACCACGGCGACTCGCTCTCAGGGCTCTTCGCCCAGCGCCGCAACGCGCTCGACCCGCGCTTCCTGCGGATGGTCGCGGAGTACGCGCGCTTCAACCGGGTCGCCCGCCGGGTCCTGGAGCAGGGCGACGAGACGACGTCGCTGCGCGAGCTGCTCCGCCGCGAGCGCTTCTCGCCCTGGTTCGCCGAGCGGCTGATCGTGCCCCAGGCGAGCGCCGTCTGGTCGGCCGACCCGGAGCAGCTGTGGTCGTTCCCGGCGCTGTTCCTGCTCCGCTTCTTCGCCAACCACGGGATGCTGTCGCTGCGCGACCGGCCGACCTGGCTGACGGTCGACGGCGGCTCGGCCCGCTACGTCGAGGCGCTGCTGGCGCCGTTCGGCGAACGGCTGCGGCTGTCGGCGCCGGTGACCGGCGTCGCCCGCCGCGACGACCACGTGCTGGTGCGGGTCGGCGACCGCCCACCCGAGCGGTTCGACCACGTCGTGCTGGCCTGCCACGGCGACCAGGCGCTGGCGCTGCTCGAGGATCCGACGGCGGCCGAGAGCGCGATCCTCGGCGCCTTCCCGTACCGCGAGAACCGCGCGACCCTGCACCACGACCGCCGGCTGCTGCCGCGGCGGCGGCGGGCCTGGTCGAGCTGGAACGCCCACCTGCTGGAGCGGCCGAAGCCCGCCCCGACGGTGACCTACGACCTGCACCGGCTCCAGGGCCTGCCGGCGCTGCCGGACGACCAGCGGCTGCTGGTCACGCTGAACCTGGACGAGGCGATCGCCCCCGCGGCGGTGCTGCGGCGGATGACCTACCAGCACCCGGTCTTCACCAGCGCCGGCCTCGCCGCGCAGCGTCGCTGGGGCGAGATCTCCGGCGGCCTCCGCGAGCGCGGCCGGACGCACTTCTGCGGCGCCTACTGGCGCTGGGGGTTCCACGAGGACGGCTGCTGGAGCGGGCTGCGGGTCGCCCGGGCCCTCGGCGGCCGGCGGCTGGCCGCCGCGGAGGTCGTCGCGTGACCGGCGGCGAGCCGTCGGCCGTCTACCTGGGCCGAATCAGCCACCGCCGCCACGCGCCCCAGGTCCACGCCTTCAGCTACCCGACGGCGATGCTCTACGTCTCGCTGGAGCAGCTGCCCGACGTGCTCGAACGGCACCGCGGCTGGGGCGTCGAGCGGCGGGCCCCGCTCGCCTTCCGCCGCCGCGATCACCACGGCGATCCGGCGGTCCCGCTCGACGAGGCGATCCGGCGGACGGTCGCCACCCGCTGCGGTCGTCGTCCACGGGGTCCGGTGCGGCTGCTGTTCCAGCCGCGGCTGCTCGGCCGCAGCTTCAACCCAGTCACCTTCGCCTACTGCTTCGGGGACGACGGCGTCACCCTCGAGGCGGTCCTCGCCGAGGTCACCAACACCCCGTGGGGCGAGCGCCACGCCTACGTGCTCGACGCCGCCCGCGCCGATCGCGAGGGCGACGCGCTCGCGGTCGGGCTCGACAAGGCCTTCCACGTCTCGCCGTTCATGGCGATCGACCACCGCTACCGCTGGCGGACGACGATCCCCGGCCCGCGGCTACGGATCCACCTGGCCAGCGAGCGGGACGGGCGGCGCATCTTCGACGCCGGCCTCGACCTCGACCGGCGCCCGCTCGACGCCGCCGGCCTGCGCGCCTACCTGCGCCACCAGCCGCTCGGCCCGTTCGCCGTCCTCGGCCGGATCTACGGCCAGGCGCTGCGGCTGGCCGCCCGCCGGGTCCCGATCCACCCCCACCCCGACCGCCAGGACCACGCCCGCCGATGACCCCCGCCCCCGCCCGCGCGATCGCCCTCCGCCTGCTCTCCCGCACCACCGGCGGGACCCTCGTCGTCCGCGAGCCCGACGGCCGCGAGCACCGCTTCGGTGCGCCCGCGGGCCCGGGCCGGCCGCAGCGCGACGCGCGGCTGACGCTGCACGACGACGGCGTCTGGAGCGCGCTCCTGCGCGGGTCGCTGGGGATCGCGGAGAGCTACCGCGACGGCCGCTGGAGCAGCCCCGACCTGGTCGCCCTGGTGGCGCTCGGCGCGCGCAACATGCCGGCCTTCGACCGCCTGCGGCTGCGGCTGGCCCCGCTGCTGCGCCCGGTCCAGGCGCTCCGCAACGGCGCCCGCAACAGCATCGGGCGGTCACGGCGCCAGATCGCCGCCCACTACGACCTCTCCAACCAGCTCTTCGGGCTCTTCCTCGACCCGACGATGAGCTACTCCTGCGCGCTCTTCGAGCGGCCCGGGGCGACCCTCGAGGAGGCCCAGGTGGCGAAGCTCGACCTGCTCTGCCGCAAGCTCGACCTCGCCCCCGGCCAACGGCTGCTGGAGATCGGGACCGGCTGGGGCGCGCTGGCGATCCACGCCGCCCGCGAGTACGGGGTCCAGGTGACGACGACCACGATCAGCGCCGCCCAGCACGAGCTGGCGCGGCGGCGGATCGAGGCGGCCGGGCTCGGCGACCGGATCGAGCTGCGGCTGCAGGACTACCGCCAGCTGGAGGGCCGCTACGACCGGCTGGTGTCGGTCGAGATGATCGAGGCGGTCGGGTGGCGCGACCTGCCCACCTTCTTCCGCCGCTGCGACCGGCTGCTCGCCGACGACGGCCTGCTGGCGCTGCAGGCGATCACGATCGACGACCGCGCCTACGAGGCCGAGAAGCGCGGCCGCAGCTTCGTCAACCGGCTGATCTTCCCCGGCGGCTGCCTGCCGTCGTCGGCGGAGATCGCCCGCTGCGTCGCCCGCGAGACCCGGCTCCACCCGGTCGCGCTCGAGGACCTGACCCCGCACTACGCCGAGACCCTGCGCCGCTGGCGCGAGGCGTTCGCCGAGGCCGCCCCGGCGGTCGCCGCGCTCGGCTACGACGAGCGCTTCCGCCGCCTCTGGGACCTGTACCTGGCTTACTGCCAGGCCGGCTTCGAGGAGCGCCGGATCGGGCTGGTGCAGACGCTCCACGGCGGCCGCGACCACCGCTACGGCCTCTCGCGCGCGAACGCCGCGGCGGTCGAGCGGGCGCCGGTCTAGCGGCGCTTGCGGCCGACCTTGGCGCCGGCGGCGGTGAAGGCGGCCCGCTTGCCGAGCTTGACCAGGTCGAGCTTGGAAGCCAGTTCGCGGACCTCGCGCCGCTGGCGCTCGGTCAGGTTGCCCGGCCGGCCGCGGCTCTGCCGCAGCAGCTCGGTCAGCCGCCGCCGCTCGCGCTCGCTCAGCTGGTCCTGCCAGTGGGCGTGCGTCTCGCGCAGCAGGTCGAGCAGCAGCAGCCAGGGGATGACCTTGCGGCCGACGACCCGACCGGCGCCGCGACGAATCAGGGACATGCCGAGAGCGTACGGGGTCGCCGGCGGCGACTAGGCCGATTCGGCCGCGAGGCCGTGGTCGTCGCCGTCGTCGCCCGCGACCGCCTCGGTCACCAACGTCGGCGGGCGGGCGTCGGAGATCGTCTCGCGGGTGACGACGCACTTGCGGACGTCGCGCCGCGAGGGCAGCTCGAACTGGACGTCGAGCAGCGCCTCCTCGAGGATCGAACGCAGCCCGCGGGCGCCGGTCTCGCGCTCGAGCGCCTTGTCGGCCACCGCCTGCAGCGACTCGTCGGCGAAGACCAGCTCGATGTCGTCGAAGGCGAAGCTGGTCTGGAACTGCTTGATCAGCGCGTTGCGCGGCTCGGTCAGGATCCGGATCAGGTCGCCGCGCGAGAGCTGGCGGACCGCCGTCACGACCGGCAGCCGGCCGATGAACTCGGGGATCAGGCCGTACTCGACCAGGTCCTCCGGCAGGCAGTGCTCGAACAGCCGGTCGGCCGGCAGCTCCTCGTTGGTCTGCTCGTCGTGCGAGACGAAGCCGACGGCGCGCTGGCCCTTGCGGCGCTGGATCACGTCGTCGAGGCCCGCGAAGGCGCCGCCGCAGATGAAGAGGATGTTGGTCGTGTCGATCGTCAGGAACTCCTGGTGCGGGTGCTTGCGCCCACCCTGGGGCGGCACCGACGCCTGGGTCCCCTCGAGGATCTTCAGCAGCGCCTGCTGGACGCCCTCGCCCGACACGTCGCGGGTGATCGACGGGTTGTCGGCCTTGCGGGCGATCTTGTCGACCTCGTCGATGTAGATGATCCCCGTCTCGGCCTTCTTGACGTCGTAGTCGGCCGCCTGGATCAGCTTCAGGAGGATGTTCTCGACGTCCTCGCCGACGTAGCCGGCCTCGGTCAGCGCGGTCGCGTCGGCGATCGCGAACGGGACGTTGAGGATCCGGGCCAGGGTCTGGGCCAGCAGCGTCTTGCCGCAGCCGGTCGGCCCGAGCATCAGGATGTTCGACTTCTGCAGCTCGACGTCGACGTCGCCCCGCTGCGCCAGCCGGACCCGCTTGTAGTGGTTGTAGACCGCGACCGCCAGCGTCCGCTTGGCCGCGTCCTGGCCGACGACGTACTCGTCGAGGACCCCGAAGATCTCCTGCGGCTTCGGCAGGTGCTCGACGTCGAAGCCGGGCTGCGCCGACAGCTCCTCGTCGATGATCTCGTTGCAGAGCTCGATGCACTCGTCGCAGATGTAGACGCCGGGCCCGGCGATCAGCTTCTTGACCTGCCGCTGCGACTTCCCGCAGAAGGAGCAGAGGAGCTGCTCGCCGCCTTCGGTGGCTCGTGCCATCTCCGTCTCCTTCTCCGGTGCGTGCGTGTCGTGGTCGGGGGCCGGCGGGCGCCCGGGCCCTCAGGCCTTGTCGATCACCCGGTCGATGATCCCGTAGGCCTTGGCCTCCTCGGGATCCATGAAGTAGTCGCGCTCGGTGTCACCCTTGACCTTCTCCAGCGGCTGGCCGGAGTGGGTGGCGATGATCTCGTCGAGCTTTCCACGCAGGTCGATGATCTCCTTCGCGTGGATCTCGACGTCGGTCGCCTGGCCCTGGAAGCCGGAGCTGACCTGGTGGATCAGGATCTTCGAGTTCGGCAGCGACATCCGCTTGCCCGGCGCGCCGCCGGAGAGGATCACCGCCCCCATCGACATCGCGATCCCGACGCAGATCGTCCGCACCTGCGGCTTGATGAACTGCATCGTGTCGTAGATCGCCAGGCCCGCGTACACCGACCCGCCGGGCGAGTTGATGTAGAGCGAGATGTCCTTGTCCTCGTCGTCGCTGGCGAGGTGCAGGAGCTGGGCGACGATCAGGTTCGCGATCTGGTCGTCGACCGGGGTCCCCAGGAAGATGATCCGCTCGTTGAGCAGGCGGCTGTAGATGTCGAACGCGCGCTCGCCGCGCGACGTCTGCTCGACGACCATGGGGACCAGTGGACTCATGCGGGAGATTCCCTCTTCGCTGTGCTGATGGTGCCACCCGCCCGCCCTGCCGACGTGCAGGGGGAACCGGTGGAGACCGGGGGTCGGACGACCCGGTCGGAGCCTACCAACCGGCCTCGGCCGCCCCGCCGCCACGGACTCCGCGGCGACGGGTGGCGCGGATCAGGCCTCGGCGTCGTCGCCGTCGGCGGCGTCGTCGCCAGCCTCGGCGGCGGCGCGGGCGGCGCGCTCCTCGGCGACCCACGGGCGGCCGCCGGTGTCCTCCTCGTCGCCGGGGATCGGCGTCCAGAGCAGGTTCCGGGCCTTCGCGTCCTCGACCGAGACGGCGGTCGCCGACTCGACCAGGCGCTCGATCGCCTGCTGCTCGGCGACGTCGGAGCGGAGCTCGTCCAGGTGGCCCTGGTTGGTGAGCCGCTTGAGCAGCTTCTCCGGCGTGGTGCCCTGCTGGGCGGCGGGGCCGGTCAGCGCGTCGAGCAGGTCGCCCTCGCCCGGCTCCAGGCCCTCGGCCTCGACGTAGGCGTGGACGGCGGCCTCGCGGCGGAGGCTGCGGGCGGCCTCGGGGCGGGCCTCGGCCAGCACGTCGGCCTCGCTCTTGCCGGCCATCTGGAAGTACAGCTCGCGCGAGATGCCCTGGTGGGCCAGCTGGTGGAGGGTGCGCTCCAGCAGCTCGCCGGCGCGGGCCTCGGCCAGCGACTCGGGGATCTCGACCTCGGCGGCGAGGCTGAGGGTGTCGATCACGGCCTCGCGGAACTCGCGCTCGATCGCGGCCTCGTCCTGCTCCTTCAGCCGCTCGCCGATCTCCTCGCGCAGCTCGGCCAGCGAGTCGGCGCCGGCGGCCTCCTCGGCGAAGGCGTCGTCGAGCTCCGGCAGCTTGCGCTCCTGGACCTCGTGGACGGTGACGGCGAAGACCGCCTCCTTGCCCTGCAGGTGCTCGGCACCGTAGTCGTCGGGGAAGGAGACGCGGACGTCGCGCTCCTCGTCCTTCTTGGCGCCCTGGAGCTGGTCCTCGAAGCCGGGGATCAGGCGGCCGGAGCCGAGCTCGATCAGCTGGTCGCGGCCGGCGCCGCCCTCGAACTCCTCGCCGTCGATCCGGCCGACGAAGCTGACCAGGACGGTGTCGCCCTCGGCGGCGGCGCGGTCGACCGGCTCGAGCTTGGCGTGACGCTCGCGCAGCTGCTCGAGGTCGGCGTCGATCCGCTCGTCGGCGGCGACGGCCTCGCGGCGGCCGACCTCGATCTTGACGTCGCCGAGCTTGGCGGTCGGGCGGACGCCGATCTCGAAGTCGAACTTGACGCCCTCGCCGGCCTTCGGCGCCTCGCCGATGTTGACGCTCGGCTCGCCGACGGTGTTGAGGTTGGCCTCGTCGACCGCGGCGGCCAGCCACTCGCCCATCGAGCGGCGGAGGGTCTCGTCGAGCACCGCCTCGCGCCCGTAGCGGCGCAGGACGACCGGCGGCGGGACCTTGCCCTTGCGGAAGCCGGGGACGCGGAGATCGCGGCCGAGGACCTTGGCCGTGGCGAGCAGCGCCTGCTCGACGGCCTTGGGGGTCACCTCGGCCTCGACCTTGACGCGGGACTCGGGAAGCTCGGTGACGGTCGTCGTGACGGTGGACATGAGGATCGGCAACGATAGCTCGCGATGAGCGATCGGGCTCCCTCACCACTGGATCGAGCGCTGCTGGCCGTCGTCTCGGGGCCGGCCGGGCAGCTGCTGGGGACGGTCCTGGAGCTGTCGGCGCTGGCGGCCGCGGGCGTGCGCGAGCGGCTCGCCCGGGCGAGCCGCTCGCGGCGACGGTGACCCCGGCCGCGGCTGCGGCCGGGGTCGCCGGTCGTCGCTCCTGCCCTCCCGATCAGCAGTTGACGGTGAGCGCGAACTGGCGGTCGGCGGCGGTGCCGGCGCTGGTCTGGGTGAAGACCCGCAGCTGGTTGGTGCCGACCGGCTCGAGCGCGGCGTTGGCGCCCGGGGCGGTGCCGTAGGCGGTCACGTTGGGCACGCACTTGGTGATGTCGCCGTCGGCGGTCACCAGGTACTTGCCGGTGTCCTCCTTGACCGCGGCGGTCAGGCCGCGCTGGTTGGCGATCTTGCCGTCGGCGCTGACGACGGCGATCTTGGTGCGGGCGAGGGTGTCCTCGACGATCTGGTTGGCGTCCTTGCCGTCGACCTTGTCGGCGTTGAGGCCGTCGGCGACGCCGAGCGCGTTGGTGGTGAACGGCTTGGCCTCGGCCTTGTTCGAGCCGGAGGTCGTGATCGAGCCGCCCGAGGCGCCGCGGAAGCGGAACTTGAAGGCGTTGCCGTTGCTCAGGTTCGAGGCCTCGATGCAGCCCTGGCGGCCGAGGTCGGCGCGGCAGCCGTAGATCGCGCCGCCGCCCGAGCCCTTGTTCGACTGGCGGGTCGAGAAGGTCGAGTTGGACGAGATGATCTCGGTCTCGCTGCTGAACGAGCGCCCGTTCGACGGGTTGCGCTCGCCGCCCTTGACGGTCGAGCCCTCACCGGCGCCGATCGCCAGCGGGGCGGCGACGGCCACCGCGGCGATGGTGGCGGCGAGCACGGTCAGGACGCGGCCACGAGCGCCGCGAAGAATGGCCCGGAGACGGGACATGGTGTTCCTCCTGGATCGGGGGGATCTCAGGGCGTGCGCGCACCTCGGCCTCCGGTCTCCCGGCACGGATCAGGCACGACCCGGCGTCGTGCGGCGCAACCCCTTGCACCCCCTCGAAACCGGCCACCGCCGGAAGAGTTGCGGTACGCAAGGAACGGCCCGGAACGCACGACGCCGCCGTGATGGCCACGGCGGCGTCGGCGACGAGGGGCGAACGACGGGACTCGAACCCGCGACCGCCTGGATCACAACCAGGAGCTCTACCAACTGAGCTACGTCCGCCGCGTCGAGTGGAGGGTACAGGCCGCGTGCTCCCAACGCCCTGCAGGTGGATGCGAGGTGCACGTAGGCCAAGCAGGTCGCCGCCGGGAAGCGAGAGCTGTACTCGGTACTGCCGAGCGAACCAGGTGGCGAGATCCGACGCGTCCGCAGACGCCGGGCGCGGTCGCGGGCGGATGCCTGGTGTTCGTGGACCGAGGAGGTCGCCGCCGGGAAGCGAGAGCTGTACTCGGTACTGCCGAGCGAACCCGGTGGCGAGATCCGACGCGTCCACGGACGCCAGGCGCCGTCCGCGGATGCCCCCGGGTGGATTCGAACCACCGACCGGCGGATTAGAAGGCCGCTGCTCTGTCCAGCTGAGCTACGGGGGCGTGCCGGGCACCGTAGCGGACCGACCCGACCGCGCCCGGCGCCCGTTCAGCCCGAGGGCCGGCGGCGCTTGGCGAAGGTCTGGAAGACGATGTCCCACCAGGGCGCGCTGATCCCGTAGCCGCGGGTGTCGTCCTGGAAGTGGTGGCGCATGTGCAGCTCGCGCAGCCAGCGGCCGGCCGCCGTCCGCGGACGGTGGTGGTGGAGGTGGTGGTGGGTGGTGTCGTAGACCAGGTAGCCGAGGATGAACCCGGCCCCCAGCGTCAGCCCGTTGGTGACCCCGAGCGCGCCGACGAAGAGCAGCACGAAGAGGGTGGTGCCGGGGACCGAGACGGCCGGCGGCATCACCAGCCGCAGCGGGTCGTTGGGGTGGTCGTGGTGGACGCCGTGGACCATCCAGTGCAGGCGTGCCCCGAAGCCCTGCTCGGGCTCGAAGTGGAAGAGCACGCGGTGGACCCAGTACTCGACCAGGCCCCAGAGCACCCAGCCGGCGGCGATCAGGCCGACGAGGGTCGCGGTAGAGGCGCCGCGGCGGTGGGCGGCCACGATCAGGACCACGATCACCGGGATGAAGATGATCAGCGGCACCGCCGGGTGGACGCGCGTGAAGCGGTCGATCAGCGGCGTGCGGAACATCGGGGGCGACGCGCGCAGCACGTCGGTGCGACGGACCTCGTCGCCGGGCGGAACGCGCTCGCCGACGAGGGACGGTGGCTCCTCGGTCGTCGTCACTCCCCCATCCTTGCAGGTCGGCGAACGCGTTCGGTTCCTCGAAGCCGAGCGGCGGGACGGCGGCCGGGAACGACGAAGGGCGCGGCAGCGGCCGCGCCCTTCGACGGCGGGGCGGGCGGCCGTCGGGCCGCCCGCGGGATCAGGCCTGCGGGGCCTTGGTCTTGCGCAGGTACGGCTTGATCGTCTCGTAGCCGGGGAACAGCTCGGCGGCCTCCTCGTCGGAGACGGCCGGCGTGATGATCACGTCCTCGCCCGGCTTCCAGTCGGCGGGCGTGGCCAGGCGGTGCTTGGCGGTCAGCTGCAGCGAGTCGATCACACGCAGGATCTCGTCGAAGTTGCGACCGGTGCTGGCCGGGTAGGTCAGCGTCAGCTTGATCTTCTTGTCCGGGCCGATCACGAAGACCGAGCGGACGGTCTGGGTGTTCTCGGCGGCCGGCGGGATCATCCCGTAGAGGTCGGCGACCTGACGCTGCGGATCCCCGATCAGCGGGTAGTCCGGCTTCGCGCCCTGGGTCTCCTCGATGTCGGCGGCCCACTTCTCGTGGTCCTCGATCTCGTCGACCGAGATCGCGATCACCTTCACGTTGCGCTTCGAGAACTCGTCCGAGAGCTTCGCGACGGCGCCGAGCTCCGTGGTGCAGACCGGCGTGAAGTCAGCCGGGTGCGAGAAGAGCACGCCCCAGCTGTCGCCGAGCCAGTCGTGGAACTGGACCTCGCCCTGGGTGGTCTGGGCGGTGAAGTCGGGGGCGGTGTCCCCGAGGTGCAGGGTCATGCTTGTCCTTCCGTCGCGGAGCGGGCGACCCAGGCGGGTCGCGGGTGTCGTGCCGGATCGTCGCCGCGCGACCCACCAGCCGAATGCCAATTCTGGCAAATCCGGGTGGAGATTACGTGATCGCCCCGTGACGGCCCAGCGACGGCTGGTCGCCGCGCGCGCTCGTCAGTCGGGGCGGCCGGATTCGAACCGGCGACCCCCGGCACCCAAAGCCGGTGCGCTACCAGGCTGCGCCACGCCCCGAACTGGCGGCAGGAGTATAGGTCGGCGGCCGGCGTCGGTTCGAGCGCCGTCGTCCCCGACCGCTCGCGGCGGACGGTTGTCGGACCACCCGTGCCGGCGTCGCCGCGGTGCCATACTGGGCGTTCGGCCCCGATCCGGGATGAAGCATGAAGGTCAACGCTCGCGCCGTTCGCGAGGAACACTTCCGTCATGGCGTGCGGATGCGCCAGCACGGCATCACCATCGACGAGCCCGTCGAACTCGGCGGCACCGATGCCGGTCCCACCCCGCAGGAGCTGCTGGCGGCGAGCCTCGCGGCCTGCACGGCGATCACGCTCCAGATGTACGCCGAGCGCAAGGGCTGGGACATCGGCGAGCTCGACGTCGAGTGCACGTACAAGCCGGCCCCGGAGCGCGGCTGTCCGACCCGCTTCGAGCTGGTGATGCACGTCGACGACGCGCTCGACGACGAGCAGGTCGAGCGGCTGCGCGTGATCGCCACCAAGTGCCCGGTCCACCGGGTGCTCGACGGCGAGGTCATGTTCGACGAGCGTGTCGAGCGGGTCTCCCACGTCCAGTGACCCCCGTCAGCGCCTGCGCCAGGCGCTGATCGAGCCGGCGCGGGCGGCGACGATGTCCGCGCCCGGCACCACCCGGGCCGCCGTCCTGGTCCCGCTGCTGGACCTCGGCGACCGGGTCCACGTGCTGCTCACCCGCCGCCGCAGCGACATGCGCCGGCACGCGGGCGAGATCTCGTTCCCCGGCGGTCGCTGCGACCCCGAGGACCCGACGCCGACGGCGACCGCCCTCCGCGAGGCCCAGGAGGAGGTCGGCCTGCCGCCCGGCAACGTCGACGTGCTCGGCGCGCTGCCGCCGACCGGGACGATCGTGACCGGCTACGTCGTCTACCCGATCGTCGGCTGGATCGAGCGGCCGGAATCGTGGATCCCCTCCCCGCGCGAGGTCGATGCGGTGCTCGAGCTGGACGCCGGCGCGCTGCTCGCCGGCTACCAGCGGCGACGGCTGATCCGCCGCGGGATCCCCTTCCAGACCGACGCCTACGTCGTGGGCGAGCACCTGATCTGGGGTGCCACGGCGCGGATGCTCGGCGACCTCTTCGAGCGGATCCCGCCCGAGATGGTGACGCCGCCGCCCGTCGCCTAGCCGCCCGCCGTCACGTTCCGGTCGCTGGTCGTCCGGAACGTCGCAGCGGGCGAGACCGAGTCAGCCGCGGTCGCGGGCGAGGATCCGCTCGATCGCGTCGGCGGTCGACGCCGCCCAGCCGTCGGCGTCCTCGGGCTCGTGGTAGAGCAGGCCCCAGGGGATCTCGTTGTGGCGGCAGAGCCGCTCGACGATCCGCGCGCCCTGGCTCAGCAGCTCGACCGGTAGCGTGCCCGAGCACTCGTAGAGGACCCCGCGGACCGTGGTGTCGATCGTCCGCTCCAGCAGCATCTCCAGCCGGGTCCCGTGGAGCGCGCGCACCTTCGCCTCGTCGCCGGTGGCGTTGCCGAGCGCCCAGACCAGCACCGTGACGTTGTCGAGCGCGTAGCGGAGCGTCCCGATCCGGTCGGGATCGCCGTCCCACGGCTCGCCGCCGGCCGCGCGGATCGCGTCGTGGCGAGCCGGGTCGCGGGTGACGACGCGGACGGCGTGGCCGTCGGCCGCGAGCGTGCGGGTCAGGCGCAGGCCGCGCTCGCCGCCGCCGATCAGGAGCAGCCGCATCAGCGCTCGCCGCCGTCCGGGTGCTCCAACGCGTCGCGCCGGGCGATCCACTCGGCCAGCGCCTGGCGGTCGGCCTGGACGCGCGCGTCGAGCTCGTCCTCGGTCAGGTCGGGAGCGCCGCGCCGGCGGCGGCGATCGTTGGTGGCTTGGAGCATCTGCTGCACGTCGTCGATCTCGTCCATCGCGGCCTGTTCGGGGGTGCGGGTCGGGCGCCAGTCCAGCTGGGCCGAGCCGTTGCCCGGCCACAGCAGGCCGAGCAGCACCAGCCCACCCACGAGCGCCAGCACCAGGCCGGTGCTGACGACGATGAACGAGACGCCCGAGGGGGCCGCCATGGCCCGAGTCTACGCGCCGGGCCCCGCCCCGGTCCGCCGCACCGGCGGGGGCCGGGGAGGTCGAGTATCGTCGCGCCCGGAGGACGACGACCCATGGCCCAGGACCACCTCGCCGAGCTGACCGCCGCCGACGTCTCCCTGCTCCGCGAGGAGCACGGCGGGGCGCACATGCACGTCGGCGGGATCGCGATCTTCCGCGGCGAGCTGCCGCCGATCGACGCGCTGCGCGAGCACGTCCGCCGGCGCCTGCAGCGGGTGCCGCGCTACCGGACCAAGCTGGTGACCCCGCCGCTCGGCCTCGGCCGGCCGCGGTGGGCGATCGATCCGAGCTTCAACCTCGAGTACCACGTGCGCCACACCGCGCTGCCCTGCCCGGGCGGCGAGGAGGAGCTGCGGACGGCGGCCGCGCGGCTGTTCTCGCAGCGGCTCGACCGGACCAAGCCGCTCTGGGAGCTGTGGATCGTCGAGGGACTGGACGCGGATCGCTTCGCGGTCGTGACGAAATCGCACCAGGCGCTGGTCGACGGCGTGGTCGCGGTCGACCTGATGACGACCCTGCTCGACGCCGAGCCGGAGCCGGCCCCGAGCGAGCCGCACGCCGGCTGGCTGGCGCCGCCGCTGCCGACGCCGGCCCAGATGATGGTGGCCTCGGTCGCCGACGCCGGCCGCCAGCTGGTCTCGGCCCCGCTGCGGCTGCTGCAGGGCCTCGGCCGCCCGGCCGACGCGGTCGAGCGGGCGCGCGACGTGGCCGGGGCGGTCGGCGAGCGGGTCGGCCTGCGGACGCCGGCGCCGCCCTCGCCGCTGAACGTCCCGATCGGCCCCCACCGGCGGCTGGCCCGGACCTCGGTCGCCCTGGCCGACCTGAAGCGGGTCAAGGACACCTTCGGCGGCTCGGTCAACGACGTGGTGCTGGCGACGGTCGCCGGCGCGGTCCGCCACTGGATGCACGACCGCGGCCTGCGGACCGACGACCTGGAGCTGCGGGCGGCGGTGCCGGTGGCGGTCGAGGGCGAGGGCCGACGGGGCGAGGCCGGCGCGCCGCGGCCGATCGCGCTCTCGCACGCGCCGCTGCCGATCGGCGAGCCGGACGCGCTGACGCGGCTGGAGCGGATCCGCCGCGCGACCTCGGAGGCGCTGGCCGGCAAGCGGGCGGTCACCGCCCACGCCCTGACGGCGTCGTCGGAGTCGTTCGCGCCGCCCTCGGTGCTGGCGCAGGCGTCGCGGCTGAGCCTGGCCACCAGCCGCTTCAACCTGCTGGTGACGAACATCCCCGGGCCGCAGGTGCCGATGTACCTGCTGGGACGGCAGCTGGAGACGATGGTGCCGGTTCCGTTCCTCTCGGGGGACCGGTCGCTGGCGATCGCCGTGATGTCGTACGGCGGCCGCGCGGAGTTCGGCCTGCTCGGCGACCTCGACAAGCTGCCCGACCTCGACGCGCTCGCCGAGGGGATCGAGCTGGCGCTCGAGGAGCTGCTGGAGTGCGCCTGGGACGGTCGTCCCGGGCCGCGGCGTCGCCGCAGCCGCTCGTCCGGCTAGCGCGCTCGCGCGGGGCGCGGGCGCGGCGGAAGCGGGACCGGGGTCAGTCGTCGTGACGGCGGGCGGGGGCGTCGCGCCGCTCGCCCTCGCGCTCGGCCCGGCGCGGATCGCCGGTCGCCGACTGGCGGCGGGCCGCCCGCAGGTCCTCGCGCAGCTCCTGCGCGTCGACCGGCGTCACCTTGGGGAAGCTGTACGTGTGCTGATCCATGGTCTGTGGTGAAGAACACCGCAGCGGGCCCGAGGTTCCGCCGCGTCTGTGGGTTGGTTCGATGATCGACCGACGACCGGACGTCTTGCCCCATCGGCCCCGAAACGGACGAACGATCGGGTGCCCGGGCGGGGCGACCCGCGGCCGTCCGCGCGGGCCCATCGGGCGCAGCGGGCGTGCTTTCGCGGTCTCGATTCCCCCCTTCGCCGGTCTCGTACCCGATCCTCCTCCCCCAAAACGTCAAAACGGGCGCCCCGGAGGACGCCCGTCGAAGGACCACGGGGAGGGCGGCCGGGCCGCCCCGCCGATCAGTGGTCGGAATGCAGCGGGAACTCGTTGATCTCGTGGATCGCGTCGCGGATCCAGGCGACCAGCGTGCCGACGGTGATGATCGCGCCGACGGCGATCAGCCACCAGGTGGTGGTCAGGCCGACCAGCAGGATCGTGACGCCGACGGTCAGCACCAGCGGCTGGGCGCTGTTGCCGGGGAGGTGGATGTCCTCGCCCGCGGGCGGGACGGGCTTGTCGAGCTCGCTCATGGCTAGGAGACGTAGATGACGGCGGCGACGAACGTCAGCAGGAACATCACCAGGATGACGATGCCGCTGATCAGCGCGTCGCGGAGGTTGCGCTTGGCGAGGTTGCGGTCCATGGAGGAGTCCTTGGTTCGTCGGGATCAGAGCTTGGCGTCCACGACCATGGCGGCGAAGAGGGCCGCCAGGTACGCCAACGCGAACAGGTGGAGGGAGACCGCGCGAGCGCGGGTGCCGTCGCGCAGCAGCAGCCACGAGCGGCGCAGCAGCTCGGCGGCCAGCAGCACCGCGACGACCAGGTAGATCGTGCCGAAGGTGCCGGTGACGACCGGCGCGATCGAGACGGCGGCGGTGATCGCCGACCAGACGAGGATCGCCCGGTGGGTGGCGGGCTCGCCCTTCACGACCGGCAGCATCGGTACGCCGGCCGCCGCGTAGTCGTCCTTGATCAGCAGCGACAGCGCCCAGAAGTGCGGCGCGGTCCAGGCGAAGACGATCGCGAACGGGTAGAGCGACTCGACGGCGAAGCCGCCGGTGACCGCAGCCCAGCCGACCATCGGCGGGAACGCGCCGGCGACGCCGCCGATCACGATGTTCTGGGTCGAGCGGCGCTTGAGCCACATCGTGTAGACGCCGACGTACCAGGCGAACCCGGCCAGCGACAGCAGCGCCGCCGTGATGTTGGCGGCCCAGGCCAGCAGGAAGAACGACGCGATCGTCAGCCACAGGCCGACCCAGAGGGCGACGTGCGGCTCCATCCGGCCGGACGGGATCGGGCGATCCTGGGTCCGCGGCATGTCGGCGTCGATGTCGCGATCGAACCAGTGGTTGATCGCGCTCGCGCCGCCGGCCGAGAGCGAGCCGCCGAGCAGGGTCGCGAGGACCAGCTCGGGCGACGGGTTCCCGGCGGCGTACATCGCCGTCACCGTGGTCAGCAGCAGCAGCAGCTGGACCTTCGGCTTCGTCAGCGCGACGAGGTCGGCCAGGCGCTGCCGTCCGCCCGACTCGACGAGCGGTCCGGCGGCGGCGGGGCGTGCGGTGATCGACGTGGGCATCCGATCACCGCACCATCGGGTGCGGGGAGGAGTCGATCACGCGTGCGTCTCCGCCGCGCGGGCGCCGGCCGGCACCCGCTCGCGATCGCCCTGCCGCCGCTCGATCTCGGCCCGGATGTCCTTCATCGGCTCGACCGACCGGACCCGTGGCACGGTGTCGAAGTTGTTCTGCGGCGGCGGCGACTGGGTGAACCACTCGAGCGTGTTCGCCTTCCACGGGTCGGGGCCCGCGACCGCGCCGTGCTTGAGGCTGCGGAGGGCGTTGATCGCCGTCACCAGGATGCCCACGCCGAGGATGAACGCGCCGATCGTGGAGATCAGGTTGAACGTCGCCAGGTTGCCGACGTCGGCGTACTCGGGGATCCGTCGCGGCATGCCGTCGAGGCCGATCGAGTGCTGGACCAGGAAGGTCGTGTGGAAGCCGATCAGCATCGTCCAGAAGCTGATCTTGCCGAGCCGCTCGTCCATCATCCGGCCGGTCATCTTCGGGTACCAGTAGTAGAGGCCCGAGAAGACCGCGAAGACGGCGCCGCCCATCAGCACGTAGTGGAAGTGCGCGACGACGAAGTAGGTGTCGTGCAGCTGCCAGTCGACCGGGTAGATCGCCAGGAAGACGCCGGTGATGCCGCCGATCAGGAACGTGCCCACGAACCCGACCGCGTAGAGCAGCGAGGTCGTGAAGTGGATCGTCCCCTGCCACAGCGTCCCGATCCAACTGAAGATCTTGATGCCGGTCGGGATCGAGATCAGCATCGAGCTGACCATGAAGAACACGAGCACGACGCTCGGGCTCGGCGTGGTGAACATGTGGTGCGCCCACACCATCAGGCCGAGGAAGGCGATCACCAGCGTCGCCGCGGCGATCGCCTTGTAGCCGAAGATCGGCTTGCGGGCGAAGACCGGCAGGACCTCGGAGATGATGCCGAAGCCCGGCAGCACCATGATGTAGACCTCGGGGTGGCCGAAGAACCAGAAGAGGTGCTGCCAGAGGAGCGGCGATCCGCCCTCGCCCGGGTCGTAGAAGTTGGTGCCGAAGTGGCGGTCGGTCAGCAGCATCGTGACCGCGGCGGCGATCGCCGGCAGGGCCAGGATCAGCAGCACCGAGTAGGTCAGGATCGACCAGCAGAAGAGCGGCAGGCGACTCCAGGTCATGCCCGGCGCGCGCAGGTTGGCGATCGTGACGTAGAAGTTGATCGAGCCGACCAGCGAGCCGATGCCGGTGAGGTGGACGAGGAAGATCCACGCGTCGACGCCGCCGTTGGGCAGGTAGTCCTTCGACGCCAGCGGCACGTAACAGGTCCAACCGCACTCGGGCGGGTTGAAGAAGACCGAGGCGTAGAAGACCAGGCCACCGGCGGCCAGCATCCAGAAGGAGAGCGCGTTCAGCTTCGGGAACGCCATGTCCTTCGCGCCGATCATCAGCGGCACGAAGTAGTTGCCGAAGCCGGCCATCACCGGGACCACGAACAGGAACACCATCGTGGTGCCGTGCATCGTGATCAGCTCGTTGTACGTCTGGAACTCGAGCAGCGTGTTGTCCGGCACGGCCAGCTGGAGCCGGATCAGCAGCGCCTCGATGCCACCGACGCCGAAGAAGGCGAAGGTGAGGACCAAGTACATGATCCCGATCTTCTTGTGATCGGTCGTGGTGACCCAGTCGACCCAGCCGCGCTTCGGCTTCTCGACCTCGTGCGCGACGACCTGAGGGATCGGGGTGAGGGTTGCGGATGCCATCGGAGGTTCCTCGGACTCTCGGGACTAGCGCTGCGAAGCGGGGGCGGGCTCAGCGGCCGGCTCGGCGGGCGTGCCCGGGGCCTGCTGCTGGCGGTCGAACTGCTCTTGCTGGTCGCGGTAGCGCTGGGCCCCGCGGCCGGCGGCGTCGAGATCCGCCTTCTGGCGCTTGAGCCAGGCGTCGAACGCCTGCGGCGTGATCGCCCGCACCCGGGCGGTCATGTTCCCGTGGTTGCGGCCGCAGAGCTCGGCGCACTGGCCGGTGAAGACGCGGCCGTTGCGGCGCTCCTCGTCGTTGCGGAGCGCCTTCGCCGGGACCTTGAACCAGGTGTGGTTCGTGTAGCCGGGGAGGGCGTCGACCTTGCCGCCCAGCTGCGGGATCCACCACGCGTGGCCGACGTCGGAGGAGCGGACGTCCAGCGTCACGGTCGTGCCGACCGGGACCACCAGCTCCTCGTAGGTGTAGATGTTGTTCTGCCGATCGTCGTCGCCGTCCGGGTAGACGAAGCGCCAGGCGTACTGCTGCCCGTTGACGTCGATGTTCAGCGCCTTGCCGTTCGGCGGCAGCAGCTTCTCGTCCTTCGCCGTCTTGTACGACGCCGGGATCGGCCAGCCGTCGGAGTCCGAGTCGTCCGGGTTGCGGATGCCGGGCAGGAAGGCGAAGGTGACGATGCCCAGGATCAGGACCACCACGGCGGCGCCCGCGGTCCAGCCGATCTCCAGCCGGGTGTTGCCGTGCAGCTGCTTGGCCTCGTGGCCGCGGCTGGCGCGGAACTTCCAGATCGCGTAGAGCAGCGCCCCCTCCGTGAACACGAAGATCACGGCCCCGACCACGAAGACCACCGTGTAGAGGCTGTGGATGCGGTCCGCGTTCGGCGAACCGCCGGACTCGGGGGCCCAGAACGCCGCGTGGGCTGGTCCGGCGAGCACGAGCGTGAGCACCATGGCGAGCCCGAGGGCGGACGCCAGGGTCACGAGAGCGGCCCGGGAGAGGTGAGGGATCCGGTTCGAGCGTCGCAAAGCGCCCGCGATTCTAGTCACGGGCCCGACCGGAGGGAATCGCGCCCCCCTCGACCCGGCGCAACCCCGTTGGCCAACGGGCTTTCCGCCGACCGCCTCCGAGCGGGCCCGGGCGCTCATCGGCCGCTGTAGGTCGGCTCCTGCTTGGACAGGAAGGCCATCGCGGCGGCGACGAAGTCCTCGGTCTCGGCCATCCGGCCCTGCTCGCGGGCCTCGATCGCCAGCAGCTCCTCCAGGTGCCGGACGACCTGCGCGTTGAGGGTCCGCTTGACCGCCGTGTAGGCCGCCGTCGGCCCGCCCGCCAGCTCGCGCAGCTGCTGCTCGGCGGCGGCCCGGAAGCCCTCGACCGGCAGCACCCGGTTGACGAGGCCGATCGCCTGGGCCTCGGCGGCGGGGACCTTGCGGCCCTCGAACATGATCTCGGCCGCGCGGGTCCAGCCGACGCGGTTGACCAGGAAGACCGAGGCGCCGCCGTCCGGCCCGAGCCCGATCTTGGTGAAGGCGTGGTTGAGGCTGGCGCGCTCGCTGACCGTCACCAGGTCGCAGGCCAGCGCGAACGACATCCCGATCCCGGCGGCGGCGCCGTCGACCGCGGCCAGGACCGGCTTCTCGAGCCGCCGGACCAGCCGCATGATCGGGTGGTAGCGATCGTGCAGCACCTGCTCCAGGTTCGGACGGCCGCTGGCCAGCAGCGGGATCCCGCCCTCGCCGAACGACGAGAGGTCGGCGCCGGCGGAGAAGGCGCGGCCGGCGCCGGTCACCATCACGGCCCGCACGTCGTCGCCCTGACAGGCCCGCAGGGCGGCGGCGATGTCCGCTCCCGCCTGGCCGTTCCAGGCGTTCAGCACCTCCGGCCGGTTCATCTCGACGATCGCCGCCGCCCCGTCGCGCAGGAGGTTGACCGTCTCGAACTCCTGGACCGTCTCGAACTCGCTCATGGCGGCAGTCTCGCAGAGACTGGCTGGACGGCCAGCCGGGAATCCCGGAGAGCGGCGGCGCGCCACGCCGTGGGCGGTCGCCGACGAACGATAGGCTCCCGCGGTCGTGACGTCCGGGAAAGCCATCCGCACGGCCGCCTGGGCGGCGGTGGCGCTCGGGGCAGCCGCGCCGATCGTCCGTCGGCGGCTGAAGCTGAAGCCGGCCGCCGTGATCGGCGCCGCCGCGGTCGCGCCAGTCGCCCTCTGCGTCGCCGTCCCCCGCTCCCGCGCGCGGGACGTGGCCGTGACCTGCCTGCAGATGTGGGCCTACTTCGCGGCCTACGAGATGCCGGCCGACGACCCCGAGCGGCTGCGCGCGCGGGTCCGGGTCGACTACCCGGTCCGCAGCGACACCGTGATCGGGCTCGGCCGCGTGCCGAGCGTGCGGCTGCAGCAGACCCTCCACCGCGAGGGCCGCTACGGGCTCTGGGAGAAGGTCCTCGTCTGGAGCCACTGGGTCTGGTTCGCGGTCCCCCACACGACCGCCGCCTACGTCCTGGTCCGCCACCGCGACCGCTTCCCCGAGGCCGCCGCGCGGATCTACGGCACCTTCGACCTCGGCGCCGTCGTCTACTGGGCGGTCCCGACCGCTCCCCCGTGGTACGCCGCCGAGACCGGCCGGATCGACCACGGCGACGGGCCGCCGCTGCGGCGGCTGATGCGCGAGTACGGCGAGCGCGTCTTCGGCGCCCGCTGGGGCCAGCTCTACGGCACCCTCGGCGGCAACCCGCTGGCGGCGATGCCGTCGCTGCACTTCGGGACCTCGGTCGCCGCCGCCCAGGTGCTGCGCGACATCGGCCCGGTCCCGGGCGCGATCGGCTGGGCCTACGCGAGCACGCTCGGGTTCGCGCTGGTCTACCTGGGCGAGCACTACGTGACCGACCTGATCGCCGGCGGCGCGCTGGCCGAGGGCGTCCGCCGCTCCGCCCCCCGCACCAGCCGCCCGCTGCGGCGGCTCTCGGGGCTGGTACGGCGGCTCGAGGCCCACGCCCGCCGGGCCTGATCCGGCGCCCCGCCCGGGCGTGTCGGCGGTCACCCACGCCTTACACTTCACTTTGTAAAGTGTAGGAGCGGCGCGCGTCCTTCCCACGTGCGCCCCACCGTCCGCCAGAATCGACGAGGATGAACGCCATGCCCGACCCCGAGAACGTCATCGTCATCGGCAGCGGCCCCGCGGGCTACACGGCGGCGCTCTACACCGCGCGCGCCGAGCTCGAGCCGCTCGTGATCGAGGGCTGGAACTGGGGCGGGCTGCTGCAGCAGACGACCGACGTCGAGAACTTCCCCGGCTACCCCAAGGGGATCATGGGGCCGGAGATGATGCAGGACCTGCGCGACCAGGCCGAGCGGTTCGGCGCCCGGCTGCGGACCGAGCAGGTGACGAAGGTCGAGTTCGCCAGCGAGCCCGGCGGCCTCCACAGCGTCTGGGTCGACGACACCGAGCACCGGACCCGGGCCGTGATCGTCGCTACCGGTGCCGAGCACCGCAAGCTCGGCGTGCCCGGCGAGGACGAGCTGTCCGGCCGCGGCGTCTCCTACTGCGCCACCTGCGACGCGGCCTTCTTCAAGGACCGCGACACGCTGATCGTCGGCGGCGGCGACAGCGCGATGGAGGAGGCGATCTTCCTCGCCAAGTTCGGCCGCTCGGTGACGATCGTCAACCGCCGCGACGAGTTCCGCGCCTCGGCGATCATGCTCGACCGGGCGAAGGCGGTCGAGAACATCAGCTTCAAGACCCCGTACGTGATCGACCGCTTCGAGGCCGCGCCCGGCGACGGCTTCACGCCGCTGCAGACGGCCGTCCTCAAGCACGTCGAGACCGGCGAGCTGGAGACGATCGAGATCGCCGGCGCCTTCATCGCGATCGGCCACGACCCCCAGAGCGAGCTGGTCCGCGACCAGATCGACGTCGACGAGGAGGGCTACGTGCTCGTCGACGGGGTGACCACCCAGACCAACCGCCCGGGCGTCTTCGCCGCCGGCGACCTGATCGACTCCTCGTACCGCCAGGCGGTCACCGCCGCCGGCTCCGGCTGCAAGGCCGCGCTCGACGCCGAGCGCTACCTGCGCGACGTCCCGGCGGCGACGCCGGACGCGGGCACCGTCGCCGCCTAGACGACCCCACCCCCGCCCGCCGTGCCCACGGCGGGCGGGTGGCGGGCCGGTGCGGCTCAGGCGGTCCCGATCACGTCGGCCGCGGCGTGATGCTCGACCGCGCCGCGCTCGATCCGCTCGTTGGCCCAGGCGTGGATGATGTCGCGGACCGAGACGACGCCGACGATCCGCGCCCCGTCGAGCACCACCAGGTGCCGGAAGCGGCCGCGCGCCATCGCGTCGGCGGCGTCGTCGAGCGACCAGTCGGGCGCGGCGAAGACGACCGACGAGCCGACGTGGTCGCCGACCAGGACCTGGTCGAGGTCGAGCCCGCGGGCGACGGCGATCAGCACGTCGCGCTCGGTGACGATGCCGGGACCCGCGCCGTCGGGGTCGCTGACGACCGCCGAGCCGACCTTCGCCGCCGTCATCTGCTCCGCCGCCTGACGGAGCGTGTGGGCCGGGCCCACCTCGACGACCTTCGGGCTCATCGCGTCTCGCACCAGCATCGCCATCGCACCTTTCCCGCCCGGCTCGCGAGCGTCGGATCAGACTCGTGCCATTCGGCACAAGCTCACAGTTCGTGGCAATCGTAGCGCACTCGGTCGCGACCGCAAGCCGCCGACATGAGCGCCAATGCGCCAAGATCGGGGTTGCGGTGATCCCGATCGGCCGCTCGCCCGTACCCCAGACGACATGCAGCGTCCTGACACCATCTGCATCCGCACCGCGCTCTACGAGGAGGCGGTGTCGATCCTCGAGCAGGAGTTCGCCTCCGACCTGACCGTGGCCGACCTGGCGGGGCGCGTGGCGTGCTCTTGCCGGCAGCTGCAGCGGTCGTTCCAGGAGGTCGGCGACACCAGCTTCCGGACCGCCTTGACCGAGATCCGGATGGACCGCGCGGCCGACATCCTGGCCAGCGGCCCGGTCTCCGTCCGCGACGCCGCCCGCCAGGTCGGCTACCGCCAGCCGGCCCAGTTCGCCAAGGCCTTCCGCCGCCACCACGGCATGTCGCCGTCGCAGTACCGCGTCGGCCGCCAGATCGGCCGCCTGCGCGACCTGCGCGAGGCGATCGGGCACGCCCAGGCCGCCTGACGTCCCGTTCGACCCCGGCCACCGCGGTCGCCGCCCGCCCGGCGGCCGCGCGAGTGGCCGGACGAGCAGGTAGATTCTCCCCCATGGCCCTTCGTCAGCGCTACCGCTTTCGCGCGCCCTCCACGGGCCGCGAGGTGATCATCGAGGCCGAGCCCGGCCACACCTACCACGACCGCGACAGCGGCGAGGTGCTCGAGGTCGTCGCCAAGCTCACGCCGCTGGCGCCGAGCCCCTCCAACCTCCCCTGGTCGATCGAGAACCTGCGGCACTGCCCCTGGTGCGACCAGATGGCCCAGGTCGACCTCAACGACTGCCCCACCTGCGGCCGTCGCATGGGGCCGATCGTCGCCGCCGACTGACCTCGAGCGCTCCGCGGCGATGCGCGCCCAGCCCCTCCCCCGCCTGGCCGTCGTGGCGATGCTCGCGCTCGCCAGCACCGGCCTCGCGGCGTGCGGCGGCGACGCCGTCTCCGACGTCGAGCCCAAGTCGACCCCCGCGCTGCGGCCGCCCAGCGGCGACAGCGCCCCGGGGGCCGGCGACCAGGTCGGCTCGCTCAGCGACCTGCCCCAGTCGACCACCACCGGTCCGACCCCGCCGACGTCCAGCGACAGCGGCGGCGGCAGCAGCGGCGACTCCTCCGGGGACTCCTCGGGCGGCGGCACCAGCGGCGGCACCAGCTCCGGCGGCGGGACCAGCGGCGGCGGCAGCTCCAGCGGCACCTCCGGCGGCGCGACCACCGGCGGCGGCACCAGCTCCGGCGGCGGCAGCTCGTCGGGCGGCGGCGGCAACTCCTCCGGCGGCGGGGGCAACTCGTCCGGCGGCGGCAACTCGTCGGGCGGCGGAACCGCCCCGGGCGAGTTCAACGAGTTCTGCCAGACGAATCCTGGCGTCTGCCGCTAGCGGCTGGCGCGAGACGCGCGTAGACCGGCGCATCTCGGGCCGGGCGGCGCTCGGCAGTACTGCGTACGGCTCTCGCGCCGTCCGACCCGACCTGCTTGGTCTACGCGTGCCTCGCATCCACCCGCACGGAGCGGCGCGAGCGAGGCACCACCCCTACCGCGTCGTGGTCTTGCGCGGCACCGGGTTCGGGATGAACGTGGCGCTGTAGGACATCCGCTCGGCCTTGTACAGGCAGTTGAACGTGCCCGTCTTGCCGGCGGCGAGCGTGGTGTCGACGTAGTAGTCCTGCTTGCGCTCGTCGGTGGTGCCGCCGCAGCGGCCGCGGGGGCGGCTGGCGCGCCAGGAGGTGGTCGCGTCGTAGCCCTGGACCAGCACCGGTGCCCACGAGGGGACGCTGAGGCCGATCACGTCGCCCTTGCGGACCGCGATCGACTTCGGGAGCGCGAACGTGACCGAGCCGCCGAAGTAGGGGTCGAGGGTCTTGGCCGACGAGGCGCCGACGACGGTGGCCGACACGCTCTTGCCGCGCCGCAGCACCACCAGCTGGGCCTTGGCCCGCCCCAGCTGCTTCTCCAGCGCCTTGCGGTCCTTCGCCTCGGGCGCGCCGAGGGTCAGCGTCCAGGCCACCACGCGGCCGTTGCTGGTGAACTTGAAGAGGTTGCGATCGCCCGCGATCGAGGTCGGCAGGGCGGTGGTGCGGGTGACGACCGAGCAGGACTCCGGGCAACGTGGAGCCTTGCCGTCCTTGACCTCGCCCACCTCGCTGATCGTGGCTCCCATGGCGACGGCCGGCAGCAGCACGGAGGCCGTGGCCGCCAGGCCCAGGGAAGCGATGAGACGACGAGTGCTCATGGTGGTCGGTAACCCTCCGGGGGGATCGAAGTTGCGTCACCGCGGGCTGACTGGACCGGCGTTCGACCCCTTGGGCGCCACACCGGACGGGGCCGTCGATCGAGGATCGGCCCGGCGCAGGTGCGCGGCGACGGCGCGGGCGATGGCCTGCTCGGCGTCGGTGACGAGCAGGTGCCCGGCTCCCGGGATCATGACCGATTCCGCGCCCGGGATCGCCGCTGCAAGCGCGCGCCCGTGCGCGACCCCGATCAACCGGTCGGCCTCGCCGTGGACGACCGTCACCGGCAGCCCCCGCAGCTCGGCCAGCCGCCCGCGGACGTCGTGGCCCGCCGCCACCGCCAGCTGGGCCGCCGCCGTCACCGTCGGCGTCGGGTCGATCCCGCGCTCGACCATGTCCTCGTCGATCCGCTCCGGCCGCCGGCCGACCGTCGCCGGCCCGTAGAGCGCCGGCGCCATCCGCCGCACCGTCCCGTCCGCCCCCAGCAGCGGCCGCGCCGCCGCGATCGCCGCCTCGCGCCACGGCAGCCGCAGCGCCAGCCGCCGGCCCTGGGCCGTCGTCGCCGCCAGCAGCAGCGAGCGGACCCGTTCGCGGTGGTCGAGCGCCAGCCGCTGCGCCACCATCCCCCCGAGCGAGATCCCGACCACGTGGGCCTGGGCCGCCCCCGCGTCGTCGAGCACGGCCAGCGCGTCGGCCAGCAGCGTCCGCATCGTCAGCGGCCGCGACAGCCGGTCGGAGAGGCCCGTCCCGCGCTGGTCGGGCACCAGCAGCCGCCACGACGGCGCCAGGTGCGGCTCCAGCCGCCACCACAGCCGTCCCGACCCGCCGAGGCCCATCAGCAGCAGCACCGGGACCGGATCGGCGCCGCCCCCGCCGAGCTCGCGGTAGTGGATCCAGCGGCCGGCGCTGAGGGCGACGGGCACGGCGCGACGCGCTCAGGCGGTCAGGCGCCCGTGGGTGGCGACGATCTCGTCGCGGTCGCCCGGCGTCGGCGTCCACGGCAGCCGCAGCGGGTCGTCGGCGTAGCGCGGGATCACGTGCAGGTGGAAGTGGAAGACCGTCTGCCAGGCGTGCGAGCCGCGGTTGTTCAGCAGGTTGATGCCGTCGGCGCCGAGCCGCTCGGTCGCCCGGCCCGCCACCCGCTGGGCCGTCGCCGCGCAGGCCGCCAGGTCGTCCGCGTCGATCGTCAGCAGGTCCTTGGTGTGGTTCCGCGGCACCACCACCGTGTGCCCGGGCGTCGCCGGGTTGACGTCGAGGAAGGCGACCGTGCGCTCGTCCTCGTCGACCACCAGCGACGGCAGCTCGCCCGCCACGATCTTGCAGAAGATGCAGTCCGGATCCCGATCGGCCATGGCCGCAGCCTATCCGTCGCCGGTCGCCGGCCCGAGCCAGCGGCGGGCCAGCGCCACGGCCTGCTCCTCGCCGGCCAGCCGGCCTGCGTCGGCGGCGACGGTCAGCTCGTGGAGCAGCGCCCCGAGCCCCGGGCCGGGGGCGATCCCCAGCCGCTGCGCCAGCCGGTCGCCGCGGATCGGCGGCCGCGGCGGAGCCGCCGCCCAGCGCAGCGCCCGCTCCAGCAGCGTCGCCCACGGCCGCTCGTCGGCCGCCGCTCCGACCACCGTCCGCGCCACCAGCACGGCCTCTGGCGCGGCGTCGGCGAGCGGCCGCAGGGCCCGGTAGGCGGCGCGATCGCGGGCGACGTCGGGCGTTTCCGGCGGCGGCGGACCCTCGCCCAGCCGCGGCGGCCGGGCCAGCTCGGCCAGCCGCCCCGCCGAGAGCGTCGCCGGACCGCTGGCGATCCGGGTCACCGCCGTCCGCAGCCGCTGGCTCGGCCGCAGCGGGTCGAGCGCGCGGCCGGGATCGGGCGCCCGCTGGACCAGCGCCGCCAGGCCGAGGGCGATCCGCCGCTCGCGGTCGCCGGCGCGGGCGGCCAGCGCCCGGCGGTCGTCGGCGGCCGCCTCGGGGACCGTCGCGGCGCCGCTCAGCAGCGCCTCGAGCAGCGCCGCGACCGCCGGCCGCAGCCGTCCCTCGGCGCCGGTCGCCGCCGGCAGCAGCGCCGCCAGCGCCCCGCTCTCGTCGGCGACCGCCACGCCGCGGGCCCAGTCGCCGGCCAGCAGCACCCGCTCCAGCTCCGGCAGCAGCCGCTCGCCGGGCCGCTCGGCCAGCGCCGGGGCCGCCGCGCGCGCCGCCGCCATGGTGGCGGGGTCGACCGTCGCCCCCAGCTCGGCGGCGAACCGCGCCAGCCGCAGCACCCGCACCGGGTCGGCCGCGAACGAGGCCGGGCCGACCATCCGCAGCCGGCCCGCGGCCAGGTCGCCGGCCCCGTCGAAGGGATCGATCAGCGGTCCGCCGGCGACCGGCTCGGCGATCGCGTTGACGGTCAGGTCGCGGGCGGCCAGGTCGGCGGCCAGGTCGGCGCCCTGGAGCGGCGTCAGGTCGATCTGCCAGGCCGGCGCGCCGTCGAGGGCCGGGCCGACGGCCCGCCAGGCCCCGTAGGCGTCCGAGAGCGGGAACGCGTGCCCCGCCCCCGCCCGGGCCAGCGCGCGGGCGCCGTCGCGGGCGGCGTCGCCGTCGCCGACCGCGACGTCGAGGTCGTCGGTCGGCCGGCCCCGCAGCCGCTCGCGGAGCGCGCCGCCGACCAGCCACGCCGGCGGCCCGTCGGCCAGCACCTCGCGCAGCAGCGCCAGGCCCGGCTGGTCCCCGTCGCTCACAGCCCGGGGTCGGCCTCGTCGCCGCCGACCGGCACTCCGTCGCGGTGGTAGCGGCGCACCACCCGGGCCCCGATCCCGCAGGTGATCTCGTAGTTGATCGTGTCCAGCAGGGCGGCGATCTCCTCGGCGGTGATCCGCTCGTCGCCGTCGCGGCCCAGCACCAGCACCGGGTCGTCGACCCGCGCCGGCGGGCCCTCGCCCTCGGGACCGAGGTCGATCCCGATGCTGTCCATCGAGACCGTGCCGGCGAACGGCACCCGCCGGCCGGCCACCAGCACCTCCGCCCCGCGGCCGGTCAGCCCGCGGCGGACGCCGTCGGCGTAGCCGACCGGGACGTTGCCGATCCGGGTCGCGCGCTCGGCGACGTAGCGGCGCCCGTAGCCGACGCTGTCGCCCGGCTCGGCCGGCTTGACCGAGACCAGCCGGCTGCGCCACTCCAGCACCGGCTCCAGCCGCTGCTCGTCGGGGTCGCGGCCGAACGGGTCCATGCCGTAGATCGCCACCCCCGGCCGCACGAGGTCGAAGTGGCTGGCCGGGTCGCGCAGGATCGCGGCGCTGTTGGCCGCGTGCACGACCACGTCGGGGTGCTCGCGCCGGACCTGCTCGACCCAGGTCGAGAAGCGCTCCAGCTGGCGGTCGAAGAAGTCGTCCTCGCGGTCGTCGGCGGTCGCGAAGTGCGTCATCAGCCCGGACAGCCGGAGGTGGCCGGCGCTCGTGATCCGGTCGGCCAGCCGCAGCGCCAGCTGCGGGTCGCGCTGGCCCAGCCGGCCCATCCCGCTGTCGAGCTTCAGGTGGACGGCGGCCGGGCGACCCCGCTCCAGCAGCCGGGCGACGCCCTCCTCCTCCCAGGCGACGACCTCGGCGCCGGCGTCGAGCGCCTCCTCCAGCTCGCCGTCGGTCAGCGGGCCCATCACCAGCAGCCGGGCGTCGATCCCGGCCCGGCGGAGGGCGGTCGCCTCGCCGGCGGTCACCACCGCCAGCCAGCGGGCGCCACCAGCCAGCGCCGCCCGCGCGACCGCGACCGCGCCGTGCCCGTAGCCGTCGGCCTTGACCACCGCGCAGAGGGCGGTCCCCGGCGCCAGCGGCTCCCGCAGGCGGGCCACGTTGCGCTCGATCGCGGCGACGTTGACGCGGGCGACGGCACGCATCGGCCGAACGCTATACGCCGCCGCGGGCGGCTGCGCGGTCCAACCGCGACGCGGCGGCCCCCCGCTCGTGGTCGCGGCGGACGGCGGCGACCGCCTCGGCCACGTCGCCGGCCACCGTCCCGTCGGCGCCGTGCCGCTCGGCCGAGCGGCGACCCGCCAGCAGGTGCAGCCAGACCGCGGCCGCCGCCGCCCGCAACGGGTCGTTGCCGCGGGCCAGCAGCGCCCCGACCACGCCGGCCAGCACGTCGCCCGTGCCGGCCGTCGCCAGCCCCGGAGCGCCGCCGGGGCTGATCGCGACCCGGCCCGCGGGATCGGCGATCAGCGTGTCGTCGCCCTTCAGGACCACGACCGCCCCGGACCGCCGCGCGGCCTCGCGGACCGCCGCCAGCCGCTGGGCGCCGATCTCGTCGCTGGAGCGGTCGAGCAGCCGCCCCAGCTCGCCGGCGTGCGGGGTCAGGACGGTCGCCGCGGACCGTCCGGCCAGCGCCTCCGGATCGCCGGCCAGCGCGGCCAGGCCGTCGGCGTCGACCACCAGCGGCCCCTCGGCGCCCGCGGCCAGCTCGCGGACCAGCCGTCCCCGCTCGTCGTGGCGCCCGAGCCCCGGACCGACCACCAGCGTGCCGCCGCGGCCGCCCAGCCGCTCCAGCACGACCGCGGCCGCCGCCGCGCCGGCGCCGCCGTCGGGGGCCTCGGGCAGCGGCAGGGTCAGGCTCTCGAGCGGGGCGCGGGACGCCACCAGCGGCTCGATCCCGGCCGCGGCGGCGAGCGTCACGTAGCCGGCGCCGGCTCGCATCGCGCCGCGGGCGGTCAGGCACGGCGCGCCGGTCATCCCCGGCGCGCCGCCGACCACCAGCACGTGGCCGGAGCGGAACTTCGTGCCCTCGGCGCCGCGAACCGGCAGCCCGTCGAGGACCCGCTCGGTCAGCAGCCCCGCCGCCGGCGCCGGCAGCGCCCGCGAGACCGCCGCCGGGATCCCGATGTCGACCACCCGCAGCCGCCCGACCCGGCCCTTGCCGGGGGCGATCCAGAGGCCGCTGGTGGCCGCGTGGAAGCTGACCGTCTCGGTCGCCGGCACCGCGGCCCCCGCGACCTCGCCGGTGGTCGCGTCGACCCCGCTGGGCACGTCGCAGGCGATCACGGGGACGCCCTCCCCCGCCGCCCGCGCGATCGCGGCGATCGCGTCCGCCGCCAGGCCCCGGGGAGCGCCGGTCGCGCCGGTGCCGAGGATCGCGTCGACGATCACCGCCGCGCCCTCCAGCGCGGCCGGGTCCCACGGCTCGGCCGCGCCCCCGAAGCCGTCGCGGGCCAGCGCGGCGTCGCCCCGCAGCCGCTCGTCGGGGACGGTCGAGAGCACCCGCAGCGGACGGCCGGCGGCGCGCAGCCGCCGCGCCGCCACGTAGCCGTCGCCGCCGTTGTTGCCGGCCCCGCAGACGATCGCCACCGGTCCCTCGGGAACCAGCGCCGTGACCGCGTCGGCCAACCGCGCGCCGGCGGTCTCCATCAACGCGAAGCCGGCGATCCCCAGCCGCTCGATCGCCCAGGCGTCGGTCGCCCGCAGGCCGTCGGCGTCGGGCAGCGGATCGAGCCAGGGAAGGGCCATCGGGCCGATCGTAGTCGGCCGGCCAGCGGGGTCGAGGTCGGTCGGCGGCGGCCGCCGTCAGCCGACGCGGCCCGGGACGGCGGCGACCAGCCGCTCGCAGGCGCCGCGGGCCTCGTCCTCGCTCGGCGCCTCGGCCATCACCCGGATCAGCTGCTCGGTGCCGGAGGCGCGAACCAGCACCCGCCCGCGGCCGGCCAGCTCGGCGTCGGCGGCGGCGATCGCCGCGGCCAGCGACGGATCGGCCATCGCCCCGTCGCGGTCGGCGACCGGCACGTTGATCAGCACCTGCGGCAGCCGCTCCATCGCGCGGCGGTCGCCGAGCCGGTCGCCGGCCAGCGCCTCGAGCACCAGCAGCGCCGCGGCGATCCCGTCGCCCGACGGCACGAAGCCGGTCTCGATCAGGTGCCCGGACTGCTCGCCGCCCAGGTTCCACCCGCGCTCGGCCAGCGCCGCCATCACGTGACGGTCGCCGACCGGGGTGGTGGCGACCGGGATCCCGGCCGCGTCCATCGCCCGGTGGAAGCCGTAGTTCGACATCACCGTCACCGCCACGCCGCCGGCCAGCCGCTCGCTGGCCCGCAGGTGGAGGGCGATCAGGGCCAGCAGCTCGTCGCCGTCCGAGGCCCGGCCCTCGTGGTCGACGGCCAGCAGCCGGTCGCCGTCGCCGTCGAAGGCGAAGCCGATCTCGCAGCCGGCCTCGACCACCAGCCGCTGCAGCGGCTCGGGGTGGGTCGAGCCGACGCCGGCGTTGATGTTGCGGCCGTCGGGCGCGTCGCCGATCACGACCACCTCGGCCCCGCGGCGGCGGAAGGCCTCCGGCGCGACCGCGGCGGTGGCCCCGTGGGCGCAGTCGAGCGCGATCCGGCGGCCGTGCAGGTCGAGCCCCGCGAACCGCTCGTCGAGCGCCCGCAGGTGGTCCTCGGTCGCGCCCAGCAGCGGAGCGACCTGGCCGATCTCGCCGCTCGGCGCCGGCGCGTCGTCGGCCTCGACCAGCGCGGCGACCCGCTGCTCGGCGTCGTCCGGCAGCTTGCGGCCGTCGGGCCCGAAGAGCTTGATGCCGTTGTCGCCGTAGGGGTTGTGCGACGCCGAGACGACCGCCGCCAGGTCGAAGCCCAGCGTGCGGGTCAGGATCGCCGCGCCCGGGGTCGGCAGCACGCCGGCCAGGTGGACGTCGGCCCCGCTCGCCGCGGCGCCGGCGGCGAAGGCCGCCTCCAGCATCGGACCGGACTCGCGGGTATCGCGGACGACCAGGATCCGCGGCCGCTCCCCGTCGCCGGAGGGCGCCGCAGCCTGAACGGCCGCACGGCCGAGTCGCAGGGCGAGCTCGGCCGTGAGGACGATGCCGGCGGGGCCGCGCACGCCGTCGGTGCCGAAGAGGCGTGCCACGGGTGCGCGGGAACCGGCGGAGATCGGCAGCAGCGCGACTAGCGCTTGCTGAACTGCGGGCGCTTGCGGGCCTTCTTGAGGCCGGCCTTCTTGCGCTCCTTGACGCGCGAGTCACGCGTCAGGAAGCCGCGCTTCTTGAGCTCGCCGCGGAGACCGGGCTGGGCCACGATCAGCGCACGCGAGATGCCGTGACGGAGCGCACCGGCCTGGGCGCTGACGCCGCCGCCGTGGATCCGGGCGGTCACGTCGAGCTGGGTGTCGTAACCGACGACCTCGAGGGCCTGGCGGATCGTCCGCTGCAGGACCTCGCGCGGGAAGTACGTCTCGAGGTCCTTGCCCCCGATGTCGTACTTGCCGGTGCCCGGCGACAGGATCACGCGGGCGACGGCCGACTTGCGCTTGCCGGTCGCGGTGTAGCGCGCGCCGGCGGTCAGGTCGATGGTGACGTCGGCGATCGGCTCGTCGGCGGCGACCTCGTCGCCCTCCGCGCCCTCGCCGTCGCCGGACTCGCCCTCGCCGTCGACGTAGTAGCCGAACTCGTCCTGCTGGTCGCGGGCCTGGCCCTCGATCACGATGTCGACCTCGAGGTCGGCACCGGGGATCGCCGGCTTGACGCGCGGGGTCTCGTCCTCGGCCTCGGCCTCGTCGGCCTCCTCCGCGGCGGGCGCCTCCTCGGCGGCCGGCTCCGCGGCGGCCTCCTCGGCGGACGCGTCCTCGGCGGGTGCCTCCTCGGCCACGTGCTCGGCGGCGGGCTCCTCGGCCGGCGCCGGCTCGGCGGCCGCGGCCTCGGGGGCCTGCGGCTGCTCGGTCGCCGGAGTCTCCTCCGGCGTCTCCTCGGGGTTCACGGCGTCGTCGGCCATCAGGTGGTGATCTCCAGGGACTGCGGCTTCTGCGCCACGTGCGGATGGTCCGGACCGGCGTAGATCTTCAGCTTCGTCAGCTGCTTCCGGGCCAGGCGGTTCTTGGGCATCATGCCCTTGACGGCCTTGCGGATGATCTCCTCCGGCCGCTTCTCCAGCTGCTCCTCGAAGGTCCGCGTGGAGAGACCGCCGGGGTAGCCCGAGTGCCGGTGGTAGAGCTTGTCGGTGCGCTTGTTGCCGGTGACCTGGATCTTCTCGGCGTTCACGATCACGACGAAGTCGCCCGTGTCCACGTGCGGCGTGTACTCCGGCTTGTTCTTGCCGCGCAGCTGCTCGGCGATCTGGGTGGCGAGGCGGCCCAGGGTCTTGCCGTCGGCGTCGACGACGTACCAGGCGCGCTCGCGAGTCTCGGAGTTGGCGACGTAGGTCTTCACGGGTTCTCTTCTGGTCGTGCGCAGGCCAGGACGGCGCGCAGCGGCGAACGATGGTAGCGAACCCCGGGTCACCGACGCGGCCCGGCCGATCCCAGCTCGCGATCGCGCGCCCAGAGCAGCAGGTTGACCGCTCCCAGCAGCAGCAGCCAGACGCCCCAGGTCGCCGGCCGGCCGAGCGCCGGCAGCTCGTCGCGCCAGCGGAGGACGGCGATCGTCGCCGCGATCGCCAGCACCGTCCCGGGGACCCCGATCGCCAGCCGCCGGTCGAGCAGCAGCACCGCCAGCAGGCCGATCCCGCCGCCGAAGGCCGCGCCGGCCGTCGTCGACAGCTCGATCCCGGCCGTCCAGCCGCGGTCGGCCGCCAGCGCGCCGAGGCCGACCCCGACCACGACCAGCGCGGCGCCCCAGGGCCCGTCGCGGCGGCCGCAGAGCAGCGCGCAGGCCAGCAGGCAGCCGCCGACCGCCAGCGGCACGCGCTCCAGCGGCAGCCGGTCGCCGGCCTGGGCGATCGTCGTCGCCGCGCCGCCGGCCAGGTAGGCGAGGGCGCGCGGGCCGCGGCGCGGCGCCGTCGCCCCGCCCCCGCTCACCGCGCGGTCACTCCCACTCGATGGTGCCCGGGGGCTTGCTGGTGATGTCCAGCACCACCCGGTTGACCTGGCGGACCTCGCCGACCATCCGGGTCGCGATCCGGTCCAGCAGGTCGTACGGCAGCCGCGCCCAGTCGGCGGTCATCGCGTCGTCGGAGGTGACGGCGCGGATCGCCACCACGTAGCCGTAGGTCCGCTCGTCGCCCTGGACGCCGACCGTGCGGACGTCGGGCAGGACGCAGAAGCTCTGCCACAGCTCGCGGTAGAGGCCGGCCGACCGGACCTCCTCCTGGAGGATCGCGTCGCACTCGCGCAGCAGGTCGAGCTTCTCCTCGGTGACCTCGCCGCCGACGATCCGGATCCCGAGGCCGGGGCCGGGGAACGGCTGCCGCCAGACCATCCGCTCGGGCAGGCCGATCTCGGTCCCGACCGCGCGGACCTCGTCCTTGAACAGCGCCCGCAGCGGCTCGACCAGCTCGAAGGTCAGGTCGTCGGGCAGGCCACCGACGTTGTGGTGGCTCTTGATCGTGGCGGCGCCGGTGCCGCCGCCGGACTCGATCACGTCCGAGTAGAGCGTGCCCTGGACCAGGAAGCGGGCGCCCTCGGTGCCGCCGTCGCCCACGGCCAGCCGCAGCGCCTCCTCCTCGAAGATCCGGATGAACTCGTTGCCGATCGCCTTGCGCTTGGCCTCGGGCTCGGTCACGCCCCGCAGCCGCTCGAGGAAGCGGTCCTTGGCGTCGACGACGACCAGCGGCACCTGGAAGTGCTCGCCGAACATCTTCTCGACCTGCTCGCTCTCGTTCTTGCGCATCAGGCCGTGGTCGACGTAGACGCAGGTCAGCTGGTCGCCGACGGCCTGGTGGACGAGCAGCGCCGCGACCGAGCTGTCGACGCCGCCGGAGAGCGCGCAGATCACCTTGCCGTCGCCGATCTGCTGGCGGATCAGGCGGATCTGCTCCTCGGCGATGTTCGCCGCCGACCAGTCCATCGCGCACTGGCAGACGTCGCGCAGGAAGGTCTCCAGCGTCTGCTGGCCGTACGGGGTGTGGACCACCTCGGGGTGGTACTGGATCCCGTAGATGCCGCGGTCGAGGTCCTCGAAGGCGGCGACCGGGCTGCTGGTCGAGCTGGCCAGCGCGACCGCGCCCGTCGGCGGGGCGTAGATCGTGTCGCGGTGGCTCATCCAGACCGGCTGCTCGTCGGGCTGGCCGTCGAGCAGCGTGCCGTGCTCGTGGACCGTCAGCTGGGAGCGGCCGTACTCGCCGACCTCGGCCGACTCGACCCGGCCGCCGAGGTCGCGCGCCAGCAGCTGCATGCCGTAGCAGATGCCCAGCACCGGGACCCCGAGCTGGAGCAGCTCCGGATCGAGCGGCGGAGCGCCGTCGGCGTAGACCGAGGCCGGCCCGCCGGAGAGGATCACGCCCTTCGGCTTCCGCCGCCGGACCTCGGCCGCGCCGACGTGGTGCGGCAGCAGCTCGCTGAAGACGCCGCACTCGCGGACGCGACGGGCGATCAGCTGGCTGTACTGGCCGCCGAAGTCCAGGACGACGACCTCGTCGACGTCGCTGCGCGTCGAGAGGGGCGTCTCGGGGGCGGTGGGGGTGTCGGTCACGGGCGCGTTCGGTCGTGGTGGCGAGGCGAGGGGAATCGGAAAGGATCGCAGCCCCCGCCGCTCGGGGCCGTCGCGCCCGCGCTCAGGACCCGGCCGGCGGCCCGTCGAGGGGCGGCTGAGCGCCCTCGCGGGCCGGGGCGACCGCGATCTGCGCGCGGTTGAACTCGGCCAGGTCGAGCGACCCGCAGGTGGCCATCGAGCGCCGCAGCGCCCCGATCAGGTTGCTGGTCCCGGCGCCGTCGACGGCCGGCCCGAGCAGCACCTGCTCGAGCGGGGCGACGGTGCCGACCCGGACCCGGTCGCCGCGCGGCAGGTCGCGGTGGGCGGCGGCCGGCGTCCAGTGCCAGCCGCGACCGGGGGCCTCCTCGGCGCGGGCCAGCGGGGCGCCGAGCATCACCGCGTCGGCGCCGCAGGCGATCGCCTTCGCCAGGTCGCCACCGGTCCGCATCCCGCCGTCGGCGATCACCTGGACGTACTCGCCGGTCTCCAGCACGTGGGTCGATCGGGCACCGGCGACGTCGGCGATCGCGGTCGCCTGCGGCAGGCCGACGCCGAGCACCCGGCGGACGGTCGAGCCGCGGCCGGCGCCGACCCCGACCAGCACGCCGGCGGCGCCGGTCCGCATCAGGTGGAGACCGGTGTGGTAGCTGGAGCAGCCGCCGACGACGACCGGCACCGGCACCTGGGCGATGAACTCCTTCAGGTTCAGGACCTCGGCGTCGGAGCGCTCGGCGACGTGCTCGGCGCTGACCACGGTGCCGAGGATCGCCAGCACGTCGAGGCCGGCCTCGAGCGCGGTCTCGTAGTGGCGGGTGACGCGCTGCGGCGTCAGCGAGCCGGCGACGACGACGCCCGGCTCGGACTTGATCTCGCGGATCCGCTGCTCGATCAGCTCGGGGACGATCGGCGCGGCGTGCAGCTCGCGGAGGCGGGCGACGGCGGCCGGGCCCTCCAGGTTCGCCAGCTGGGCGAGCTGGTCCTCGGCGTCCTCGTGGCGGGTCCAGAGGCCCTCGAGGTCGAGCACGGCGAGCCCGCCGAGGCGGCCGATCGCCTTCGCCGTGGTCGGCGAGATCGCGGCGTCCATCGGCGACGCGACCAGCGGCAGCTCGAAGCGGTAGGGGCCGAGCTTCCAGGAGACGTCGACCTCGTCCGGGTTGCGCGTGCGGCGCGAGGGGACGATCGTGATCTCGTCGAAGCCGTAGGCGCGGCGGGCCTTCTTGCCCCGCCCGATCTCGATCTCCATGCCGTGAAGGATCGCGCAGCGGCGCGCGGCGCGTCGTGCGGGGCCGGCGGCGGCCGCGACGGGCGACTCAGTCGTCGCCGTCGGCCAGGTCGATCGGCTCGATCTCGACCTCGTGGACCAGCCGCTCGGCCTGCCGCGGATCGACCAGGCCGGCGCCCAGCCGCTGGGTCGCGTCGGCGCCGCAGGCGACGGCGAAGCGGAGCACCTCCTCGTCCGACCGCCGCTCGTAGCGGGCGGCGACGAGGCCGGCCAGGAAGGCGTCGCCGGAGCCGATCCGGGCGACCGTCTCGCGCGGCTCGATCCGGGCCCGCAGCAGCCGCACCGCGTGCTGGTTGCCGTTGCCGTCGCTCCGCAGGCCCGCGACGCAGCCGTCCTGGAGCGTCATCACCGCCTCGCGGACGCCGTGGTCGAGCAGCTCGCCGATCGCCAGCGCCCGGTCCTCGTCGCCGGTGAACTCGTGGCCGACGACCTCCTCCGCCTCGAGCTGGTTCGGGGTCACCGCGTCGACCTCGGCCTTGAGGACGTGGCGCAGCGGCTCGCCGTCGGTGTCGGCGTAGACGCGGACGCCGATCCGGTGCAGCTCCTTGACCAGGTCGCCGTAGACGCTCTCCGGCACGTTGCGGGGCAGCGAGCCGGCCATCACGACCACGTCGGCGCCGCGGGCCAGGTAGAGCAGCTTGTCGCGGAACAGCTCCAGCTCCCGCTCGTCGACCCGCGGGCCCTTCTCGTTGATCTCGGTCTGGATCCCGCTGGTCGGGTCGAAAACGGCGGTGTTGGTGCGCGACTCGTCGTTGATCCGCACGAAGTCGTTGAGGATCGACTCGCGCGTCAGCTGCTCGACGATCCGGGTCCCGGTCGCGCCGCCGGCGAACCCGGTCGCGATCACCGGCTGGCCGAGCGTCTTCAGCGTCCGCGCCACGTTGACGCCCTTACCACCGGCGAGCGTGGTCTGCTCGACGGCCCGGTGACGGTGCCCGAGGCGGATGTTGGGGACGACGAGCGACCGGTCGATCGCGGCGTTGAGCGTGACCGTGATGATCATGATCGATCCTCCACGCTACCCGCCTTCGTGGCGCGCTGCCGCTCGTGGGCGATCGTCACGAGACCGCTCCGTCGGCCGCGCCGTGGGTCCCGCGCGAGCGCCGCAGCAGCCAGACCAGCGCGCCGGCGCAGAGCACGGCCAGCACCAGCAGGAACTGGACCAGCGGCCGGCCCAGCTCGTCGTCGGCCCGCTGCCAGACCGACGCCTGGGCGACCGCGGTGCGGGTGACGGCGGGGATCCGGGCGACGACCCGGCCGCGCTGGAGGACCTCGATCGTGCCCAGCCGGCTGCCGGCCGGCAGCGGCCCCTCGACGTCGCTCGGCAGCCCCAGGACGCGGGTCCGCAGCCGCTCGTCGCGGCGCGCGATCCGGCGAACCGCGTCGGCGGCGACGATCTCGACCTGCTGGTCGCGGTAGCGCAGCGGCAGCTTGCCGACGACCGCCCCCTTGCGCAGCGGCGTGACGCGGTGGTAGCGGCCGATCGCGTAGCGCAGCAGCGCCAGGCTGTCGGCGTCGCGGGCGTCCTCCGAGGGATCGCCGAGGACGACCGTGATCACCGAGACGCCGTTGCGGCGGCCGGAGCCGACCAGCGCGTAGCCGGCCTTGCGCGTGTGGCCGGTCTTGACCCCGTCGACCCACGGGACGCCCTGGACCAGCCGGTTGCGGTTGACGACGGTGATCGGCGGCGAGGCCGAGGTCAGGCGCGCCGAGCGACGGTCGACGATCCGGCGGAACTCGGGGTAGCGGCGCAGCAGCAGGGTCAGCTTGACCAGGTCGGCGGGGCTGGCCCGGTGGCCGGGCGCGTCGAGCCCGATCGGGTTGCGGAAGCGGGCCTTCAGCTTCAGCTCGCGGGCGCGCTCGTTCATCCGCTCGACGAACCGCGGGACCGAGCCGCCGACGAAGCGGGCGAGGGCGACCGCGGCGTCGTTGCCCGACGGCAGCAGCAGGCCGGTGAGGACGTCGGAGACGGTCATCCGGTCGCCGGGGTGCAGGTGCGCCAGCGACTCGGCCGGCGACCCGTCGTAGGCGGGGATCGGCATCCGGCGGTCGGTCGCGCCGTCCTCGAAGACCAGCAGCGCGGTCATCAGCTTGGTCGTCGAGGCGATCGCGCGGGTCTCGTCGGCGCGGCGGGCGAAGACGACGTCGCCGGTCGTGACCTCGACCGCGATCGCGGCCGGCGCCTGGATCCGCGGCGGGTCGTCGGCGGCCCGCGCCGGGGTCCCCGCGAATAGCGCGACGAGCACGGCGAGCAGCGTCGCCGGCGGCGCGGCGGCGCGACGGCGGAGGGCGCGGGGGGAGGAACGGCGGACGATCACGGGCAGGGGTCGGGCGGGGAGGAGGAAGCGCGGGGCCGAGCGGCGGCGGCTCAGCGGCGCAGGCGCACGCGCTGGCCGGCCCGGATCGCCTGGGGGTCGATCTCGGGGTTCAGCTCGATCAGCCGGTCGACCGAGATGCCGTGCTTCTGGGCGATCGCGCTCAGGCTGTCCCCCGAGCGGACGCGGTACCAGGTGCGCTTGGGGCCCCGCTCGCGCTTCTCGGCCGCGGGGCGGGTGTCGCCGCGCTGCGGGGCGCTCTCGCTCCCGCCGCTCCCGACCACGAGCAGCACCGCGACGACGATCGCCACGAGGGCGCCCGGCGCGATGAAGCGGAAGGGAGTGCGCGGCGGCATCGCCGATCAGGATAGGCGTCGGGGCCGCCAGACGACGCGAGTGGAGGCCGTACGCACGGCACGGCGACGATCGGACAGCGTGTCAGCACGGCGTCCGTGACGCTACAGGTGCGCGCCGGTCTCGCGCAGCGCCTCGGCGGCGCGGCGGGCGGCGGTCGCCGGGTCCTCGCCGCTGGCGGCGCCGGCGCCGACGATCGAGCGCGAGGCGGTCACCAGCGCCGCGCCCGGCCCGGGGGCGAAGGCCGGGGCCAGGTCCTCGACCCGGCCGCCCTGGGCGCCGACGCCGGGCAGCAGGAAGGGGGTGCGGGGCATCAGCTCGCGGAGGCCGGCGATCCGCTCGGGCGCGGTCGCGCCGACGACGGCGCCGACCGGGTCGAGCGTCGCGCCGCGCGGGCCGGCGGCCGGATCGGCCCCGAGCTCGGCCACCATCCGGGCGACGCGGGCCCAGAGCGGCTGGCCGTCGGCCAGCGGCTGCTCCTGGAGGTCGGCGGCGCCGGGGTTCGAGGTCCGGACCAGGACGAAGGTGCCGCGGCCGCGGGCGGCGGCCTCGGTCACGAAGGGCAGCAGGCTGTCGCGGCCCATGTAGGGGGCGACGGTGACGGCGTCGGCGCCGAGGCCCGCGACGGGACCCCAGGGCGTGTCGGTGACGCCGAAGGCGGCCTGGGCGTAGGAGGCGGCGGAGACGTCGATGTCGCCGCGCTTGGCGTCGAGCAGGACGAGCAGGTCGAGCGAGGCCGCGTGGGCGGTCGTCGCGGCGAGGGCCTGCTGGCCGGCGGCGCCGAGTCGCTCGAAGCTCGCGCTCTGGAGCTTGACCGCGACGCAGGCGGGAGCCACCGCGTCGAGCACGCGACGGCAGTGGTCGGCGACGGCGGCCCCGGCCCGCTGGGCCGGGTCCGGATCGCCGCTCGACGGCGGGTCGCCGCCCGGCCAGAGCCGGGACGGGTCGGGATCGAGCCCGACCACCACCGCGGATTCGCGGCGGGCGACAGCGGACGCCAGCCGGTCCCCGAACGGGGGATCCGGCTGGACGTCGGCCGCCATCGAGGGGTCCGTCCGGGAACGCGACATCAGCGTGCTCCCCGACGGACGTCGACTGATCGGGGTCAGGCGACCGACTTCTTCAGCGCGGCACCCGCGGTGAACTTCGGCAGCTTCTTCGCCGCGATGTCGATCTGCTCGCCGGTGGCGGGGTTGATCCCCTTGCGCGCACTGCGCTCGGTGACCGAGAACTTGCCGAAACCGGAGAACGTGACGTCGCTGCCGCGCGAGAGCGCATCGGTGACGGTCTCCAGGAACGCGTCGACAGCCGCCTGCGCGTCCTTCTTGCCGAGCCCCGCCTTCGCAGCGACGAGATCGACGAACTCTGCCTTGGTGGTCACTTCCGCTCCTCCTATGGGGCGTGCCGTGGTCGGAAACGGACGCTATCAGCGGGCCAGGACGGCCCAAGCGCCGGTTCGCCCCTCGCGATTCGACGAGGTGACGGACCGCCCAACGCCCGGTGGGCACTGGACGGACGGCGGCAGTGTGCCCATCCGACAGGACGGAACGCGTTGCGGGTGCCCCGGCGGAGTGGACCGGCGACCGATCCGAGGGGCCGCCGGAGCGGCTCCCGGGGACCGCGCCGGACCGGCCCGCGCCGCACCTGGTTGGATGTCGGGTCATGACGCTGGAGCGCATCGCCTGGGCGGTCGTCGTCGCCGCCTGCGCCCTCACCGCCCTGCTGCTGGGGATCAGCGGCTACATGGGCTACGCCGGCATCACGACGGCGGTCGGGCTGTCGGCGGCGATCAACCTGCGATAGGCCGGAATCTCCCTTCAGGACTGGGGATCCGGCCGCTCGGCCAGCCACGCCAGCAGCCCGGCGACGGCCCGTCCGCGGTGCGAGATCGCCGCCTTCTCGAGCGGCTCCAGCTCGGCCATCGTGCGGCCCTCCGGGTCGTCGGCGGCGACGAAGACCGGGTCGTAGCCGAACCCGTTGGTGCCCCGCGGGGCGTCGGCCATCGTGCCCCGGCAGCGGCCCTCGACGACGTGCTCGACCCCGCTGGCCGGATCGACCACCGCGATCGCGCAGACGTAGGCCAGCCCGCTGCCGACCGGCACCGCCGCGCGCAGCTTCTCGAGGTTCTCGGCGTCGGTCGCGTGCTCGCCGGCGTAGCGCGCCGAACGGACCCCGGGAGCCCCGTCGAGCACGTCGGCGGTGATCCCGGAGTCGTCGCCGAAGGCCAGCCGACCGGTCGCCGCGGCGGCGGCCCGGGCCTTGCCGAGGGCGTTCTCGGCGAAGGTCGTGCCCGTCTCCGGCGGCAGCTCGACCGCGTCCGGCAGCGGATCGACGGTCCACGGCGCCAGCATCACGGCGAACTCCTCCGCCTTGTGGGCGTTGCGGGTGGCCAGCAGCAGCGCGCGGCTCACCGGCGACCCGCCTCCTCCCGGTCCGGGCGGTGGGCGACGGGCGTTCGGCGGAGCACGGAGCCCATGCTAGGAGTCGCCGAGGGCGGATCGCGAGCGGCGGCGCACGGGGCGCGGCTAGCGCTTCCCGGCACCATCGATCGCGCCCTTGATCTTGCGGGCGATCGCGTTGGCGATGTCGGCGCCGCCGGCCTTGCCGGCGACCAGCACGACGCCGGCCATCAGCGCGGCGACGAGCATCGCCAGGGCGACGTACTCGACCGTGCCCTGGCCGCGCTCGCCGTGGCGGTCGGCCAGCCGCAGCGCCCGCTGGTGGACGCTGGCGGCGAGCGCCAGGCCGGGCGGCGCGGACGCGGGCTCGGCGGGGGTCGGGGTCGGGGTCGGCGGGGCGAGGGTGGTGCGCATCGGGTTCCTCCGGTCAGGGGACGGTGAGACCGATCGTGCGCGAGGTCGCTGTGACGACTCCAGGGGCAGACCGTGCAGAATCAGCGCCAGATGCGCGTCCTCGTCGTGTCGAACATGGCCCCCGACGCCGAGCACCCCGAGCGCGGCGGCTTCGTCCGCGACCAGGTCGAGGCGCTGCGCCGGACCGGCGAGGTCGACGTGCGCCTGGACGAGTTCCCGCCCGGCGGCTACGGAGCGGCGGTCCGTGGGCTCCGCGAGCGCCACCGCGGGACCCGCTACGACGTCGTCCACGCCCACTTCGGGCTGACGGTCGTGCCGGCGCTGGCGGTCCGGGCCCGCCGCCGCGGCGTCACGCTCCACGGCCGCGACCTGCGTCATCCCCGCAGCCGCCGGATCACCGTCGCGGCGCTGCCGACCCAGGCCCTGATCGGGCTGGCGGCCGACGACCTCCGCTCGATGCTGCCGCGGCCCTTCCACCGCCGGGCGCGGTCGCTGCCGGTCGGGCTGGCGCTGGAGCGGTTCGGGCCGTTGCCGCGGGTCGCGGCCCGTGCGCAGTTGGGACTGGCGCCCGACGAGCGGTTCCTGCTCTTCCCCTACGGCCCCGACCGGCGGGTCAAGCGGGTCGACCGGGCACGCGAGCTGGCCGCGACGGTGGGACTGCCGCTGCGGACCCTCGGCGGCGTGCCGCCGTCGTCGATGCGGGCGTGGCTGAACGCGGCGACCGCGGTCGTGATCCCCAGCGAGCACGAGGGCTTCGGGCTGGCGGCGGTCGAGGCGCTGGCCTGCGACGTGCCGGTGCTCGCCACCCCGACCGGCGCCCACGCGGAGACGGTCGGGCGGGTCGCGGGCTGCCTCTGCGCGCCCTGGGACCGCGAGCGGTGGGCGGCCGCGTTGGCCCCGCACCTGGCCGCGGAGGACCCGCGGGTCGACGGCGCTCCGGTCGCCCGCGAGCACGGCACCGACGTCTACGCCCGCCGGCTGCTGGACGCCTGGCGGGCGATCGCGCCCGACCGCTGAGCCCGCGTGTCCGGCCGCGCCGGCCGGTGGAGGTGGCGGACGATCGGCGCCGCGCCGCTAGACTGCGGCCGCGGACCGGTCCGGCACCCTTCCGCCGGCCCCAGGTCCGCCCTCTCATGAGCAGCCTGTTCGACCGCTTCATCCCGCGGCGCGGCAGGGACGAGCCGCCGGCCGCCCCCGATCCGTCCGGGGAGCAGCCGACCACGGTCCAGCCCGCCGTCGCGCCCTCCGACGCCCCCGGCGCCGCGTCCCCGGACGCCGCCAGCGAGGAGCCGACCCGCGTCCACCGCACGGTCGAGCCCGGCGGCGACGAATCGCCGTGGGCCGCCGCCGGGGCCGGGTCCGGCGAGTCGGGTGCCGGCGCCTCGGCCGGCGAGGCCGGAGCGACCGGTTCGGCCGCGCCGAGTCCCGCTGAGCCGGCCGGCGAGGCCGCCGCGACCGACGGTGGGGAGACGCCCGCCGCCGACGCCGCGGACGCCGATCCGGGCCGCCCGGCCGCCGCTGGCTTCCCGGCCGCCGCTGGCTTCCCGGCCGCTGCCGGCTCCGGCGACGCGCCCGCGACCGCCGACGCCGCCGCTTCTTCGGGCGAGGGCCCCGCGACCACCGACGCCACGGACGCCACCCCGTCCTCCGGCGACGCGGAGCCGGCCGCCGACGCGCCCGCCGCGGCCCGCCCCCGCGCCCCCTGGGAGACGACCGGCGACGGTCCGAGCCCGTCGGCCAGCGCCTACGGCCGGGTCGAGGCGCCCGCCGATCCGCCGACCGTCGTCGAGCAGATCCCCGGGCCCGCCCCGGCCACCGACCTGCCGGGCGCCGCGTCCGCCGCCGCTCCCGCGTCCACCCCCGCCGGCGACCCGACCGCCGCGCCGGGCACGCCCGCGCCGCCCGCCGCCGCCGCCGCGCCCACCGCAGCGCCGGGAACGCCCGCCCCGACGGCCGCC
>NZ_JAWZSQ010000015.1:0-132333 GCF_034096925.1 Patulibacter defluvii
GCCGCCGCGGAGCCGCGCCCGCGACCGGTCGCACCGCCGCCCGCCAGGCGCTCACCGGCACCGTCCGCGCCGGCGCTCCGCCGTCGACGCCCAGCGCCCGCAGCGTCCGCGGTCCGCGACGGGCGCCGAGCACCTCGACCGCGACCGCCCGGGCCGATCGCGGCCGGCCGTGGGCCAGGACCACCAGCGCCCGCAGCGCCCGCTCCTCGGCCGGCGGCAGCGGCGGCCGCGGACGGATCCGCAGGTGGGCGGCGGCGACCCGCGGCGGCGGCGCGAAGGCGCTCGGGGCGACCGGCCGCAGCAGCCGCAGCTCGTGGCGGGCGGCCCACCAGGCGCTCTCGGCACCGGCGGCGGCGGTCGCGCGGCGGGCGAAGCCGTGCTCGACCAGCAGGTCGGCACCGGGGTGCGGCGGCCCCGATCCGCCGAGCAGCCGCCGCAGCAGCAGGGTCGACAGCGCGAACGGCGGGTTCGCCACCACCCGCGCGCGGGCCGGCAGCCGGGCGCGGCGCAGGTCGGCCTCGACCACGCGGACCCGCGGCTGGTCGGCGAACCGGCGGCGGAGCACGGCGGCGAAGCGCGGATCGCGCTCGATCGCCAGCACCGACGCACCGCGGGCGGCCAGCGCCGCGGTGATCGTGCCGGGACCGGCGCCGAGGTCGACGACCAGCGATCCCGGCGCCGTGCCGGCGACCAGCTGGCGAAGGACGGTGGGGGAGTGCAGGAGATGAACCCCGGAGGGGTTCGGAGCGAGGCGCGACGGCCTCGGACGGCGGCGGGACACGGTGGCCTCCTTGCCGGGACGGGGACGTCCACGGCGGGCGGAGGCCGGCCGCGGACGAGCGTCGTGCCCGGGCGTCAGCGCCCGGGAGGACCGGCGAGGAGGAGCGGGGCGCCGTCCGCGGGGGCGGGCGGCAGCGGCTGCGGTCGTTCGCCGGCGGTCAGACGCCGCGCAGGCGGCTGAACGCGATCGTGCGGCTGGCGATGGCCAACATCGGCTCCCACGATAGCGGCGCCCGTCGCCGTCGGTGCCGTAGCCTGCCCGGCGTGTCCGACTCCGCCCCCGCCGGCCGCGACCGCGACGCCCGCCCCTGGGCCGGGCGGCGGCTGCACGTGCTGGGGATCGCCGGCGCCGGGATGAGCGCGCTGGCCGTGCTGGCGAAGGGCCTGGGGGCCGAGGTGACCGGCTCCGACCGCAGCGAGAGCCGCTACCTGGCCGGCGTCCGCGAGGCCGGGATCGCGGTCGCGATCGGTCACGACGCGGCCAACGTCCCCGCCGGCGAGGTCGAGGTGGTCCGCTCGACCGCGATCCCCGACGACAACCCGGAGCGGGTCGAGGCCCGCCGCCGCGGCCTGCCCGACCTCTCGCGCCACGCGCTGCTGCGCGACGTCTGCGCCGCCCACCGGGTGATCGCCGTCGCCGGCGCCCACGGCAAGACGACGACCTCGGCGATGGTCGTCCACGCGCTCCAGGGCGCCGGCCACGATCCCTCGTACCTGGTCGGCGGGATCCTCCGCTCGACCGGCCGCAACGTCCACGTCGGCGCCGATCCGTGGCTGGTGGTCGAGGCCGACGAGTCCGACCGCAGCTTCCTGGAGACCCACCCCGAGATCGCCGTCGTCACCAGCGTCGAGCTCGACCACCACGGCACCTACGGCTCGCGGGCCGAGCTGGACGAGGCGTTCCGGGCCTTCCTCGGCCAGGCCGGCGAGCGGATCGTCTGGGACCGCCGGGAGCTGGACCGGGTGCTGCCGCCGGCGACCGACTCCGGCCGCACCCGCCGCTACGACGTCGCCGAGCTGCACGCCGCCGACGGCACCAGCCGCTTCCAGTGGGACGGCCGCGAGGTCGCCCTCCGCCAGCCGGGGATCCACAACGCCTGGAACGCGACCGCGGCCCTGACCGCCGCCGCGCTCGCCGGCGCCGACCCGGCCCGTGCGGCGGCGGCGATGGTCGACTTCCCCGGCACCGGCCGCCGCTTCGAGCAGGTCGGCGTCGGGCCCCACGGGGTGGCGGTGATCGACGACTACGCCCACCACCCGACCGAGGTGGCGCGGACGATCGAGGCCGCCCGCAGCCTGGCGCCGCGGCGGGTGGTGGCCGTCTTCCAGCCGCACCTGTACTCGCGGACCCAGTTCCTGGCCGCCGAGTTCGGGGCCGCGCTGGCGCTGGCCGACCTGGCCTGCGTGCTGGACGTCTACCCGGCCCGCGAGCGGGCCCGGGACTTCCCCGGCGTCGACGGCCGCACGATCGTCCGCGCCACGATCGACGCCGGCGACGGCCGCACCGTCGCCTGGCTGCCGACGATCGAGGACGCGATCGCCCGGCTGCCGGCGCTGCTGCGGGCCGGCGATCTCTGCCTCTGCATGGGGGCGGGGGACGTCGACGCGGTCGCCCGCGGCCTGGTCGCCTGAGCAGCGGCCGCTCGCCCGCTCGTCGATCGCGGAAGGGGCCAGGGCCTCGGCGGCGAACGGGGACGCGATGCCGCTCGACTCCCTCACCGCGCGCCTCCAGGAGGCCGGCAGCGCCCTGCCGCTGCCGCGCCTGCCCCGGATCGGCGGCGGCGCGCGGCGGCTGAGCGCTCCCGGACCGTCGCGGCGGATGGCCTGGACGGTCGCGCTGGCGGCGCTCGGCCTGGTGGCGGCGATCTACCTGCTGCTGCGGCTGACCGGCCTCAGCGCGGTCCAGAACGTGACCGTCGTCGGGGTCCAGGGCCCGAACGCGCCCGAGCTGCGGCGCGCGATCGAGCGCGCGGCGAGCGGACAGAGCACCCTCGGCTTCGACGAGGCCAGCGTCCGCCGCGCGGTCGCCGGCGACGCCAGCATCACCGGCGTCGAGGTCGAGACCCGCTTCCCCCACGGAGTCCAGGTCCAGGTCCACCAGCGGCTCGCCGTCGGCGCGATCGCCCAGGGCAGCGGCCGGGTGGCGGTCTCCGCCGACGGGCGGCTGCTCCCCGACTGGCCGGCCGGGCAGCTGCCGGTGATCCAGGGCGGCCGCGCGAACGGCGAGCGGCTGCTGTCCAGCCAGCGCGAGGCGGTCGCGATCCTCGGCGTCGCCCCGGCGCCGATCCTGGCCCGCGTGGCCCGGGTCGAGCACCTGACGACCGTCCGCCTGGTCGACGGCCCGGCGCTGCTCTTCCGCGACGACCACCGCCTGCGGGCGAAGTGGGCGGCGGCGGCCGCCGTGCTCGCCGACCCGTCGTCGGCCGGGGCGACGTGGATCGACCTCCGCGTGCCGGAGCAGCCGGTCGCCGGCCGCGGGCCGGTGCCGACGCTGCCGAAGGCGAACACGAAGGCCCCCGACCTGCGCCAGGGCGCCGGCGACGACGCGCTCCGCGAGCTGGAGCAGCCGGCCGCGGGCGGGGTGGTCGCCTCGCGCGGGGCCGCCGACCAGACCGCCTCCGGCGCCGGGACGGGGGCCGGGACGACGGCCGGCGGGGGCGCCGCGAGCGGGGCCACCGGCGCCACCGGCACCGGCACCGCCGAGACCCCCACCAGCGGCGGCGCGACCGCCGCGACCGGCCCGGACGCGACGGCGACCGGCGGCGGGGCGACCGCCCGCGGCACCACCTCGACCTCGACCGGAGCCACCGGAACGGGGACCGGGGGAGCCGTCGGGGGTGGGGCGACTCCCGGCACCACCACGCCGCAGGGAACCCAGGCCCAACCCTGAACTAGAGCGTTAGGGCATGGTGGTTGAGGCTGCCGTCGACGTCGAGACGTGACGCTGCAAGCCCCGTTGCGTGCCTACACTTGGGATTGACAGTTCGCTCCGAACGTCCCTAGCTTGGGCGTTCCCGGGCGTTTGCGTGCCGGACGGAATCCCACCCGCATCACCTTCAAGCGCACCCCGAGGACCGAAAGACTCACACTCATGGATGCCACTGGCAGCTATCTCGCCGTCATCAAGGTCGTCGGTGTCGGCGGCGGCGGAACCAACGCCGTCAACCGGATGATCGATGCCGGTCTCCGCGGCGTGGAGTTCGTCGCCTGCAACACCGACGCCCAGGCGCTGCAGATGTGCGACGCCGACATCAAGATCAACATCGGGTCCGAGGTGACCCGCGGTCTCGGTGCGGGCGCGAACCCCGAGGTGGGTCACGCCGCCGCGTCCGAGTCGCGTGACGAGATCCGCGAGGCGCTGAAGGGCGCCGACATGGTCTTCGTCACCGCCGGCGAGGGCGGCGGCACCGGCACCGGCGCCGCCCCCGTGATCGCCGAGATCGCCAAGGGCGAGATCGGCGCGCTGACCGTCGGCGTCGTCACGCGGCCGTTCTCGTTCGAGGGCAGCCAGCGGATGCGCCAGGCGCAGGAGGGCATCAACCGCCTGCGCGAGGTCGTCGACACGATGGTCGTGATCCCGAACGACCGCCTGCTCGGCCTGGTCGAGAAGCGGACCTCGATCCTCGAGGCCTTCCGCTCGGCGGACAACATCCTCCGCCAGGGCGTCCAGGGCATCACCGACCTGATCACGATCCCGGGCCTGATCAACCTCGACTTCGCCGACGTCCGGACCGTCATGCACGACGCCGGCACCGCCCTGATGGGGATCGGCCAGTCCGGCGGCGAGACCCGCGCCGGCGACGCGGCCAAGGCGGCGATCGCCAGCCCGCTGCTTGAGGACAACGTCGAGGGCGCGACCGGGATCCTGCTCAACATCACCGGCGGCCGCGAGCTGGGCCTGTTCGAGGTCAACGAGGCCGCCGAGATCGTCCAGCAGGCCGCCGACGGCGACGCCAACATCATCTTCGGCGCCGTGATCGACGAGGACATGGGCGACGAGGTCCGCGTGACCGTGATCGCCACCGGCTTCGACAAGGGCCGCGGCCGCAGCGCCGCCCCGTCGCAGTCGGCCTCGCGGCCGCAGCGCGGCAGCGAGCGTCCCCGCCGCGCCGCCGAGCGCGACCGGGTGCCGCGGGCCGAGCGCCAGCGCTCGTCGCTGGAGATCGGCGACGACGAGATCGACATCCCCGCCTTCCTCCGCTAGGCCACGGGCGGGGACCCCCGACCTAAGGACCGATTCGTCGGTCCCGGGTCGGCGGGCGGGCTAGGGTCGGCTCCAGGAGGAGGAGACCCGTGGAGCTGTCCCATGTCCGCGGCGGCGAGCAGCCGCCGCTCCCGCAGGAGACGATCGGTCGCGAGCTGGCGCGCGCGGCCACCGAGCAGGCCGACCGCGAGGCGCTGGTGGCCTGCGAGCAGGACCTGCGCCTGACCTACGGCGAGCTGCTGGCCGCCGTCGACGAGGTCGCCCGCGGGCTGCTGGCCCGCGGCGTCGGGCGCGGCGACCGGGTCGGGATCTGGTCGCCGAACCGCGCCGAGTGGACGCTGGTCCAGTACGCGACCGCCCGGATCGGCGCGATCCTGGTGACGATCAACCCGGCCTACCGCTCGTCGGAGCTGCGCTACGCGCTCGACCAGTCCGGCTGCCGGATGCTGATCGCCGCCCGCAGCTTCAAGAGCTCGGACTACGTGGCGATCCTCTCCGAGGTCCACGACCAGCTGCCCGAGCTGACCGACGTGGTCTGGTTCGACGACCCCAGCTGGTCGGCGCTGATCGAGGACGGACGCAGCCAGGATCCGGCGGCGGTCGAGCGCGCCGGCGAGCCGCTCGGCCCCGACGACCCGATCAACATCCAGTACACGAGCGGCACCACCGGCTTCCCGAAGGGGGCCACGCTCACCCACCGCAACATCCTCGGCAACGGCTTCCTGGTCGGCAATGGCTGCCGCTACGGGCCCGACGACCGGATCTGCGTGCCGGTGCCCTTCTACCACTGCTTCGGGATGGTGATGGGCACCCTCGCGGCGCTCGCCCACCGAGCCTGCGTGGTGATCCCGGCCCAGGCGTTCGAGCCGGCGGCGACCTTGCGGGCGGTCGCGGCCGAGCGCTGCACGTCGCTCTACGGGGTGCCGACGATGTTCATCGCGATGCTCGCCGACCCCGGCTTCGACGACCACGACCTGTCGACGCTGCGGACCGGGATCATGGCCGGCTCGCCCTGCCCGGCCGAGGTGATGCGGCAGGTGATCGAGCGGATGCACATGAGCGAGGTGACCATCTGCTACGGCATGACGGAGACCTCGCCGGTGTCGACCCAGACCGCCGCCGACGACCCGCTGGAGCAGCGGGTGGGGACGGTCGGCCGGGTCCACCCGCACGTCGAGGTGAAGGTCGTCGACCCGGGCGGGGAGACCGTCGCCCGCGGCGAGACCGGCGAGCTCTGCACCCGCGGCTACAGCGTCATGCGGGGCTACTGGAACGACCCGGAGCGGACCGCCGAGGCGATCGACGGCGAGGGCTGGATGCACACCGGCGACCTGGCCACGATCGACGACGGCGGCTACCTGCGGATCGTCGGCCGCAGCAAGGACATGATCATCCGCGGCGGCGAGAACGTCTACCCGCGCGAGATCGAGGAGTTCCTCTACACCCATCCCGACGTCGCCGACGTGCAGGTGATCGGGGTCCCGGACGAGCGCTTCGGCGAGGAGATCATGGCCTGGATCGTGCCCCGCGCCGGCGCCACCGTCGACGGCGAGGCGATCCGCGACTTCTGCCGCGGCACGATCGCCCACTACAAGGTGCCGCGCTACGTCCACGTCACCGACGAGTTCCCGATGACGGTCACCGGCAAGGTCCAGAAGTACCTGATGCGGGAGCGGGCGATCGAGCTGCTGGGCCTGGGCGAGGCGGCCCGTCGCTGAGGGCCCGGAGCGCGCCTGGCCCGTTGGTAGGGTGGCGCCCGTGACCAGCGAGACGACCGACCTGCGCCGCACCGCCCTCCACGCCGCCCACGTGGCCGCCGGGGCGCGGCTGGTGCCGTTCGCCGGCTGGGAGATGCCGGTCCAGTACGTCGGCGTCAAGGAGGAGCACCTGGCCGTCCGCGGCGACGCCGGGGTCTTCGACGTCTCGCACATGGGGGAGATCCGCACCTACGGCCCGCAGGCGCTCGAGTTCCTGCAGCGGATCCTCTCCAACGACGTCGCCAAGATCGAGGTCCACGGCTCGCAGTACGCGCTGCTGCTGCGCGAGGACGGCGGCGTGATCGACGACCTCTTCACCTACCGGCTGGCCGACCAGACCTACCTGACGGTCACCAACGCGGCCAACCACGGCAAGGACCTGGCGTGGTTCCGGCAGCAGGCGGAGGGCTTCGACGTCACCGTCGAGGACGCCGCTGACGACTACGCGATGCTCGCCGTCCAGGGCCCGCGGGCGCGGGCGATCGTCGAGTCGGTCGCCCACCACCCTCTTCCCGGCAAGTTCCAGATCGCCCGCGTCCACGTCGGCGACGGCGAGCGCGCGGACGCGGTCGACGCGCTGGTCGCCGGCACCGGCTACACCGGCGAGGACGGGGTCGAGATCCTGCTGCCGCCCGCCGCCGCGCCCGCCGTCTGGGACGCGCTGCTGGCCGCCGGGGCCGTCCCGGCCGGGCTCGGCGCCCGCGACACGCTGCGGCTCGAGGCCTGCTTCCACCTCTACGGCAACGACCTCACCGAGGACCGCGACCCGATCGGCGCCGGCCTCGGCTGGGCGGTCAAGGAGGACACCGGCCACATCGGCGCCGAGACCACCCGCGCCGTCCGCGCGGCCGGCCCGGCCGAGAAGCTGGTCCCCTTCCGCTTCGTCGACAAGGGGATCCCGCGCCCGGGCAACCCGGTCGTCGGCGGCGGCGTGGTCACCAGCGGCGGCTACTCCCCGTCGCTGGAGACCGGCATCGGCCTGGCCTACGTGCCCGCCGAGCAGGCGACCCCCGGCGTCGCGATCGAGGTCGACGTCCGCGGCAAGGTCCGCCCGGCCGAGATCGCCCAGAAGCCGCTCTACCGCTCGCCGCAGGCGTAGCCCCACCCGCTTCCACCACCGAACCCCGCTCCAGGAGACCCTGAGATGGCCGACGCCTCCTACCCCGAGGACCTGAAGTACCACGCCGAGCACGACTGGGCCCGAATCGACGGCGACACGGCCGTCTTCGGGATCACCTGGTACGCCCAGGACGCCCTCGGCGAGGTCGTCTTCTTCGACCCGCCGGAGGTCGGCGCGACCGTCACCAAGGACGAGTCCTACGCCGAGATCGAGTCGGTGAAGGCGGTCTCCGACGTGGTCGCCCCGCTCTCGGGCGAGATCATCGAGGTCAACGGCGCCCTCGAGGACGGGCCCGAGGCCATCAACGAGGACCCGTACGATGGGGGGTGGCTCGTCAAGGTCCGTCTGACCGACACGAGCGAGGTCGACGCGCTGCTGGACCGCGACGCCTACGTCGCGACCCTCGGCTGACCGAACGCCTGCTGGACCGCCCGGTCCGGCCGGACCGCGGGCGCGGTTCGGACGGCCGGGCTCCCGGGCTTCCGCGGTTTTGGCGCGGTGGCCCCCCGAACCCGAACGCCACACCGGACCGCGACTGACGTGACCCGCTACACCACCGCCACCGACGCCGACCGCGAGGCGATGCTCGCCGCGGTCGGGGTCAGCTCGATCAGCGACCTGCTCGCCGAGCAGATCCCCGCCGCGCTGCTGCGCCAGGAGCCGCTCGACCTGCCCGACGGCCGCTCGGAGCAGGAGGTGTACACCCACCTGCGCGACCTGTCGGCCGCCAACGTCTCGGCCGAGGACGAGGTCACCTTCCTCGGCGCCGGGATGTACGACCACTACGTCCCGTCGATCATCGACATGCTGCTCGGGCGCTCGGAGTTCCTGACGCCCTACACGCCGTACCAGCCCGAGGTCTCGCAGGGCGGGCTGCAGGTGATGTTCGAGTACCAGACCGCGATCAGCGAGCTGACCGCGCTGCCCGTCTCCAACGCGTCGGTCTACGAGGGTCCCTCGGCGGTCGCCGCGGCGGCCTACCTGGGCAAGCTCCACAACGGCCGCACGCGGATCGTCGTCTCGGCCGGGGCCCATCCGCACACGCTGGCCACGCTCGAGACCTACGCCAAGGGCTACGGCAGCGAGCTGGTCGTGGTGCCGCTGCGCGACGGCGCCACCGACGCCGACGCCTGGGCGGCGGCGATCGACGAGGCGACCTCGGTCGCGATCGTCCAGCAGCCGAACTTCCTCGGCGCGGTCGAGGACGTCGCCGCGCTGGCCGCCGCGGCCAAGCAGGCCGGCGGCGAGAAGCTGGTGACGGTCGGGGCCTACGACCCGATCGCGCTCGGCGTGCTGGCGCCGCCCGGCGAGGTCGGGATCGACGTCGCCGTCGGCGAGGGCCAGACGCTCGGCAACCGGCTCGACTTCGGCGGCCCCTCGTTCGGCTTCTTCGCCGCCCGCGAGAGCTTCCTGCGGCGGATGCCGGGCCGGATCGCCGGCGAGACGACCGACGTCGACGGCCGCCGCGGCTTCGTGCTGACGCTCCAGACCCGCGAGCAGCACATCCGCCGCGAGAAGGCGACCTCGAACATCTGCACCTCGCAGGCCCTGAACGCGCTGGCCGGCGTGGTCTACCTCGGCTGGCTCGGCAAGGACGGCCTGCCCGAGCTGGCCGAGCTGCTGGTCCAGCGGACCCACTACGCCCGCACCACGCTGGCGGCGATCGACGGCGTCGAGCTGCTGCACGAGCAGCCGGTCGTGCGCGAGTTCGCGCTGCGGCTGCCGGGGATCGACGTGCCGGCGCTGGTCGACCACGTCCAGGCGCGGGGCTACCACCCGGGCCTGGCGCTCGGCCGGCTGCTCGGCGACGAGCACGCCGACGGGCTGCTGGTGGCGCTGACCGAGCAGCGGACGAAGGAGCAGATCGACCGCCTGGCCGAGCTGCTGAGCGAGGCGATCGCCGCCCAGCGAGCCGCCACCCGGACGGAGGTCCCCGCATGAGCACCGTCGCCGACGAGCGCCTGCTGCCCGCCGCGGGCGGCTCCGATCCCCGTCCACTGGCCGCGCCGACCAGCTCGGTCAACCCGATCCAGCGCGACCACGCGACCACGATCTTCGAGAAGGGCGCGGCCGGCCGGCGGTCGTTCGTGGCTCCGGCCAGCGGCGTCCCCGAGGTCCCGCTCGACGAGATCCTGCCCGCGAAGCTGCGCCGCAGCGCGCCGGCGCGGCTGCCCGAGGTGACGGAGTCGGAGCTGGTCCGGCACTACGTGCGGCTGTCGCGGCGCAACTTCGACCTCGACACCGGCTTCTACCCGCTCGGGTCGTGCACGATGAAGCACAACCCGCGGCTGCACGAGCGGGTCACCGCGCTGCCCGGCCACGCCCGCCTGCACCCGCTGCAGTCGCCGGAGCGGGCCCAGGGCGCGCTGGCGCTGATGCACGGCCTGGAGGGCCAGCTGGCCGAGGTCTCCGGCCTGCCGCACGTCTGCCTCCAGCCCTCGGCCGGGTCGCACGGCGAGCTAGCCGGCGTGCTGCTGGCCCGCGCCTACCACGAGGCCCGCGGCGAGACGCGGACCAAGGTCCTGACGCCCGACACCGCCCACGGGACGAACCCGGCGACGGTGACGATGGCCGGGCTCGAGGTCGTGAAGGTCGCGACCAACCCCGACGGCGGCGTCGACCTCGACGACCTGCGCGCGAAGGCCGACGAGCAGACCGCGCTGATCATGCTCACGAACCCCAACACGCTGGGGATCTTCGACCCGAACATCGAGGAGATCGCGGCGATCGTCCACGGGGTCGGCGGCGTCCTGTACTACGACGGCGCGAACCTGAACGCGATCATGGGCATCACCCGCCCGGGCGACATGGGCTTCGACATCGTGCACTTCAACCTGCACAAGTCGTTCACCCAGCCGCACGGCGGCGGCGGTCCCGGCTCGGGCCCGATCGCCGTCTCCGACCGGATCGCGCCCTACCTGCCGCTGCCGGTGATCCGGCGCGAGCCGCTCGCTCCCGACGCCGACCCCTCCACGGGCTTCGAGGGCCACCGCTACTCGCTGGTCGAGCGGGCCCAGGACCTCCCCGAGGGCGAGCCGGGCTCGCGCTCGATCGGCAAGCTGCGCGGCTTCCAGGGCAACTACGGCTGCTTCGTCCGCAGCTACACGTACATCACCAGCCTCGGCGCCGGCGGCCTCCGCGACGCGTCGGAGATCGCCGTCCTCAACGCCAACTACCTGCTGGCGAAGCTGGAGCAGCTGGGGGTCCGCGAGCAGCTGCCGCTGGCCTTCGGCAAGCGCTGCATGCACGAGTTCGTCCTCTCCGGCGAGCCGATGAAGCGCGAGCTGGGCCTGAAGACGCTCGACCTGGCCAAGCGGCTGCTCGACCACGGCTTCCACCCGCCGACGGTCTACTTCCCGCTGCTGGTCGACGAGGCGCTGCTGGTCGAGCCGGTCGAGACCGAGGCCAAGGAGACGCTCGACGCCTTCGCCGAGGCGATCGCCGAGATCCTCCGCGAGGCCGCCGAGGACCCGACGATCGCCCGCAACGCGCCCTACTCGACGCCGGTCCGCCGGCTCGACGAGGCCGGCGCGGCCAAGCGGCCGGTGATCCGTCAGCCGCTCGACTGAGCGTCCGTCGCGCCGCCTTCCGCGCCCGTCCGGGGCGGGAGGCGGCGCAGGGCGCGCCGGTCTGGCAGGCTCGCCCCATGAGTGCCGAGCGCGGGCTGATCCCGCCGCCGATCGCGACGCCCGAGGTGCGGCAGCTCGCCGGCGCCTGGGCCCGCGACCTCGACACGATCGCGGGCGAGATGCACGCCTACCTGACGGCGCGGATCCCGCAGGCGTCGGCCGATCCGGAGATCTCCGACCTGACCCTCGCCTCGTGCGCGTCGAACGTCGAGGCGATCCTCTCGATGATCCGCCACGGGATCCCGGTCTCCGCCACCGAGGCGCCGATCGCGGCGCTGGAGCACGCCCGGCGGATGGCCGCCCGCGGCCACGGGATCGACGCCACGCTGCGCTTCTACCGCGTCGGCCACGCCTACTTCTGGGAGCGCTGGAGCGCCGAGCTGGTGACGGCGATCGACGACCGCGACCAGCTGGTCGACGCGATGCGCGAGACCGCGGCCTTCGTCTTCCACTACATCGACGTCGTCTCCGGCCAGGTCGGCAACGAGTACCTGGCCGAGCGCGAGCGGCGGCAGCGGCGGGTGGCGGTCGTCCGCGCCGATGTCGTCCGGACGGTGCTGGCGGGGGAGACGGTCGACCGCGCCGCCGCCGAGCAGTCGCTCGGCCACCAGTTCGGCCCCCGGCAGGTGGCCTTCGTCTGCTGGACCGCCGGCGACCCGGCCCAGCTGGAGCGAGCCGCGGCGGCCCTGACCCGCGCCCACGGCGCCGCTCGCTCGCTGCTGGTCCCGGAGGATCCGGAGACGCTGGCCGGCTGGGTCAACGCCGGCGAGCCGCTCGACCGGGCCGCGACCCTGGAGCGGCTGCGCCACGCCGCGCCCGAGGTCGGCGTCGCGCTCGGCGAGCCGGCGGGCGGGATCGACGGCTTCCGGACCAGCCACGACCAGGCCCAGCGGGCGCGGCGGGTGGCCGGCCTGATCGGCGCCCCGACGCCGGCCCTGACCGTCTACGGCGACGTGGCCCTGATCGACCTGCTGTCGCGCGACCTCGACGCCGCGCGGGCGTTCGTCCGCGCCGAGCTGGGCGCGCTGGCCGCCGACGACCCGGCCACCCGCCGCGACCGCCGGACGCTGCTGGCGGTGGTCGCGCCGCACGGGGGACCGGGGGCGGCGGCCCACCAGCTGGCCGTCCACCGCAACACCGTCTTCCAGCGGGTGCGGCGGGCCGAGGGCCTGCGCGGGCGACCGATCCAGGAGCGCCCGACCGAGCTGCTGGCCGCGCTCGTCCTGGCCGACGCGCTCGACCGCGCCGTCCTCGACTGACCCCCGCCCGCCCGCGCCGCCTCCCTCGCCTCGCCCCACCTCCGCTCGCGTGGCGGATCGCCCCCGGACGCCGGGGGTCAACCGCCACGCGAGCGGAGAGGGCGGGCAGCCGGTGTGCAAGCTGCACACCGGTGTGGGCGGGGTGGCGGTGGTCGGCCTCCCCGCGGCGGCGTACGGTTCGACACACCGTCAACCCCCCCCCGGAGGAGTCGATGTCCAGCGTTCCCGCCGACAGCCCCGTCACCGTCCGCCGGATCCCCAATCCGGACGAGCCAGTCCCCGTCGTCGCCACCCCGACGCTGGTGCTGCTGGTCGTCGGGATGGCGGCCTGGATCGGCAGCTCGGCGCTCTACCTGAGCGACGCCCTGGCCTGGTGGGCGGTGATCCCGATCAACGCGATCGCCAGCTACCTGCTGTTCACCGTCGCCCACGACGCCGGCCACCACTCCGCGTCGCGCGTGAAGTGGCTGAACGACCTGATGGGCCGCCTGTCGACCCCCTTCTTCGCCCTCCACGCGGCGTTCCCGGTCTGGCGCTTCATCCACATGCAGCACCACCGGTTCACCAACCACGACGACGGTGCCGACCCCGACCACTACACGATGGAGGGGCCCGCCTGGCAGCGGCCGCTGCGGTGGGTGTCGATCGACTACGCCTACGTCGCCTTCTACCTGCCGAAGCTGCGCACCCGCCGGCCCAAGGAGCAGGTCGAGGCGCTGACCTTCATGGCGCTGGGGATCCTGATCCCGGTCGCCCTGATCGCCACCGGCCACGTCGTCGAGTGGCTGGTCCTGCTGTTCGTCCCCTCGCGGCTCGCGATCGCGTGGCTGGCCTACGCCTTCGACTACCTGCCCCACAACGGGCTCCACCACCGTCCGACCGAGGACCGGCTGAAGACCACCCGCAACCGGATCGGCGGCGAGCGGTGGGTGTCGCCGCTGCTGCTCTACCAGAACTACCACCTGGTCCACCACCTGCACCCGATCGTGCCCTTCTACCGCTATCTCGCCGTCTGGCGCCGCAACGAGCCGGACTACCTGGAGGGCGACCCGGCGCTCTCGACCCTCGGCGGGCGTGAGATCACCGCCGACGAGTACCGGCGGATGCGCGAGCTGGTCGAGGACCACCACTAGCCACCGGGACCGACACCGAGGGCCGGCCGACGGAGGACCGGCCCGAGGCGGCAAGATGGGGGACGGATGGCCGCCGCCCCGCGCAACCTCGTCAACCTCAAGGACGTCGACAAGGGCTACGCCAGCCGCACCGTCCTGAGCGGCGTCACGCTGGGGGTCGACGAGGGCGACCGGATCGGGATCGTCGGCCGCAACGGCGACGGCAAGTCGACGCTGCTGCGGCTGATCGCCGGGCTCGAGACGCCGGACGCCGGCCAGGCGACCCGCGTCGGCGGCCTCCACCTGGCCACGATCGGCCAGCAGGACGAGCTCGACGCGGAGAAGACGATCCGCGACGAGCTGGTCGGCGGCCGCGCCGACCACGAGTGGGCGGCCGACGCCCGCTTCCGCTCGGTCCTCGACGGGCTGCTCGGCGGCGTCGCGGTGACCCGCTTCCCGGACGGGCTCGACACCGTCATCCACCCGCTCTCCGGCGGCGAGCGGCGGCGGATCGCGCTCGCCAAGCTGCTGCTCGACAGCCCTGACCTGCTGCTGCTCGACGAGCCGACCAACCACCTCGACGTCGAGGGGGTCGCCTGGCTGGCCGACCACCTGGCCACCCGCAAGGGCACGATGGTGGTGATCACCCACGACCGCTGGTTCCTGGACGCCGTCTGCACCCGCACCTGGGAGGTCGTCGACGGCACCGTCCACCAGTACGAGGGCGGCTACGCGGCCTACGTGCTGGCGCGGGCGGAGCGCGACCGCCAGGCCGCCGCCCGCGAGGACCGTCGCCAGCAGCTGATGCGCAAGGAGCTGGCCTGGCTGCGGCGCGGCCCGCCGGCCCGGACCTCGAAGCCGAAGTTCCGGATCGAGGCGGCCAACGCCCTGATCGCCGACGAGCCGCCCGCCCGCGACGGGGTCGAGCTGCTGCGCTTCGCCAGCGCCCGGCTCGGCGACAAGGTGCTGGAGGCGGTCGACGTCGGCGTCCGCTTCGGCGAGCGGACGCTGCTGCGCGACGTCACCTGGCGGCTCGGCCCCGGCGACCGGGTGGCGCTGGTCGGCGTCAACGGCGCCGGCAAGACCACGCTGATCAACGTCCTCGGCGGCGCGATCGCCCCGACCAGCGGCAGCGTCGACCGCGGCACCACCGTCCGCCTGGCCCACCTGTCGCAGGACACCGCCGAGATCCCCGGCCACCTGATGGTGCTGGAGTCGCTGGAGGAGATCCGCGGCGCGACCACCACCAGCGACGGCCAGGAGCTGACCGCGGCCCAGCTCTGCGACCGCTTCGGCTTCCGCGGCGCCAAGGCCCGGACGCTGGTCCGCGACCTCTCCGGCGGCGAGCGGCGGCGGCTGCAGCTGATGCGGCTGCTGATGGAGGAGCCGAACGTGCTGCTGCTCGACGAGCCGACCAACGACCTCGACATCGACACCCTGACCGCGCTCGAGGACCTGCTCGACCGCTGGCCGGGCACGCTGGTGGTCGTCAGCCACGACCGCTACTTCGTCGAGCGGGTCTGCGACGACGTCCACGGGCTCGACACGGACGGCCGGATCCGCCACCTGCCGGGCGGGATCGAGCAGTACGTGCGCGAGCGGCGGGCGCTGGCCGAGCAGGCCGCGGCCCCGCGCCGCGGCGAGCGGGCGGCGCCGGAGGCCGGGCTCTCGGGGGCCGAGGTCCACGCCACCCGCAAGCAGGTCCAGCGGCTGGAGCGGACGATGGAGAAGCTCGACGCCCGCGAGGCCGAGCTGCACGAGCTGATGGCCGCCAGCGCCACCGACCACGGCCGGCTGCGCGAGCTGCAGCAGGAGCTGAGCGGGCTCCACGGCGAGCGCGAGCAGGCCGAGGCCGCCTGGCTGGAGGCCTCGGCGCTGCTGGAGGGCTGAGCCCGCGGCCAAGGATCGTGGTGGGCACCACGATGCGCCCGCGGCGGCGGCGCGCGAGGCTGGCGCCACGATGCAGCAACTGGTCCGCGAGCCGACGCCGGCGTCCTGCGAGGGGATCGCCGACCTGACCCACCGCGAGCAGGAGGTCCTGCGGCTGGTCGCCTGCGGCTGCTCGAACGAGGAGATCTGCGAGCGGTTGTGGATCAGCGGCAAGACGCTCGAGCACCACATCCACCGGATCTACCTGAAGCTGGGCCTGGCGCCGTCGCGCAGCATCCACCGGCGGGTCGTGGCCGCCCGCCGCTGGGCGGCCCACGAGGCGATCGCCTGAGATCCCCCCGCCGCGCGACGGCCCCCCGGTCAGGCCTGGAAGGGCGCGGTCTCCAGCCACTCCGCCTTCGCCAGCACCCACCAGTCGACGGCGAGCCCGCGCAGCACGTACTCGTAGGGCAGCCAGCCGTAGCCCTGCATGCCCCAGCCGCTGCCCCAGGAGTTGCGGATCAGGAACGCCCCGGTGGTCGCGCGGCGGGCGGCCGGGTTGACGATCGTGATCCCGTCGTCGTAGCCGACCGCGTCGACCGCGTGGCCGCCGATCACCGACTCGCTGGCGACCGGGAACGGGATCTTGCCGCTGGCGGTGGTGCTGGCGGCCCGCAGCGACGAGTAGCAGCTGAAGCCGAACATCGCGGGCAGTCCGGCGGCGAGGTGGCGCTTGACCGCGGTCACGACGTCGGCCGGCGCGGTCCCGCTCGGATCGAGCCGGTAGTAGGTGAGGGCCTGGAACGCCTGCGCCAACGCGTAGAGGAACGGCGTCGGCTCGTCGTCGAAGCGGGCGACGTCGTAGGGGGCGTACTTCTCGGGCGGGACCCCGAGCAGCGCCAGCGCGCCCATCGTCGAGCGCAGGTAGGCGCCGGTGTCGCCGGTCACGCCCATCAGGTCGCGGGTGGTCTTGTAGACGAACAGCCGCGAGCCGTCGAGGTGGTGGGCGAAGGCCCGGCGCTCGAAGTACTCGACCAGGCCGACCGCGGCGTGGGCGGTGCAGGAGCCGATCGTGCGCTGGTCCTCGATCGGCGAGCACCAGGCCCGCAGGTCGGCGCTGGCCGGCAGCGCGGCCGGGTCGCCGGCGATCGGGGTCCCGGCCAGCAGCGGCGCGACCTCGGCGCTGGCGACGGTGTAGTCGCGGACGTCGGGCAGGTCGCGCAGCCACCCCATCGCCCGCGGCGGCTGCTCGGGGACCGGCGGGTCGATGGCGGCCGAGTCGAGATCGGGCTCGACCGGGGACGGGGGCTGGTGCGTCGTCGGCACCAGGGTGCTCGGGTTCATGGCGGCGGCTCCTCGCCGGGGACGGACCGCCGCGGCGGCGGTCGCTGGATGGAGCCCGAGCATCCGCCCGCCGGCGGCCGCGGTCGTCGGGGCTGGCCCCGATCTGCGGTCGCGATCGGGGCTGGCCCCCAGCGGCCGCCGGCGAGGGTCAGGCGGCCTCGTCCGGCACCACCGACCGCGGCACCACCAGCACCGGGCAGTTGGCGCCGTCGAGCACCGGCCGCGAGACGCTGCCCAGCAGCACGTGCCGCAGCGGCCCGTAGTCGCGCGAGCCGACCACCAGCAGGTGCAGCTCCGACGAGCGCTCGACCAGCTCGTCGACCGCCGAGCCGTGGACGGCGATCGCGCGCGGCCGGGCCGCCTCGGGCAGGCTGGCGATCCGCTCGTCGAGCAGCTCCTGGACCTGCCGCTCGACCACCAGCGGGTCGACCGGGACCGGGGCGATCGCGCCCGGCGTCGGCGGCCAGGCGACGATCTCCGCCACGCCGATCACGTCCAGCGAGCGGCCCTGGGCGACCGCCAGCCGGGCGGCCAGCTCGGCCGCCTCGTCGCTGACGCTGGAGCCGTCGTAGCCGACCCCGATCGGGGCGATCGCGCGGGTCGCGTCGCCGGCGTGGCCGTGGTGGCCGTGGCTGCGGGGCGGGATCGCCACCGGGCAGGGCGCGCCGTGGACGATCCCGACGCTCTCGCTGCCCAGCAGCAGCCGGCCGACCGGGCCGTGCTGGGCGGGGCCGACGACGATCAGGTCGGCGTTGCGACCGGAGGCGACGTCGTGGAGCGCGTAGGCGGGCGAGGCGACCGGCAGCGACAGCAGCTCGACGCGGCCGCGCAGCTCCTCCGGCAGCCGCTCGCGCAGCCGCTCCAGCAGCTCCATCCCCTCGCCGTGGAGCGCGTCGTCCAGCTCCTCCTCCTTGCCGCGGCGGCCGAAGCGGGTCGGGGCCGGGGGATAGGCGTGGACCAGCAGCAGCTCGGTGGCGTCGTCGAGCTGGGCCAGCTCGGCCGCCAGCTGGAGCGCGTCGGCGGTGCCGGGACCGCGATCGCAGCCGACGAGGATCTGCTGGAACACGTGGGACTCCTGGGAAGGGGGCGGGTGGAGGACACGAACCTATCGCGTGGCCCGCGGCCCCCCGTGGGGGACGGCGAACGGCGGCCCGGGCGGGGTACGCTGCGGCTCGTGCGCGTCTACTCCGGCATCCAGCCCACCGGTCGCAAGCACCTGGGGAACTACCTGGGGGCGATCCGCCACTACGTCACCGGGCAGGAGCAGGCCGCGGCGGCCGGCGACGAGGCGATCTTCTGCGTCGTCGACCTGCACGCCACGACCGTCGCCTACGACCCGGCCGAGCTGCGCGAGCGGACCTACGACACGGTCGCGATCCTGCTGGCGGCGGGGCTCGATCCCGAGCGCTCGATCCTCTACCGCCAGGGCGACGTGCCCGAGGTCCCCGAGCTGACCTGGCTGCTGACGGCCGTCACCGCCCACGGCGACCTCAACCGGATGCACCAGTTCAAGGAGAAGTCGGCCCAGCAGCGCGAGCTGGTCTCGGCCGGGCTCTTCCTCTACCCGGTGCTGATGGCCGCCGACGTGTTGGCCTTCCGCGCCGATCGGGTACCGGTCGGCGACGACCAGCGACAGCACATCGAGCTGATGCGCGACATCGCGCTCCGCTTCAACGCCCGCTTCGCCGGCGACGGCCAGGAGATCCTGAAGGTCCCGGAGGGCGTCTACCCGACGGTCGCCGCGCGGATCATGGATCTCCAGACCCCCGAGAAGAAGATGTCGACCTCGAGCGGCTCGATCGAGGGCACGCTCTACGTGCTCGACGACGCGAAGGCGACCGAGAAGAAGCTCAAGCGCGCGGTCACCGACTCCGACGACCCGCCGCTGATCCGCCGCGGCGAGGGCAAGGCCGGGGTGGCGAACCTGATCGACATCCTCGCCGCCTCGACCGACCGGACCCCGGACGAGGTCGAGGCGTCGCTGGCCGACGCCCGCGGCTACGGCGACCTCAAGGGCCAGGCGGCCGAGGCGGTCAACGCCCTGCTGGCCCCGATCCGCGAGCGCTACGCGGAGCTGCGCGGCGACGAGGCCGCGATCGAGCGGGCGCTGGCGATCGGGGCCGAGAAGGCCCGCGCGATCGCCCGGCCGGTGGTGGCCGACGTCCGCGAGGCGATGGGCGTGGGACCGCGCGCCTGATCGGGGGCCGATGAGCAGCCAGCCGCGCACGGGGGAGACGGACAGCGAGCGCCACACGCGGCAGATCGCCGAGCTGCTCCAGGAGACGCGGGTCGCCGCGGTCGGGGTGCAGGTGATCACCGGCTTCCTGCTGGCGGTGCCGTTCAGCGCCGACCTCCAGGGCCTCCAGCGCGACACCTACGTCGTGACGCTGCTGGCGGCGATCCTCGGGACCGGGTTCTTCCTCGCCCCGAGCGTGCTCCACCGGGTGCTGCTGCACCACGGCCAGGCGGCGTGGCTGGTGGCGGTCGGCTCGCGGCTGCTGCTGGCCGGGTCGGCGGCGACCTCGATCGCGCTGACCGCGGCGGCGGTGATGGTCGGCGACCGCGTGCTCGACGGCTGGGTGGCGGTCGTTCCGGCGGTCTGGACCGCCGGCTGGCTGGCCGTCCTCTGGCTGCTGCTGCCGCTCGGGCGGCGGCGCCGCCTCGGCGGGTGAAATCGCGCGATTCACCCAGGTGAACTTCGGCGGTGCACGGCCGATTCGGGGGTACAGTCCGGCCTGAGCGCTCGCGGTCGATGGGTCCGTGGGCGTGGACATTTCCACCAAGGGGGGAAACCCGAATGAGGACGTTCAGTCCCTCGGCCGCGCGCCGAGCTCGGCGCCTGGCGGTCTCGGCCGTCGCCGCGCTGAGCGCGACGCTGGCCATGGCCGGGCCGGCCAGCGCCGCGCCGGCGCTCCAGACCTGTACGCCGGAGCAGACCCGCGCCACGCAGCGGCACTGGTTCTTCGGCACCCGCGGTCACATCGACTTCGGCACCACGGGCAACACGGCGACCGCGTCGGTCGGCACCAAGTCCGCCGTCGAGGGCGCGACGGTCGTCACCGACACCAGCGGCGAGCTGCTGTTCTGGTCCAACGGCCAGCAGGTCTACGACCGCAACAGCGACGTGATGCCGAACGGCACCGGCCTGCTCGGCAACGACTCGGCCACGCAGACGGTCGCGGCGTTCCCGGCGATCGGTCATCCGGGCCGCTACTTCGTGGTCACGACCAGCGCCGAGGCGACGGTCAACCACGGCTCCGGTCCCGGCAAGGGCGACCTGACCTATTCGGTGGTCGACATGACCGCCAACGGCGGTCTCGGCGAGGTCACCGCGACCAAGAACGTGGCGCTGGGCGCCGCGGGCACCGCGTCGGAGGCGATCACCGCCGTGCCCAACGACGACGGCACCGGCTTCTGGGTGATCACCAACACCCAGGGCGGTCCCGAGGTGCTGGCCTACGAGTTCGACGAGAACGGCCCCGTCACCGGCACCGCCGTCGTCTCGACGATGCCGGACAACAATTTCAACGGCTTCGGCTCGCTCTCGGTCAGCCCGGACCTCAAGCGGGTCGCGCTGATGAGCGGCAACGTGGCGTCGGGCAGCCAGCCCGCCCGCCTGCGGCTGATGGACTTCGACGCCACCACCGGCGCGCTGACCCAGACCGCCGAGTGGGACACCGCGACGGCCAACGGCAGCAACGGCTACTACGCCGACTTCTCGCCCAGCGGCGACTACCTGTACGCGACCCGGATCTTCGGCGGCGCCTCGCTGCTGCGCTACGACATCAGCGATCCGAGCGACGCGACCGGGATCAAGGCCAGCGAGCAGTTCCTCGGCGCGATCGGCAACGGCGGCGCGGTCCGGCTCGCTCCGGACGGCAAGATGTACGTCGCCAACCGCGGCGCGGCGACGCTGAGCACGATCGACGCGCCGGACGACGCGACCGATCCGCAGCTGCAGCTGAACGGCTACGCCCTGCCTTCGGGCTCGGCCAGCGGCTGGGGCCTGGCCCAGGCCGTCACCGGCTGCGCGCAGCCGCTCGACCCGCCGTCGGTGACGGTGACCGGGCCGACCGACGGCGCCGAGTACTACGCGGGCCAGGACGTGCCGGCGGCGTACACCTGCGAGGGTGCGAACGGCGCGGCGATCACCAGCTGCGAGGCGACGACGCCGAACGGTCAGCCGATCGACACGACCACGCCGGGCACGCACACGTTCACCGTCAAGGCGACCGACGAGCACGGCAAGGTGACGGAGAAGACCGTCACCTACACGGTGCGCAAGTCGAAGGCCGGGATGCGGATCTACCCGTCGATCCTGGCGGTGCTGCCGGCGAAGCCGGGCAAGGGTCTGCTGCCGCTCGTGCCGTTGGCGCGGGTGACGCTGACGTTCGCGGCGCGTCTGACCGACGAGGGCGGCAAGCCGGTCGTGGGTGAGAACGTGACGTTCACCGGTGCCGGTGGTTCGTGCACCGCCAAGACCGATGCGGATGGCGTCGCCAACTGCGGCGACTTCGTCAACGGTCTGGTGTCGCTGCTGTCGCTGGGCTACACGGCCCGCTTCAACGGCAGCGCGACCCAGGATCCGGCGGCCGGTCACGGCTACCTGATCGAGGCCACCGACCTCGGGCTGCGGCTGCTCTAGCCGCCGTCCACTGTGACGTTCCGGTCGCTGGTCGACCGGAACGTCACAAGCGGTGGGGACCGCGCGGCCCGGGCCGGCGCTTCCGCCTAGCGGCGGAGGCCGGCGCGGGCCGCGCGGCCGTAGCGGCCGGCGGGGGAGAGCGCTCGCACCGTCACCGTCGTCCGCCGCGGACGCACCACCCGTCGCGGCGCCCGCAGCCGCGCGACCGTGCGGCCGGCGGGCAGCACGACCACCGTCCGCGCGCCGTCGCCGTAGCGCACCAGCACGGCGTGCCGCAGACCCGAGCCCGCGGCCCGGAAGCGCACCTCCAGCCGGCTGCCCCGGCGCCGCACCCGCAGCTGCCGCGCGACGCCGACCCGCAGCCGCGGCTGCACGAACCGCCCGACCACCCGGGTGTGCTTGACGATCCCGCCCTGGCTGATCTGGGCCTCGATCACGTGCCGTCCGGGGACCAGCGGGTTGGGCCGGAAGCGGACCGTGCCGCGGCGACCGCCGCCGCGCAGCGGCACCGTCCCCCGGGCCGTCCGCTCGACGAACGAGACGCTCTCGTCCGGGACCGCGTCGAGCCGGTAGCGGATCGTGCGGCTGCCCTTGCGCGCCCGCCCGACCGTCGCCCGCAGCTTCGGCGCCCGCGCCGGCACCGAGGCGCGGATCCGGGTCACGGCGGGCGAGCCGGCCCGCGGGACCACCTGCCAGCTGCCGGCGGCCGGATCGCCGAGCACGATCACCCGCGAGCGGGTCGGCTCCGAGGCGCCGGTGGCGATCCGGTCGCCCTCGGCCTCGGGCGCGACCGTCCGGCCGGCCGGATCGATCAGGTCGACCGCCGGCACGCCGCCCTCGCCGCGGAGGTTGATCGTCGCCCGCTTGGCCCCGGCCGGGACCGCGAAGCGGTGCGGGGCACCGGCCTGGCGAGCGCCGGCGATCGTCACGTTCGACAGGTCGCAGCCGCTGTCGAACTCGGGCAGCAGGTCGCCCCACTCGTAGGTGACGCTGCCGGTGGCCAGCTCGACGAAGGGCGGATCCCAGGTCGGCAGCGGGATCGTGCCGCAGCCGCCCATGCCCTTCTGCGAGGCGACGATCTCGGCCAGCTTCACGCACTTGCCCAGGCCGCAGGCCTCGCCGGCCGCCTTGCCCTGGATCCCGCCGCTGCCGACGTAGAGCGACGTCTCGACGCCCAGGTACGCGAACGGCCGGGTCGCCTCGAAGGCGCCGAGCCGGCCCTTGAAGCGAGCGTAGCCCGCGGTCGAGAACTCGAACCCGGCGTGGGCGACGTCGAGCGTCGACAGGATCGACAGGTCGCCGGTCGCGCGCAGCACGAACGGATCGCCGAAGACCGCCGTCAGCGAGCCGTTGAGGTCGACCAGGTAGGTGCCCGAGGTGCCCGCGTGGGACGGCGGCAGCAGGGGGAAGGCCCCGACCCCGGCCCCGCCGCTGAGGCGCAGCGGTCCGAAGCCGATCCCGGCGTCGACCCGGTGGAGGTACACCTGCGGGTAGACCGCGATCCCGGGGAAGGTCGGGAAGTAGCTGGCGCGGATCGACACCAGCTTGCGGCCGGCGACCGCCACCTCGGTCGTCAGCGAGGCGCCGCCGGGCAGGGCGATCGTCGCCCCGCCCTGCCAGCGGTCGCCCTCGGCCCGCCAGCTCAGCCGCAGGTCGCTGATCTCGATCGGCGGCACCACGATGCTCGGCGCCCGCAGGTCGAGGCTCTGCAGGTCGAGCCCGGCGTCGGCGGAGACCCGCAGCGTGGCCTGGCCGGTGATGTCGCCGAAGACGGTCGGCAGCGCCAGCGCCAGCGGGATCCGGACCCCGTCGCCGTCGATCAGCGGCTCGATCGCCCCGACCGCCGGCAGGCCCTTGACGGTGACCTTGAAGGCGTTGCCGTCGAAGTTCAGCAGCCGCTGGCCGTTGCCGGAGCCGAGCTTCTGCCGCAGCCCGCCCTGCCAGAGCACGATCGACCCGCTGGCCGAGGGGATCTCGACCCGGGCGCTGCCGCTGCCGCTGGTGTACAGCTCGCGGTCGCTGGGGTCGAAGACCAGCTGGGTGCTGCCGAGCGGGGTGATCCGCAGGCCGTTGAGGGTCAGCGGGCCCTCGGCGACGGCGACCGTCCGCCCGTCGCGCTTGCCGCTCAGGAAGCAGCCCGACTCGACCGTCAGCGTGACCTTGCCGAAGCGGCGGCTGCGGCAGGAGGAGCTGACCGGCACGTCGGAGCCGGCCCCCGGGGCGGTGGTCGGCAGGCCGGGCAGCGCGCTGCGCCCGAGCCGGCCCAGGAAGTGGCCGCGGATCGGTCCGGCGCCGGCGTCGCTGGTCCGCCAGACGGCGAAGCCGCCGCCGTCGGGCGCGGCCTGGAACGACAGCTCGTGGACGTCGGCGGTGGTGGTGATCCGCTGCTCGGCGCCGAAGCGGCCGTCGCCGGCGGCGCTGCGGCGGACGGAGAGCCCGACGTGACCCTTGACCGCGTCGCGGGTGCCGCCGGGATCGAGGTAGGCCGCGGTGAGCGCGCCACCGCCGCCGGCGATCCGGGCGCTGGCCAGCGTCTGGGGGTGGAGCGGGCCGAGGTCGCCGCCGCCGACCCGCCGCACGCGGTAGACGCCGAGGTCGCTGAACTCGCGGCTGGTGACGTAGAGCGCGCCGCCGGGACCGGCCGCGATCGATGGGTCGTAGCCGCTGAAGCTCTCGGTCGGGCTCCAGCTGGCGGCGTCGTTCGGGTTCGCGGCCCCCGCCGGCAGCCGGCGGACGCCGAAGCGGCCGGGACCGGTGCCGAAGACGGCGGCCAGCCCGCCGTCGGGCAGCGCCGTCAGCTGCGCGTCGGCCCCGCTGACGCCGTCGGCCAGGCGGGCGACGGCGGTGGTGAAGCTGCCGGGCGCGATCGCTTGGAAGTCGATCCCGTCGCCGCGGGGGCCGGACAGGACCCCGATCCGCGGCGCGCTCTCGCTGCCGAAGGCGACGGCCTCGCCGTCGGCGACCAGCCCGGTCGCGGTCGGCGCGCCGCCGCTGAAGCTGGTGCCGCCGTCGTCGGAGACGTAGAGGATCGTCGTCGTGTCGGACTCGCCGCCGCCGGGCAGCGGGTAGCGGGTCGGGTAGCGGGTCGAGACGATCGCCAGCTGCTGGCCGAGGATCACCGGCAGCGCGCCGCGGCTCAGCTCGAGGTTCGCCGACGGGCTGTCGCCGCTGTCGTAGCCCTTCTGCGGGACCAGCAGCCGGGTCGCCGGCGGGTTGTCGCAGCCGCTCGCCGCGCGCGGGATCCGGCAGAAGCCGATCGCGTCCTCGCCGCCGGGGCCGGCGCCGTTGGCCGTCCAGGTGACGTAGGCGGTGCCGGCGCCGTCGACGATCGCGTGCGGGTGATCGCCGCTGGGCGCCAGGGTCAGCGGCGGCGTCGGGGCCGGGGTCGCCGGTGCGGTCGTCCTGATCCGCTTCGTCGGGCCGTCGAAGCCGGGGGTGGTGGCGGTGCGGCGGGCGAGCGCGGGGGTGGGGGCGGCCAGCAGCAGCGCCGCGGTCACGGCGACGGCCGTGCGCAGCGGGGGGCCTGATCGGGGGGTCATGCGGTCCTTCGGACGGGGGCGGACGCGTCGGCCGCGGCCAGCGCGCTGCGGGTGGTTCCGGGGGCGACGGCCAGGTCGAGCAGCCGCTCCAGCTCGGGGCGCCGGTGGTCGACGTCCTCGACGAAGCCGCCGACGGCCAGCGCGGCCGGGACGTCGGCTCCGAGCGCCGGCCAGGGGCGGGCCAGGCAGGCGTTGTCGATCGAGGTCCAGCGGCGCTCGCAGGCGGTCTCGCCGGCGCGGGCGCGGGCGACCGCCTCGAGCACCTCGCCGGCGTCGCGGGGGCCGGCCGGTCCGACCAGCGGCCACGGGTCCTGGTCGACGAAGCGCGCGACCTCGTCCTCGGGCAGCTGGGCCAGCAGCGCGATCCCGCCGGCCGTGGCCCAGACCTCGTCCCGCATCCGCCAGCCGCGGCCCGACGGCACGTGCACGCCGGTGGTCGCGGCCAGCAGCAGCACGCCGCTGCCGGCCAGCAGCAGCACGTAGCCGTTGAGCCCGGTCCGCTCGGTCAGGGTGCGGGCGATCCGGGCGGCGCGATCGCCGACCGCGCGCTGCTCGGCCGAGGCCCCGAGCGCCCGCGCCCGCGGCCCGAGCCGGTAGCCGCGGGCGTCGCGGATCGTCCAGCCGTCGTCGGCCAGCGCGGCGAGCGTGCGCGAGAGGGCGCCCTTGTCGACGTCGAGCCGCCGCGCCAGCTCGCGGACGCCGATCGGCTCGTCCCCGAGGGTCTCCAGCAGGGCCAGCCCCCGCAGCAGCGCACGCGACATGCGGGGCACCGTACGCGCGGGCGCTCGCGCGCGGCAATTCGTTGCCTGCTCGGCAACGCCCGGCCGACGTCGAATCGCCGTCTCGGCGGGGTCGCGCCGACGAAACGGCGACTCGACGGGATCGAGACGTTCGATCGACGGAGCGTCGGCGGCCGGGTGGCGAGACGACGATCCGCCGGGCCGCCGCCACCCGCCGACGCCGTCGCGCCGCGACCGTCGCCGACCGCTCCCGCACCGCGGATCGCGACGACCGCGGCTCCCGTTACGGTTCCCCCGTGCGCGCGACCGCCTACGTCGCGGGTCTCGAGCTCGACCTGGAGGTCTTCAGCGGGCCGTTCGACCTGCTGCTGACCCTGATCCTCAAGGAGGAGGTCGACCTGCTCGAGGTCGACCTGGCCGAGGTCGTGCTGGCCTACCTCGACCACCTGGAGTCGCGCGGCGAGCTGGACCTCGAGGTCGCGACCGAGTTCCTGGTCCTGATCGCGGCGCTGCTGGAGCTGAAGTCGCGGCTGCTGCTCCCGCGCGAGGAGTCCGACGAGCTCGACGACCTGCCGGCCGAGGAGGCCGCCGAGGAGCTGCTCGAGCGGATGCTGCAGGCGCGCCGCTACAAGGCCGCCGCCGAGCACCTGATCGAGCGGCTGGAGCAGGAGGACGGCAAGCGCTTCCGCCAGGCCCCGCTGCCCGCCCACCTGCGCCGCTTCACCGAGGCCGACGCGGTCGCCGTCCACGACCCGCGGCGGCTGGGCAAGGCGCTGGCCGGGCTGCTGCGGATGCCGCCGCAGGTCTCGCTCCACCACGTGACGATCGCGCGCGTGACGCTGCCCGAGCGGCTGTCGCACCTGCGCTCGCTGCTGCGGCGGGGCACCTTCACCTTCAGCGAGGCGGTCGCCGGCGCCGACCGGACGACGGTCGCGGTCACGCTCTGGGCGCTGCTGGAGCTGTACAAGCAGGGCGAGGCGGACTGGCAGCAGACCGAGCCGTTCGCCGAGATCCACGTCGCCGGCGTCGCTCCCGGCGCGGCCCGCTGGTCGGCCGCCGAGCAGCGCGAGGTCGCGTGAGCGGGGACGACGGGCAGAGCGGGCTGGCCTCGACGATCGAGGCGCTGCTCTTCCTCTCCTCCGAGCCGGTCGGGATCGACGACCTGGCCGCGGCCTGCGACGTCTGGGCCGACGACCTGGCGGGCGCGATCGAGGAGCTGCGGGCGGCCTACGCGCCCGGGCGCCGCGGGCTGCTGCTGCGCGAGATCGGCGGCGGCTTCATGCTCTCGACCGCGCCCGAGACGGAGCCCGCCGCGCGCCGGCTGCTGACCGCCCCGCGGACCCCGGCGCTGACCCCGGCTCAGGCCGAGACGCTGGCGATCATCGCCTACCTGCAGCCGGTCAGCCGACCCGAGATCACCCGCATCCGCGGCGTCGCGGCCGACTCGGCCTGCGCGACGCTGGTCGAGCGGGGGATGATCGAGGAGGCCGGCCGCTCGCAGTTCGGCGCGGTCCTCTACCGCACCACCGGGCTGTTCCTGAAGCTGTTCGGGCTCGACGGGATCGGCGACCTGCCCGATCCGGCGTCGTGGGATCCGAGCCCGGAGGAGACCGCCGACCTGCGCGATCGGCTGCTGCGGGCCGGCGACGCCCGCTCCGGCGTCGACCCGACCAGCGGCGACGACCCGGGCGAACGGCCGTCGTTCGACCCCGACGGCGACGACGAGACCGGCCTCTCCGACGGCACCACCGCGCCGCGCCCGCCGGCCGACGCCGCGACCGCCGACGACGGCGACGACGAGGACGAGGACCCGGACGAGCCCGGCGACGCCCCGGCGGCCGGGCCGATCACGGTCGAGTGACGAACCGCCGGCGTCGGTCTGCGACGCTGGCAGCGGGATGCCGGACCGCCACCTCTTCGTCACCCGCGGCGACCTGACCGCGCTGCACTGCGACGGCTGGGTGCTGCCGACCGACCGCGAGGGCAGCGTCACCGCCTCGTGGGTGCCGGTGCTGGAGGATCTCGGCCGCGGCCGCGGCGGGCTCGCCGGCGGCCGCCTCGACGAGGCCGCCCGGGCCGAGCTGGCGACCAGCGGCGCGACCGTCCTGCGGGCCCCCGACGGCGACGGGCCGGGCGTGGTCGCCTGCGACACCGGGGCGCCGCACGGTGACGTCGCCGCCTGCGCCCGCGCGGCGGCGACCGCGATCGAGCAGCTGGAGCGGCTGGTCGCCGGCGGCGACCGCGGGCCGACCTCTCGACTGGAGCTGCCGCGCCCGCGGCCGCTGGTGGCGCTGCCGACGGTCGGGGTCGGGGCCGGCGGTGGCCGCGAGGTCCGCGGCGCGGTCCTCGCCGGTCAGCTCGACGCGGCCCGCGCGGGGCTCGCCGAGCGGCCGGACGGTCCCGACGTGGCGCTGGTCTGCTTCGACCACGAGCACTACGCGGCCGCCCAGCGGGCGCGGCGCGCGGCCGGGGCCGAGCGCGAGTTCGCCGCCCGCCTGGGGCCGGAGCTGGACGCCCGCGTCCGCGAGCTGGCCCGCCACGCCCGCGACGGCCGGCTGGTGCCGTTCGTCGGTGCCGGGGTCAGCATGGGGGCGGGGCTGCCGTCGTGGGTCGGGCTGCTCGACGAGCTGATCGCCCAGGCCGGGATGGAGGCCGACCGCAGCGCCCTCGACCGGCTCGACCTGCGCGACCGGGCGGCGCTGATCCAGACCCGGCTCGGTGCCGGCGAGCTGGAGCGGTTCCTGCTCGGGCGGTTGTCGGCGGCCTCGCGGGTGGCGCTCCAGCACCAGCTGCTGGCCTCGCTGCCGGTGGTCGAGGCGGCCTCGACCAACTGGGACGACCTCTTCGAGCGGGCCTGGCGCGACGCCGGCGCCGGCCGGATCGCCGTTCTGCCGCTCGACGGCCAGGCCGGGGCCGACCACTGGATCGTGAAGCTCCACGGGACGGTCCGCGACGGCCGCCTGCACGGGGTGGTCCTGACCCGCGACGACTACCTGCGGTTCGGCGCCGAGCGCAACGCGCTGGCCGGGATCGTCCAGGCGCTGCTGCTGACCCGCCACATGCTGTTCGTCGGCTTCGGGCTCAGCGACGAGACCTTCCACCGGATCGCCCACGACGTGCGGCTGGTGCTCGACGAGACGGCCCAGGTCCGCGAGCACGACGGGGCTTACGCCACCAGCCTCTCGCCCTCGCGGCACGCGGTCACCGCCGAGCTGTGGCGCGGGCAGCTCGACGTCGTCTCGACCCGGCGGCCGGAGGACGGCGAGGGTCGGGCGGGCACGGCGCCGGCGGCGCGGCGGCTGGAGATCGCCCTCGATGCGCTCGGGATGCTGGCCGTCGACCCGCTCGGGCACCTGCTCGACCCGACCTTCGACGGCGCCCTGACGGTCCGCGAGCGGCGCTTGGCGGGGGCCCTGCGGCGGTTCGCCGACGAGGTCGCGCCGCTGCTGCGGAGCGACGATCCGGAGCACCCGGCCGACCCGGCCGCGGCGGCGGTCGGGCGCTGGCTGGAGCGGATGCGGGCGGGCTGAGCGCGGGCTGCGCGCGGTCTGCGACGATCCGACGCCGATGGCCGTTCCGCTGACCGCCCTGACCGCGTCGGTCGCCACCGCGCTCTCGATCGCGGGCGGCGCGCCGGCGATCGAGCGCGACCAGGCCCACGCGCCGCTCCAGGAGGGCCGCGGGCCGGGCAGCCTCCAGTACCTGCCGGCGGTCGGGCCGGCGACCGGGGCGATCCTCTACGTCCACGGCGGCGGCTGGCGGATCGGGGGCGAGGCGAACGCCCGCCGCTACGGCTGGGACCGCTTCTACCGCGGGGTCCGCTTCCGGCTCGGCGGCCGGGTCGCGCTCGGGGTGGTCGAGGTCGCGGTCGGCCGCGACCAGACGCCCGCGGTCGAGCGCGGCTACCGTCGGCTGCAGCGGCTGGTGGGCCCGGACGTGCCGGTCTGCGTCCACGCCGGCTCGGCCGGGGCGGTGGCGGCGACGACGCTGGTCGCCGAGCGGCGCTCGATCAGCTGCCTGGCGCTCGAGGCTCCCGCGATCGACCTCCGCCGGAGCGAGATCAACCGCGGCGCCAACGCGCTCGTCCAGCGGGTCTACGGCCGCAGCCGCGCACGCCGCTGGGAGCACTCGCCGCTGCGCTGGGCCCGCGACCTCTCGGCCCGGCGGCTGCCGATGCTGCTGACCGGCGCGACCGACGACTTCATCGTCCCCTACGCGAAGATCGAGCGGATGCGGCAGGTGGTGGGAGCCAGCGCCAGCCTCACCACCTACGCCTCGGACCCGGACTTCGGGACCACCGTCTTCGGCCACGTCCAGGTCAGCCCGGACACGGCCAACGTGCTCCGCCAGCGCGAGGTCGACTGGCTGGTGGGGCAGCTCGACGCCGCCGCCGACCGCCGCGCCGGCCGCCCGTCGGCGGCGCCGCGCCTGCGCGACGCGCGCGTGACCACCGCCGGCCGGGTCGACGAGCCCGGCAGCGGCGGCTGAGTCGCCGCTCCAGCGCTCGCGAAACGTTTCATCGACGCCCGGACCTCCGCGCCCGGTGGCCAAACGCCGCCGTTGTGCTTAATATGCCGAACCCCGATCAACTATCGATGTCCGATCGGGTTTCGACAAAAGCGAGAATCCATGCGTTCAAGAACTCTTCCGACCGCGCTGCTGCTGGCGCTCGTCTCCCTGGTCCTGGCGGCCTGCGGCGGCTCGAGCGACAGCACCAGCGACGCGCCGGAGCCCGAGGCGAGCAGCGGTGGCGTCAAGCTCTCGCTGGTCGGTTACGCGGTGCCCAAGGTCGGCTTCGACAAGCTGATCCCGGCCTTCCAGAAGACCGACGCCGGCAAGGGCGTCACCTTCGCGCAGTCCTACGGCGCCTCCGGCGACCAGTCGCGCAAGGTCGAGGCGGGCGCCCCGGCCGACGTCGTCAACTTCTCGGTCGAGCCCGACGTGACCCGGCTGGTCAAGGCCGGCACGGTCGACGAGGACTGGAACGACGAGGCCCACCACAAGGGCCTGGCCTTCGGCTCGGTCGTCACGATCGTCGTCCGCAAGGGCAACCCGAAGGGGATCAAGGACTGGGACGACCTGCTGAAGCCCGGGGTCGAGGTCGTGACCCCGAACCCGTTCAGCTCCGGCTCGGCCAAGTGGAACCTGCTGGCCCCCTACGCGGCCAAGAGCGACGGCGGCAAGGACGACGCGGCCGGCCTGGCCTTCGTCAAGAAGCTGGTCGACGACCACGTCAAGGTCCAGCCGAAGTCCGGTCGCGAGGCCACGGAGACCTTCCTGCAGGGCACCGGCGACGTGCTGCTGAGCTACGAGAACGAGGCGCTCTTCATCGAGGGCGAGGGCGAGGACGTCGAGCACGTCACCCCGCCGACCACGTTCAAGATCGAGAACCCGATCGCGGTCCTCAACAACAGCAAGCATCCGGAGCAGGCGAAGGCCTTCCTCGACTTCAACTTCTCGCCCGAGGGCCAGAAGCTGTGGGCCGAGGCCGGCTTCCGCCCGGTCGACGAGACCGTCGCGAAGGAGTACGCGAGCAAGTTCCCGGCGCCGGACAAGCTCTGGACGATCGACGACCTCGGCGGCTGGAAGACGGTCGACCCGAAGCTGTTCGACCCGGACAACGGCTCGATCGCGAAGATCTACGACGCGGCGACCGGCTGATCGATGGAGTCCTCGACCGTGACCGCCGTCGCAGGAGCGTCGAGACGACGCTTCGGACGGCGCGCGGCCGGCGGCGTCGGGCCCCTCGGGCTCGGCGTCGCCACCCTCTGGCTGAGCCTGATCGTCCTGCTGCCGCTGGCGGCGATCACGGTCAAGGCCTTCGACAACGGCCTCGGCGGGTTCTTCGACGCGATCGACGCGCCCGCCGCCCGCGCGGCGCTGACGGTGACCGTCGGCGTCTCGCTGATCGTGGCGCTCGTCAACGTGGTGCTCGGGACCCTGGTGGCGTGGGTCCTGGTCCGCGACGAGTTCCCCGGCAAGCGGTTCGTCAACGCCCTGATCGACCTGCCGTTCGCGCTGCCGACGATCGTCGCCAGCATCGTGCTGCTGTCGCTCTACGGCCCGTCGAGCCCGTTCGACATCCACCTCAACGCCACCCGCCCGGCGCTGGTGATCGCGCTGCTGTTCGTGACGCTGCCGTTCGTCGTCCGCGCCGTCCAGCCGGTCCTGATCGAGGTCGACCGCGAGGTCGAGGAGGCCGCCGCCTCGCTCGGTGCCAGCAACCTGACGATCTTCCGCCGGATCGTGCTGCCGACGCTGCTGCCGGCGATCCTCAGCGGCGCCGGCCTGGCCTTCACCCGCGCGATCGGCGAGTACGGCTCGGTGGTCCTGATCGGCGGCGGGATCCCGAAGCAGACCGAGGTCGCGTCGCAGTACATCCAGAAGCAGATCGAGGTCGACCGCTTCGTCAACGCGGCCGCGGTCTCGGTCGCGCTGCTGCTGATCGCGTTCGCCGTCCTCTTCACGCTGCGGGTGATCGGCGGCCGCGCGGCCCGCCGCGAGGAGCAGCGGGCATGAGCACCGTCGCGCGCACCGGCGGTCCGGTCGGCCCCACCCGCCGCACGCGGCTGGCGCTGCGGACGATCGCCCTGACCTACCTGGGGATCCTGGTCGCGGTCCCGATCGCGCTGATCCTCTACCGCACCTTCGAGCACGGCTTCAACGCCTTCTGGGAGCAGATCACCACCCCGGCGGCGGTCTCGGCGCTCTCGCTCTCGCTGCTGATCGTGGCGATCGTGGTGCCGCTGAACGTCGTCTTCGGGATCGCGACCGCGCTGGCGCTGGTTCGCGGGCGCTTCCGGGGACGGGGGATCGTGCAGGCGATCGTCGACCTGCCGTTCGCCGTCTCGCCGATCGTGGTCGGCGTCTCGCTGATCCTGCTCTGGGGCGCGAGCGGCTGGTTCGGCTTCGTCGAGGACTCCGGCTTCAAGGTGATCTTCGCCCTGCCCGGGATGGTGCTGGCGACGATCTTCGTGACGCTGCCGTTCGTGGTCCGCGAGGTCGAGCCGGTCCTGCACGAGATCGGCGAGGAGCAGGAGCAGGCCGCGGCCACGCTCGGCGCCTCGCGCTGGCAGACCTTCTGGCGGATCACGCTGCCGGCGATCCGCTGGGGCCTGACCTACGGCGTGGTCCTGACCGTCGCCCGCGCGCTGGGCGAGTTCGGGGCCGTGATCATGGTCTCCTCGGGCGTCTCGGGCGAGTCCCAGACGCTGACGCTGCTGGTCCACTCCCGCTACATCGACGACCACAACACCTTCGGCGCCTACGCCGCATCGACGCTGCTGATGATCCTCGCGGTCGTCACGTTGCTGCTGATGACCGTCCTCGACCGCAAGAGGCACAGCTCATGACCGATCGCTTCGACTCCACCGCGACGACGACGACGGCCGCCGCCGACGGCGCCGTGCCCGACGCGGACACGCTCCACAGCCTGGTCGGGGACCGCTCGGTGGTCGCCGGCGGCTCGCACGCGATCACCGTCAGCGGCCTCGAGAAGCACTACGGGGACTACCACGCCCTGCGCGACATCGAGCTGGCGATCCCGAGCGGGTCGCTGACCGCGCTGCTGGGCCCGTCGGGCTCGGGCAAGTCGACGCTGCTGCGGGCGATCGCCGGGCTCGAGGTGCCCGACGCCGGCGTGGTCCGGATCGGCGACGAGGACGTGACGTTCGTGCCGCCGCAGGCGCGCGAGATCGGCTTCGTGTTCCAGCACTACGCCGCCTTCAAGCACCTGACGGTGCGCGGCAACGTCGGCTTCGGCCCGTCGATCCGCAAGCAGCCGAAGGCGGAGATCGCGCGCCGGGTCGACGAGCTGCTGGAGATCGTCGGCCTGGCCGGGTACCAGGACCGCTATCCGTCCCAGCTCTCCGGCGGCCAGCGGCAGCGGATGGCGCTGGCGCGGGCGCTGGCGGTGCAGCCGAAGGTGCTGCTGCTGGACGAGCCGTTCGGCGCGCTCGACGCCAAGGTCCGCGAGGACCTCCGGCAGTGGCTGCGGCAGCTGCAGGCGGAGACCGGCGTGACGACCGTCCTGGTCACCCACGACCAGGAGGAGGCGCTCGACGTCGCCGACCACATCGCGGTCCTCGCCGAGGGCCGGATCGAGCAGTGGGGGACCCCGCGCGAGGTCTACGACCAGCCGGCGAACGACTTCGTCAAGTCGTTCCTCGGCCCGACCGCGCGGCTCCGCGGCCGGCTGGTGCGGCCCCACGACCTGGTGCTCTCCCACGAGCCGGTCGGCGACGCGGTGCCGGTGACGGTCGAGCGGGTCGTCCACCTGGGCTTCGAGGTCCGGGTCGACCTGAGCGATCCCGAGTTCGGCCCGCTCTCGGCCCAGACCACCCGCGGCGAGGCGGCGCGGCTGGACCTCGCCGTCGGCCAGCGGATCTACGTCCGCACCGGTCAGCCGGCGCTGACGCCGGCGGGCTGAGACAGCCGCTCAGCCGCCCAGCGCCACCCGCAGCCGGTCGAGTCCGTGGCGGATCTCGGTCGGCGCGTGGGTGGTGAACGACAGCCGCAGCGTCCGCGGATCGGCGGCGGTGGCGTAGAAGGGCGCGCCGGGCACGTAGGCCACCTGCTGCTCGAGCGCGCTCGGCAGCAGCGCGGTCGCGTCGTGGCCCTCGGGCAGCCGGACCCAGAGGAACATGCCGCCGGCGGGCTCGTTGAAGGTCGAGCCGGCCGGCAGGGTGGTCGGCAGCTGCTCGAGCATCGCGTCGCGGCGCTCGCGGTAGACGGTCCGCAGGCGGTCCAGGTGGGCGTCCAGGTCGACGTGCGCCAGCCAGCGCGCGGTCGCGGCCTGGTCGACGGTCGAGGAGTGCAGGTCGGCCGCCTGCTTGGCGATCGTCAGTGGCAGCCGCAGCGCCGCCGGTGCCCGCACCCAGCCGATCCGCAGGCCGGGGGCGGCGACCTTCGAGAGGGTCGAGAGCGCCAGCACGTAGTCGGCGGCGCCGTCGCGGGCGGCCAGGGCCACCGCCGGCTCGCCGGCGTAGCGCAGCTCGCCGTAGGGGTCGTCCTCGATCGTCCACAGCCCGCGCCGCTCGATCACCCGCGCGAGCGCCGCCCGCCGCTCCTCGGGCAGGGTGCGGCCGGTCGGGTTGTGGAACGTGGGGACCGTGTAGAGCAGCTTCGGCTGGTGCTCCTCGACCAGCCGGTCGAGCGCCTCGGGGTCGAGCCCGTCGTCGTCGCAGGGGATCGGCACCGGCACCGCGCCGGCCAGCTGGAAGCACTGCAGCGCGGCCAGGTAGCAGGGGTCCTCGACCAGGATCCGGTCGCCGGGCTCGAGCAGGACCGCGGCGATCAGCGTCAGCGCCTGCTGCGAGCCGCTGGTGATCAGCAGCCCGTCGGGATCGGTCGGCAGCCCGCGGACGCTGAGCCGGTCGGCGACCCGCCGCCGCAGCTCGGGATCGCCCTCGGTGGTCGAGTACTGGAGGCTGCGGCCGGCGCTGTCGTCGTCGAGCACGGCGGCGAACGCCTCGCGCAGACCCGACGCGTCGAACAGCTCGGGGGCGGGCAGGCCGCCGGCGAACGAGATCACGCCGGGGTGCTCGGTCAGGGCCAGGATCTCCCGTACCGGTGAGCTCGCCACGCCGCGCAGGCGCGCGGCCACGGGAGCCTTCGGTTCGGACGGGCCGCGCATCGCGGGCGAGGATAGTCCGATCGCTGGTCCGGCGACAGGGCCGCGACCCGGCGGGTGGACCAGGATCATTGCGGTCAGGAACTGGCCGGAATCGGCCGTAGGCTGCGCCGTACCGTCGATCGGGACCGCCGATCGCGCCACACCAGAGGAGCGCACCATGGACTTCAAGCTCGAGCTGATCAACGTCCCCGTCAGCGACGTCGACCGGGCCAAGGCCTTCTACGTCGACCAGGTCGGGTTCAACCTGGACCACGACCACCGGGTCAGCGACGAGCTGCGGTTCGTGCAGCTGACCCCGCCGGGCTCGGGCTGCTCGATCGCGATCGGCGAGGGGCTGACCGCCTCCCCGGCCGGCTCGGTCCAGGGCCTGCAGCTGGTGGTGGCCGACATCGAGGCCGCCCAGGCCGAGCTGCGCGGGCGCGGCCTCGAGCCGGGCGAGGTCCAGCGCTTCCCGTGGGGCGCCTTCCTCTTCTTCCAGGACCCGGACGGCAACGGCTGGGCCGTCCAGGAGCTGCCGGCGCGCGACTGAGCGGCGGCCGGTCGCGGCGGCCGATATCTAAAAGATCGATAAAGATGTCGACCGCTGTCGATCCGGGACGCGATCGTTCGACGCGGGAGTAGCGGCGCGGTTTCGGAGCCGGTCACCAGGACCGGCGGCCCCGCCCACCACACCCGAGGAGCACGCATGCGTTTCATGGCGATCATCAAGGCCAACGCCGATTCCGAGGCCGGGAAGATGCCCAGCCAGCAGCTACTGAGCGACATGGGCGACTACAACGAGGAGCTGGTCAAGGCCGGCGTCATGATCGAGGGCGCCGGGCTGTTGCCCAGCTCGCTGGGCGCCCGCGTCCACTTCTCCCCGGGCGGCACGATCGACGTCGTCGACGGGCCGTTCGCCGAGACCAAGGAGCTGGTGGCCGGCTTCTGGATCCTCGAGGTCGCCTCGAAGGAGGAGGCGATCGAGTGGATCAAGCGGGTCCCCAACACCGACGACGTCGCGTCCCAGATCGAGCTGCGCCAGGTGGTGACGGCCGAGGACTTCGGCGAGGCGTTCACCCCCGAGCTGCGCGAGCAGGAGGAGCGGACCCGGGCGCAGGCGGAGGAGAACCAGCGCTAGCCGCCGCGACGTGGTGGAATCAGGGGCGTGCCGGGAGGGTCCGCCCCTGATGTCCATCGCGCCGTCGAGGCGGTCTGGCGGATCGAGTCGGCTCGCGTCGTCGCCGGCCTGACGCGCCTGACCCGCGACGTCGGCCTGGCCGAGGACCTGGCCCAGGAGGCGCTGATCGCCGCGCTCGAGAGCTGGCCGCGGACCGGCGTCCCCGACCAGCCCGGGGCCTGGCTGACCACGATCGCCAAGCGGCGCGCGATCGACCGCTTCCGCCGCGACGCGAACCTCGACCGCAAGCACGAGCTGCTGGCCCGCGAGCTGGAGCGCGAGGCCGACGCCGGCGACCCGACCGCCGGCCTCGGCGAGGTCACCGACGACGACGTCCTGCGGCTGATCCTCGTCAGCTGCCACCCGCTGCTGCCGCCGCCCGCGCGGGCGGCCCTGACCCTGCGGCTGGTCGGCGGCCTGACGACCGCCGCGATCGCCCGCGCCCAGCTGACCTCGGAGGCGACCGTCGCCCAGCGGATCGTGCGCGCGAAGCGGACGCTGGCCGACGCCGAGGTCCCGTTCGAGGTGCCGGGGCCGGACGAGCTGGAGGAGCGGCTGGCCTCGGTGCTCGCGGTCGTCTACCTGATCTTCAACGAGGGCTACGCGGCCAGCGCCGGCGGCGAGTGGATGCGGCTCGACCTCTGCCGCGAGGCGATGCGGCTGGGCCGGATCCTGGCCGGCGTCGCCCCGCAGCAGGCCGAGGTCCACGGGCTGGTGGCGCTGATGGAGCTGCAAGCGTCGCGGGCGCGGGCCCGCGTCGAGCGCGACGGGACGCCGATCCTGTTGCTCGACCAGGACCGCTCGCGCTGGGACCGGACGCTGATCCGCCACGGCCTGCGGGCGCTGGCGCGGGCCGAGGCGCTCGGGCTCGGGCCCTACGGCCTGCAGGCGGCGATCGCGGCCTGCCACGCCCGCGCCCGCACCGCCGACGAGACCGACTGGACGCGGATCGCCGCCCTCTACGAGCTGCTGGCGCGGATGACGGGCTCGCCGGTGGTCGAGCTGAACCGGGCGGTCGCGGTCGCGATGGCCTTCGGTCCCGCCGCCGGGCTCGAGCTGGTCGAGCAGCTGGCCGACGAGCCGGCGCTGCGCCGCTACCACCTGCTGCCGAGCGTCCGCGGCGACCTGCTGCGGAAGCTCGGCCGGCCGGCGGAGGCGGGGGAGGCGTTCGCGGCCGCGGCGGCGATGGCCAGCAACGAGCGCGAGCGGACGTTGCTGGAGGAGCGGGCCGCCGCCTGCGCCGCCGCGTCCGACGGCGTCAGCGCGCGCGGTCGCGGCTGACGTGGGCCGCCCCGAGCGCGGCATAGGTGCCGGTCAGGGTGGCCATCGCCAGCGCCGAGCCGCGCGGCAGGTCGCGGCGGACCAGGTGCGCGAGGCCGCTGATCGTGTCGCTGCCGTCGACCAGCAGCCCCAGCCGCTGCCAGCGGCGGCGGTCGCGGCCGGCCGACAGGTAGCCGACGCCGAGCGCGATCGCGCGGGCGCCGTAGATCCGGGTCATGTAGTCCAGCTCGGGCGAGGCGTTGATCCGGAACACGCGGGCGAGCGCGCTCGGGACGGCCAGCGAGGCGCCGCCGAGCGCGATCCGGCCGACGGCCATCGCGGCGAGGCTGCGCGTGAGCGGGGCGGGGGTGGGGGCGTCGTTGGCGGTCACGGGACGATCGTCGCGCGCCGGCCGTGCCGTCGCGATGACCCGCGAGGTCACGGCCGGGCGGCGGATCGTGGCGGGTCGCCGCTGTCCTGGCGTTGCCCCGCTACGACGGGCGATCCGCGCGGCTGGCGGGTTGCCGCTCAGGGGTGGGGGGGACGGCGTCATCGACGCGTAGGCTCGCCTAAGATGCCGCGCGGCGCCCGCCACCGCCGACCGACCGAGCCCCGCGATGATCACGACCGCCACCCTCCCGATCGTCCAGTTCGTCATCGGCCTCCGCGAGGGGGTCGAGGCGTCGCTGATCGTCGGCATCATCGCCGCCTTCCTCCACCAGCAGGGTCGGCCGGACGCCGTCCGCTGGGTCTGGGTCGGGGTCTCGCTGGCGGTGCTGATCTGCTTCGGGGTCGCCGTCGGGCTGGAGGTGGCCGGCGACCAGCTGCCCCAGCGCGAGCAGGAGGGCTTCGAGACGATCGTCGCGCTGGTCGCCGTCGGGATGGTCACGACGATGATCATCTGGATGCGCAAGCACGCCCGCACGATGGCCGGCGAGCTGCGCCAGAGCGCCGCCGCCGCGCTGGCCTCCGGCTCGGTCCTGGCACTGATCGTGATGTCGTTCTTCGCGGTCCTCCGCGAGGGCTTCGAGACCGCGGTCTTCATCGTCCCCTACCTGCAGGCCGACAACCTCGACGCCGCCGGCCTGACCCGCGGGACGGTCGTCGCCGGCGCGATCCTCGGGCTGGTCGTCTCGGCCCTGATCGGCTGGGGGATCTACCGCGGCGGCGTGCGGCTGAACCTGACCCGCTTCTTCCGGATCACCGCCGCGTTCCTGGTCGTCGTCGCCGCCGGGCTGGTCGCCAACGCCGCCCACTCGGCCTTCGAGGCCCGCTGGTACAGCGGCCTCCAGCACTCGCCGATCGACCTCTCGGGCGTGATCTCGCCGAGCAACGAGAGCCCGCTCTCGAACCTGATCACGGCGATGTTCGGCGTCCGTCCGCACCCCTCCTGGGCCGAGATCATCGGCTGGCTGCTCTACGCGGTGCCGATGCTCGCCTTCGTCCTCTGGCCCGAACGCTGGCGGCGCCCCGTGCGCGAGACCGCGACGGCCGCCAGCTCCACGACCTAGCCACCCGCCTCGAGCGACGCGCTCGACCGACAACGAGGTACCCATGAAGCACCCACGTACGGCTGTCCTCCGCTCCGCGTCGCTCGCCGCCACGCTGCTGCTCGTCGGCGGCCTGGCCGCCTGCGGCGACGACGACAAGAGCAGCGGCGGCAGCGGGTCGACCGGGGCCTCGACGACCACCGCCGCCAAGACCAGCGGCGGGGTCCAGCAGGTGAAGATCGAGATCAGCGACCAGGGCTGCTCGCCGAACGCGGTCACCGTCAAGGCCGGCGACGTCCGCTTCGCCGCCACCAACCCGTCGAGCAGCGAGGTCGACGAGTTCGAGGTCAAGAACAGCGACGGGATCATCCTCGGCGAGAAGGAGAACCTGGCGCCGGGGCTCTCGGGCGACTTCACGCTGACCTTGCAGCCGGGCGAGTACGTCCTCAACTGCATCCTGGCCGCCAACGGCGAGGACGACCCGAACTTCGACAAGGGCAAGCTGACCGTCAGCGGGGGCCAGGTCGACACGCCCGGCGCCGCCGACGACCCGGAGCTGACGACCGCCGTCGAGGAGTACAAGAAGTACGTCAAGGGCGAGACGACCGCGCTGGTGGCCGGGACCGCCAAGTTCGTCGCCGCGCTGAAGGCCGGCAAGCTCCAGAGCGCCAAGGACCAGTTCGGCCCGCTGCGGATGCACTACGAGCGGATCGAGCCGATCGCCGAGTCGTTCGGCGACCTCGACCCGGCGATCGACGCCCGCGTCAACGACGTCGCCGACAAGGCCAAGTGGACCGGTTTCCACCGGATCGAGCAGATCCTCTGGAAGAAGAAGACCACCGACGGGACCGCCGCCTACGGCACCCGCCTGCTGCGCGACATCCGCAAGCTCGACGGCCGGATCGACGGGCTCGAGATCCAGCCGGCGCAGCTGGCCAACGGCGCGCTCGGGCTGCTCGACGAGGTCGCCAACGCGAAGATCACCGGTGAGGAGGACCGCTACTCGCACACCGACCTGGCCGACTTCCAGGGCAACCTGGAGGGCGCTCGCAAGGCCTTCGAGCTGCTGGTGCCGGCGCTGCAGAAGCGCGACGCCGGCGACCTGGTGACGACGATCCGGGCCCGCTTCGAGGACGTCCAGAAGGGCCTGGACGAGTACAAGCGCGACACCCCGCTCGGCTTCGCGCTCTACGACGAGCTGTCCGACGAGGACCGCAAGACGTTCTCGCAGCAGATCGACGGGCTGGCCGAGCCGCTCTCGCTCGTCGCCGGCAAGGTCCTCCACTAGGAGCCACCGCGTGTCGTCCGGGTCCGATCCGTCCTCCTCGTCCTCCCGCCGCCGCACGCTGACGCGGCGGGGGCTGATCGGCGGCGCCGGGGGCGCCGTCGGCCTCGGCGTCGCCGCGGCCGGCGGCGGCTACGCGCTGGGGGCGGACCGGGGCCGCGACGACCACGTCGAGCGGGTCGGCGGGGTGGTGCCGTTCCACGGCGCTCACCAGGCCGGGATCGCCACGCCGGCCCAGGACCGGCTGGTCTTCGGGTCGTTCGACCTGCTGACCGACGACCTCGGCCAGGTCCGCGAGGTCTTCCGGGCCTGGACCGACGCGGCGGTCAAGCTGACCCAGGGCAAGCCGATCGGGACCCTCGCCGGGCCCGAGATGGAGCCGCCGGACGACACCGGCGAGGCCGAGGGCCTGCCCGCCGCCCAGCTGACGCTGACCTTCGGCTTCGGGCCCGGCTTCTTCGAGCGCGACGGCGAGGACCGGCTGGGCCTGCGGTCCCGGCGGCCGAAGCACCTGCGGCCGCTCGGGCCGCTGCCCGGCGACCAGCTGGATCCCGCCCGCAGCGGCGGCGACGTCTGCGTCCAGGCCTGCAGCAACGACCCGCAGGTCGCCTTCCACGCGATCCGCAACCTCAACCGGATCGCCCGCGGCGTGCTGGTCCTGCGCTGGACCCAGCTCGGCTTCGGACGCACCTCGACCACCAGCCGCGCCCAGGCCACGCCCCGCAACCTGATGGGGTTCAAGGACGGCACGAACAACATCCGCGCCGAGGAGACCGAGCGGATGGCCCAGCACGTCTGGGTCGGCAAGGACGAGCCGCAGGCCTGGATGCACGGCGGCAGCTACGTGGTGACGCGCCGGATCCGGATCCTGATCGAGTCGTGGGACCGCGACCGGATCGGCGACCAGGAGGCCGTGATCGGCCGCCGCAAGGTCAGCGGCGCCCCGATCGGCAGCCGCGACGAGTTCGACCCGGTCGACCTGAAGGCCCGCGGCGGCGACGGCCTGCCGCTGATCGGCGCCGACGCCCACATCCGGCTGGCGGCCCCGGAGGAGAACGGCGGGATCGCGCTGCTGCGCCGCGGCTACTCGTTCACCGACGGGATCGAGCCGCGGACCGGCCAGCTCGACGCCGGGCTCTTCTTCATCGCCTACCAGCGCGATCCGCACGCCCAGTTCGTGGCGCTCCAGCGGCGGCTGGGGATCGAGGACGCGCTCAACGAGTACATCAAGCACGTCGGCAGCGCCGTCTTCGCGGTCGCTGGCGGGGTCCGGCCCGGCGGGACGATCGCCGAGGGCCTGCTGCGCCCGATCTGAGCGCGGCCGCCGGCGGCGGTTGGCGGCGGCGCGAACGGGTAGAGGAGGGGCATGCTCTACGGCTTGCTCGTCCTGCTCATCGTCGTCGCCCTGGTGCTGTTCCTGGCCAAGGTGGCGGTCGGCGGCGGCATCGTCGGCGTGATCGCCCTGGTGCTGCTGGTCTACGTCGTGCTCAACGCGATGCGCGCAACGCCGCGCGTCTGACCGCTCAGGCGTCGGGGGCCGGCGGATCGCCGTCGTAGGCGGTCCGCATCCCCTCGGCGAGGACAGAGACCTCCTCGCGCAGGTGGCGGACGTCGCTGCCGATCCGGCGCTGCTGCGAGGCGTCGGTCGAGGCCGAGACGGAGACCAGGTTGGCCCGGATCGTGTCGAGCTCGACCAGCAGCCGCTCGGTCTCGTCGTAGTAGCGCCCGAGCTGCTGCTCGCAGCGCTCGCCGACGGCCAGCTGCTGGCCGAGCGCGTCGGCCAGCTCGCGCTTGGCGGGATCGCCGCTGACCTGCGCCAACCGCCGCCGGATCGCCGCCGGCGGGTCGTCGACCAGCACCTCGTGCAGCAGCTGGGCGCGGCGGGCGCTGCTGTCCAGCTCGTCGAGGAAGCGGTCGACCTCGTCGGAGACCTCGGCGTAGGGCAGCTCGGCGCGGTCGATCGCGGCCCGGATCCGGGCCTCGCGCTCGCGGGCGTGCAGCAGCGGCCCGGCGACCTCGGGCGAGAGCGTCGCGGGGTCGAGCCGCCGGCGGCCGCGCTCGGCGTCGCGGCGGCGGTCGGCGCGGACGCCGGCGATCACCCGGTCGGCGACCTCGGGATCGAGGAAGGTCCGGCCGGCGGCCACCAGGTAGAGCACGATCGCCACCAGCAGCACGACCACGACCGGGCCGCCGACCACGACCCCGGCGGCGGTGACCCCGACCAGGATCGCCACGTTGAAGGGCGTCGCGGCGGCGTTGACGGCCAGCGCGACGGCGTACTCCTGGCGGCTGTAGGGCTTGCGGGTGGCCATCTAGAAGAAGCTGGAGATGCTGCGGTAGACCGATTCGATGTCGTCCGTGTCGCCGGAGTAGGCGCGGCCGCCGGCGGCCTGGGCGAACTGCTGCAGCGCCTGCTTGGCCCCGGTCGCCCCGGCCGAGTAGGCGATCGTGAAGACCCGCACCTGGGTGGCCGAGTCGCCCTGGCCCGACAGCTCGCGGACCACCTGGTCGGCGCTGCGGCGGCTGTCGGTGTCGTCGCCGTCGGTCAGCAGCACCACGGCGTTGATCCGGTCGTCGCCGCCGGCCACCCGCCGGACGCCGGCGAAGGCCTCGGCGGTGACGTCGTAGACCGCGGTGCCGCCGTCCGGCACCAGGCCCTCTATCACCTGCCGCAGGCGGGCGCCGTTGCGCTTGAACTCGGCCAGCGGGACCGGCTCGTCGATCGTGTCGGAGAAGGTCACCAGCCCGATCCGGTCGCGCGGCGAGACCTGCTTCAGGAAGACCTTCAGGCCGTCCTTGGCGCTCTCCATCCGGCCCTCCTCGCCCATCGAGCCGGAGGTGTCGACGACCAGCGCGATGTTGGCCGGCTTGCGGTCCTCGCGCCAGCTGCGGCGGAGCAGGTCGAGCACGCGCGGCTCGGGCAGCGCCAGGACCCGCTTCGGCTGGGCCGGGTCGACGCCGTTCTCGGCCGTGATCGGCGCCACCGGCTGCTGGTCGGGGGCGGCCGGGCGGAAGCCGCCGCGGGCCGCGGTCGCGGCGTCCAGGTGCTGGGCCAGGTAGCGCTGGAAGGCGCGGGCGGCGGCCCGCTCGCGGTCGTCGACCCACGGCGCGTCGAGCACGATGAAGGGGTTGTCGCTGTAGAAGGTGCCTTCCTTCGGGTACAGCGCGACCAGCTTCGGCTGGCGGCCGCGGTGGCGGTTGAAGTCGACCAGCGTCGCCTCCTCGAGCGCGACGGCCGAGGCGTAGGCCGGGCCCTCGCGGCGCAGGTGGTCGGCGATGAAGAGCGTGGTGTCGCCGTAGTGGACGATCGACTGCTCGATCGCGCGGACGGCGGAGCGGGCCTTGCCGTCGACGTCCTCGACCCGCAGGCCCTCCTTCTTGCCGGTCGCGGCGTAGTACTCGGCGACCACCGAGGAGAGGCCGGCGGTCGAGAAGTCGGGGTTGGTGTGGACGAGCTTGAAGCGCCCGAACTCGGGCCGGCCGATCGAGGCCCAGCCCTGCTTGGCCCGGGCCAGCTTCAGCACGTCGGCCCAGGCCAGCTGCTTCTTCGGCCAGCCGAGCGCCCGCGCCATCGGCTCCCACATCGCGATCACCAGCGGGGTGCGGACCAGCGACGGGTTCTCGTCGGCCACGTAGGGGCGGTCGGCGGTGAAGTTCAGCAGCCGGCCCCAGAGCGAGCTGGCGGGCGACCAGACCACCGGCTGCAGGCGGCCGCGGGCGATCTTCTCCTGGGCGTCGCCGGACGCCACGCTGCGGCCGCGGACGAAGACCGGGCGGCCGTCGGCGCGGGTGTCGCTACCGTTGAAGCGGCGGATCAGCGGCTCGATCAGGGCCGCCTTCTCCGGCGAGTAGGCGAAGTCGATCGTGATCGCGCCGGCCGGCGGCGCGGAGGGGCCGTCGCCGCGGTCGCCCGTGCCGCCGCCCTTCGAGCCGCCGGAGGCCAGGATCGCGATCGCGGCGACGGCGATCACGGCGATCGCGACGATCAGCAGCTGGCCCTTCTTCATCGGCTCGGCATCCTCCCTCGGGGTGCCGGCGGGATGCCGGCGGGACCGGGCGCAATCTACTGGGCGGGGCCGCGGAACGGCCGCGGTCGGCCCGCCCGGGGCCGCGGCCGGCTAGGCGACGGCCGCGGCGGCGGCGACTGCCAGCTGGTCGGCGCGGTCGTTGAAGGCCTTGTGGGCGTGCTCGTCGCCGGTCTCGTGGCCACGGACCCAGAGCCAGCGGACGGCGCCGTGCTCGCCGATCGCCGCGTCGAGGGCGGTGACGAGGTCCTGGTTCTTGACCGGGTCGCCGGAGGCCGTCTTCCAGCCCTTGCGCTTCCAGCCGGCGAGCCACTGGGTCATCGAGTTCTTCACCAGCTGCGAGTCGGTCACGATCGCCACGCTGCTGCCCGCCGGGATCGCCCGCAGGCCCTCGAGCACCGCGGTGTACTCCATCCGGTTGTTGGTCGTCGCCGGGTCGCCGCCCGACAGCTCGACCGGCGGCTCGCCGCTCTCGGCCGGGGGCACCACGATCGCCGCCCAGCCGCCGGGGCCGGGGTTGCCCTTGCAGGCCCCGTCGGTCCAGACCAGGTACTCGCCCGGCTGCTGCTCGACGACGTCGTCGGCCAGCTTCTGCTTCGGACGGCGGGGGCGGTAGGGACGGCGCGGCGCAGGCATCGGCGGGGGAGGATACGCCGGGGCGGGGTCGGCTCCCGGCGTGGCGCTCAGGCGGCGGTCCAGGGGTCGATCGCACGCGGCCGGTCGGTCGAGCGCGGGAACGCGACGTCGTCGGCGGCGATGCCGGCGAACCGCTCGCGGATCCGCGACCCGAGCGCCACCGTCGCACGGTCCTCGAGCAGGACGGCCTGGAGGATCGCGCGGACGGTGATCGTGTCAGAGGAACGCATAGCCCTCGCCGCGGTAGGTCGGGACCTCGTCGACGATCTCGTCGCCCGCGACCAGGTAGAGGCGGGTGAAGCGCTCGCACAGCTCGCCGGCCTTGGTGTGGCGGAACCAGACCCGGTCGCCGATCGCCAGCCGGTCGGCGGCCTCGCCGAGCAGGGGGGTCTGGGCCTCGCCCGCGCCCTCCTGGCCGTCCAGCCGCAGGCCCTCGGGGTAGGTGGGGCGCGGCAGCCGGTCCGGCCCGACCGCGCCCGACGCCACGTAGCCGCCGCCGAGCGCGGTCGCCACGCCCGCTCCCGGCCGGCGCACGATCGGCAGCGCGAAGAAGGCCGCCGGGGTCGGCGTGAAGCGCGAGTAGGTGTCGAAGAGCGCCGGCGCGAGCAGGCCGGAGCCGGCCGCGACCTCGGTCACCGCCGCCTCGCCGGCCGAGGACTCGAGGCTGCCGGTGCCGCCCGCGTTGACGAAGCCGAGCGGCCCGGTCACCCGCTCGACCGCCGCGATCGCCCGCGCCCGCCGCCGCGCCAGCTCGATCCGCGAGACCCGCTGCATCGCCCCGATCGCACGGCCCATCAGCGGGTTGCCGGGACGGTCGCCGACGCCGGCGATCTGGGCCTCGTAGCCCATCACCCCGGCCACCCGCAGCCCCGGCCGGGCGACGACCTCGGCCGCCAGCGCCGCCAGCTGCGCCGGCTCGTGCAGCGGCGAGCGCTTGGCGCCCAGCCGCACCCGGCCACCGCCGAGCCAGAGCCCGGCGTCGAGCTCCAGGCAGACGTCGACCGGCCGCTCGGGCCCGGCCCCGGCCTCCAGCAGCCGGTCCAGGTGCTCGACCGCGTCGACCATCACCGCCAGCCGCGTCGGCGGGTCGGCGGTCGGCGCGGCCAGCGCCACCAGCCGCCGCAGCGCCCCGCGGTCGACCGTCGGGTAGGCGACCACCACGTCGTCGTAGCCGTGCTCGGCCAGCCACAGCGCCTCGGGCAGGGTCAGCGCCAGGACGCCGCGGTAGGCCGGGTCGGCGAGCGCCCGTGCGACCAGCGCCCGGCAGCGGATCGACTTGCTGGCGACCCGGATCGGGGTCCCGCCGGCCCGCCGCGCCATGTCCGCCCGGTTGGCGTCGAAGGCGTCCAGGTCGACGCAGGCGAACGGCGCGTCCAGCCCCTCGGTCGCCCGCTCCAGCCGCGCGTGCTGGCCGGCGCCGCCGCTCATCGGGCGACCGCCGCCGACGGTGCCCCGACGGGGCCGAGCACCTGGTCGGTGTAGGCGTTGGCGAACCGCCCCTCGGGGTCGAAGCGGGCGCGGACGGCGGCGAAGCGCGCGAAGTCGGGGTAGCGCGGCGCCAGCGTCGCCGCGGTCTGGAAGTGGCGCTTGCCCCAGTGCGGCCGGCCGCCGTGGGCGTCGGCGATCGCCTCGACCGCGCGGAAGTACGGCTCCCAGGCCATCCCGCGGTACATGTGGACCGCCAGGTAGCCGGTGTCGCGGCCGTGGGCGGGGGAGAGCAGCGCGTCGTCGCCGGCCACGAACCGCATCTCGATCGGGAAGTTGACCGCGAAGCGCTCGCGGTCGATCGTGGCCAGGATCTCGCGCAGCGCCGGGACCGTCGCGGCCCGCGGCAGCGCGTACTCCATCTCGACGAAGCGGACGTCGCGGGGGCTGGAGAAGATCCGGTCCGAGCGGTCGGTGCGGACGCTCGTGCCCGCCAGCCGCGTGACCGTCCGGTTGAGCCGCGGGATCGCCCGCGGGAAGGTCTTGCCGGCGCTGCAGAAGGCCTTCAGCGTGTAGGTCTCCAGCAGCCCCTGCCGCAGCCAGCGCTCGACCGCCCCGGGCGGGTTCGCCGGCTCGTCGACCACGTCGTTGGTGCGGGTCAGGGCCAGCGGGGCGTGGGGGAAGGCGTAGCACTCGAAATGGCGGTGCTCGGCCAGCCGCTGGTCGACGCTGGCCAGCACCTCGTCGAGCGGAGCGGTGGTGTCGACGCCGCGCAGCACGTAGGCCGGCACGCAGCGGAGCGTGACCGCGACCACGATCCCGAGCGCCCCGAGCGAGACGCGGGCCGCCCGCAGCCCGTCGGGATCGCCCTCGCCGTCGAGCCCGACCAGCTCGCCACGGCCGTCGACCAGCTCGGCCGCGACCACCTGCGAGGAGATGTTGCCGAGCGTGGCGCCGGTGCCGTGGGTGCCGGTGGCGATCGCGCCGGCGATCGACTGGCGGTCGATGTCGCCGAGGTTCTCGAACGCCAGCCCGTAGCCGGCCAGGGCGTTGGCGAGGGCGTGGATCGAGATCCCGGCCTCGACCCGCACCAGGCCCTGCTCGCGGTCGACGTCGAGCACCCGGTCGAGGCCCGAGATGTCGACCAGCACCCCGGGCGTCATCGCGATCGAGGTGAACGAGTGGCCGCTGCCGACCGCCTTCACCGGCAGCCCGTCGGCGGCCGCTCCGCGGACCGCCTGCTGGACCTCGGCCACGGTCCGCGCTCGGACGATCCGCGCCGGCCGGCACTGCTCGATCCCGGCCCAGTTGGTGAAGGTCCCGCCGTCCAACGCCATCGCCTGCTCCTCTCGCTGCTCCCCCTCGGCACGGTAGGTGGTTGCGGCCGGGTTGTGAAACACCCGATCGCGCGGCGATCCACAACCTCTGGGTGCTGGATCAGGCGGCCGGGGCCCGGCCCTGCTCCATCAGCGCCACCAGCCCGGCCTGCTGGTCGAGCACGTCGGCGACCACGGTCAGGAAGGCGTCGACCAGCGGGCCGCGGTCGTCGCGGCGCCAGGCGGCGCTGAGGACGGCCGGCGGATGGTCTTCGATCGGCACGTAGGCGATCGCCGGATGGGGCGTGAAGCGGCCGGCCGCGGCCGGGGTCACCATCACCCCGACGCCGGCGGCGACCACGTCCAGCTCCTCGGTGTGCGACGTGGTCAGCATCGCGATCGGCGCCGGGCGCCCGCCGCGGTGGTCGGCCAGGGTCCAGTGGGCGGTCCAGACGGCGTCGGCCGAGCGGCCGACGACCATCGGCTCCTCCAGCAGGTCGGCGATCCGGATCCGGCTGCGGCCGGCCAGCCGGTGGCCGCGGTTCATCGCCGCCACCACCGGTTCGCGGACCAGCGGCAGGAAGGCGACCCCGTCGCCGGCGAACGGCGGCCGGGTCAGCGAGACGTCGGCCCAGCCGGAGACGACGCCGGCCGACGGGTCGTCCCACAGGAACTCGCGCAGCTCGACGGCGACGTCGGGGTGGCGGGCGCGGAAGCCGTCGAGGATCGGCGCGGTCAGCTCGAGCGCCGCCCCCGGCTGGAAGCCGAGCTTGAGGGTGCCGATCTCGCCGCGGCCGATCCGGCCGGCGCGGGTGACACCGGCGTCGAGGGTGGCGAGCGCGTCGCGGGCCGCCTCGAGGAACGCCTCGCCGGCCGGGGTCAGCGCCACCCGGCGGGTCGTGCGGTCGAGCAGCTTGACCCCGAGCCGCGACTCGAGGTCGCGGATCTGGCGGCTGAGGGCCTGCTGGGCGACGTAGAGCCGGGCCGCCGCGCGGGTGAAGTGCAGCTCCTCGGCGAGGACCACGAACGACCGCAGCTGACGGGTGGACAGGTCCACAACATCAGCAGTGTAGATCCGGGCCGAAAGCGGTGTTTCACAACCGCGCCCGCCGTCCCTACGGTGCTCGTCGATCGACCACCAGCGGAGGAGCGTCGTGTCGAGCAGCGGTACCCAGATCCCGGTCGGTCGCTCGCGGTGGCTGCCGGTCGCCGCGTTCGCGGCCCTCGCCGGCGCCAACCAGGCCGTCTGGCTGGCCTTCGCGCCGATCACCAGCGACACTGCGGCCCACTACGGCGTCTCGGAGAACGCGGTCGGCTGGCTGGCGAACGTCTTCCCGCTGCTCTACGTGCTGCTGGCGCTGCCCGCCGGGCTGGCGATCGACCGCTGGTTCCGGCCGGCGCTGGCCGCCGGCGCGATCCTGACCGCGGCCGGGGCGCTGATCCGGCTCGGCGGCGACGGCTACGCCTGGGCGATGGCCGGGGCGGTCGCGGCGGGGGTCGCGCAGCCGTTCGTCAACAACGCGATCGCCAAGCTCGCGACCTCGACCCTGAACGCGGCCGAGCGCCCGACCGGGATCGCCGTCGGCGCCGCCGGGATGGTCGTCGGCCAGCTGCTCGGGTTGCTGCTGGGACCGCTGCTGGCCGGCGACGGCGACCTGTCGACGCTGCTGGTGGTCGAGGCGGTCGGGGCGACGGTGGCGGCGATCGGGCTGCTGGCCGCGCTGCGGCGGCCGCTGCGCGACGCGGCGGTGACGACGGTCAGCGTGGCCGAGCTGCGGACGCTCTGGCGCGACGGCGTCGTGCGGCGGCTGGCGGGCCTGATGCTGGCCGGCTTCGGGGTCTTCATCGCGCTCACCACCTGGCTCCAGTCGCTGCTGGAGCCGGCCGGCGTCAGCGACGACACGGCCGGGGCGATGCTGGTCGGGATGCTGCTGGTGGGGATCGTCACCACCGCCGTGCTGCCGCCGCTGGTCGCCCGCCGCCGGCGCGAGGCGCGGCTGCTGGGCGTGGTCGTGGTCGCCGCGGTGCTCGGCTGCCTGCTGCTCGGGCTGGTGCGAGCGACCGCGGTCGACGCGATCGCCGTGGTGACGGTCGGGGCGCTGCTCTCGTGCGCGCTGCCGGTCGCCTTCGAGCTGGTCGAGCGGCGGACCGGCGACGCGGCGGGCAGCGCGGTGGCGATCCTGTGGCTGACCGGCAACGTCGGCGGGCTGCTGGTGGCGGGGATCGTCGGCGGGCTGCTCGACCACCGCTTCGCCGCCTTCCTGGTGATGGCGCTGGCCGCGGCGGCGGCGCTGCCGTTGCTGCGCGGCGTGCGGGCCGCGTTCGCCTAGCCGTCAGCCGATCGCCCACAGGTCGACCGGCTGCCGGCGGCCGCGGACGGGCACCTCGCCGACCGCGGTCAGGTCGGCCGGGCGCTCGCGCAGCCGCTCGACCGTGGCACCGGCCAGCAGCACCGCCTGCGGCCGGTCCTTGGTCATCCCCTCCAGCCGCGCGGCCAGGTTGGCCGCGTCGCCGATCGCCGTGTACTCCATCCGGCGGGCCGAGCCGACGTTGCCGGCCATCACCTCGCCGGACGCGATCCCGACCCCCATCGTCAGCTCGTGCGGCAGGCCGGCCTCGCGCAGCTCGTCGAGGCAGCGGCGGAGCGCGGGACCGGCCATCTCGCGGCCGGCGGCGAGCGCCCGATCGGCGTGGTCGGGCTGGTCGAGCGGGGCGCCGAAGACGGCCATCAGCCCGTCGCCGCGGAAGCCGACGTGGGTGCCGCCGTGGGCGTCGACCGCGTCGCTCATCGCCCCGAGGAAGCGGTTGAGGATCGCGATCCCGCGCTCCGGATCGATCCCCTCCAGCAGCGCCGTCGAGCCGCGCAGGTCGCAGAAGAGGATCGTCGCGTCGACCCGCCGGCCGCCCAGCCGCAGGTCGTCGTCGGCCCGCGCCAGCACCTCGTCGACCACGTCGGCGGCGACGAAGCGGCCGAAGATCGCGCGCGTCCGCTCGCGTTCGACGGCGGCGAAGGCGGCGGCCGCGGCCAGCGCCATCAGCGTCGCCAGCACCAGCGCGGTCGCCGGCGCGGCCACCGGCACGATCCGGTCGCCGGCGGCGAACAGCAGCTGGGCGGCGCCGGCCAGCAGCGCGCCGGCGGCGACGGCGGCGAGGAAGGTCGCCAGTGGCCCGCGCCGCAGGGCCACCAGCGGCGCGACCAGCGCGGCGAGCACGGTCAGCAGCAGCCCGCTGCCGTCGGGCCCGTCGCGCAGCGGTGCCCCGCGGAGGGCGGTGGCGATCGCGTTGGCCTGGTACTCGGGGCCGGCCATCACGTCGTCGACCGGCGTCGCGTGGATGTCGCCGAGCGAGGGCGCGGCGGCGCCGACCACGACGATCCGGCCGCGGAAGGCGCGGGCCGGCACCCGTCCCGCGGCCACCTGCGAGAGCGAGTAGCGGGGGAGGACGTCGTCGCCGCCCAGGTAGTCGACCCAGGCGCGGCCGTGACGGAAGCCGGCGCGGTCGAGCGGCCGCCCGGTGACCCGCTCGGCGACGGCGACCGCGAAGCCGCGCAGGCCGTCGTAGGCCAGGTCCATCCGCCGCAGGACCCCGTCGGCGTCGCGGCCGACGGTGGTGTTGCCGGCGACCGCGCCGATCTCGCGCAGCAGGTCGCCGCCGCCGAGCACCGCGGTGCCGCCGTCCTCGGCGACCTCGGTGGTGGCGAGCACGATCCGCGGGGCCCGCTCGACCGCCCGCACCAGCGCCTCGTCGTCGCGGGGGTGCTCGGACGGCTCGGTGAACTGGACGTCGTAGGCGATCGCGCGGGCGCCGGCGCGGGTCAGCTGGCGGATCGCGTCGGCGTGGTAGCGGCGCCGGAAGGGGAAGGTCCCCAGCTCCTGGAGCGTGCGGTCGTCGATCAGCACCAGCGCGATCGGGACCGGCCCGACCCGTCCCGCGTCCTCGCCGCGCAGCCGGTAGCGGGCGTCGACCGTCGCGCGCTCGGCCTGGTCGAGCACGCCGGTGGCCGACGCGGCGACGGCGAGCCCGACCGCGGTCGCCACCACGGCCAGCAGCACCAGCAGCCGTGATCGGCGGGTCCGCACCGCGCTACCGTCGGATCTTCGCGACGTAGCGCTGCCCGGCGCCCACGATCACGGTCCGGTTGCGCTCGAAGTCGCGGACCTCGACCGTGCCCTCGCGGACGCGGACCAGGGTCGACTTGCCGCAGGTGTCCTCGACCAGCCAGTTGGTCCCGCGAACGCTGGCCGCCGCCCGCTTGCCGCGGGTCCGGAACTTGCCCTTGCCGTTGCCCCACAGCCGCCGGCCCTTGCGCTTCGGCGGCTTCTTGGCGGCCGCCCGCGGGACCGCGGCGGGGCGGGTGGCGGCGATCCGCACGCCGGCCGTGGCCTCGGCGGCGACCGGCCGCAGCGCGCCGGCCAGCCGCTCCGGCAGCGCGAAGCCGCCGCCGGCGGTGCGTCCGGTCGCGCGGCGGCTGGCGCGGCGCTTGGGCGTGCAGTTGGCCAGCTGGCCGGTCAGCACCAGGTCGACGGGCGCGTCGGCGGTCGCCGGCTGGACGACCTTGAAGCGGCCGTCGTGGAAGTCGGCGGTCTTCGTCAGCGGGCTGCCGGTGCCGATCGCGGCGGTCACGCGCACGTGGCTCTGACGGGTGTCGATCTCGGTTCCGACCGGCAGGTTGGCGCCGTCGGCCGGCAGCGTCGACCACGAGCGGGCGCTCGGCGGCTTGACCCGGACAGTGGTCTGCTCCATCGGCTCGAGCGAGACCTGGGCGCCGGCCGGCGGCGCCGGCAGCGGGGTCACGCGGCCGATCGCGGCGGCACCGCGGGTGTACCAGAGCGTCCCGTCCGGACGGCGGGTGATGTCGGGTGAGATCCCGCTGCCCGGCAGCGGGTAGCGCGACGCGGCGCCCTGGACCGTCATCCGCCCGATCGAGTTGCGGCCGGCGGCCAGCTCGGTGAACCAGAGCGCCCCGTCGGGCCCGGCGACGATCTCGCCCGGCTGGGTGGTGGTGCCCGGCAGCGGCAGCTCGGTGATCTGGCCGTCGCCGGCGATCCGGGCGATCTTGCGGGCCGCCCGCTCCGTGAACCACAGCTGGCCGTCGGGGCCGACGGTGATCGCGCGCGGGTCGGCGTTCGCGGTCGGGATCGGGTAGTGGCTGACCTGGCCGGCGGTGGTGATCCGGCCGATCGAGTTGCTGGCCGGCTCGACGAACCAGAGCGCGCCGTCGGGGCCGGCGACCAGGTCGCCCGGCCGGCGGTCGCCGTCGAGCGGGAACTCGACGTTGCCCTCGAAGTTGGTGTCGATCCGGCCGACCAGGTTGGCGCCCGGCTTCGTGTACCAGATCCGTCCGTCCGGGCCGCTGGCGATCCCCTCGGTCGCCCCGCCCGAGACCAGCGAGAGCCGCGAGACGCTGCCGTCGGTGCGGGCGTTGCCGAGCCCGCCGAGCGCGTCGCTGAACCACAGCTCGCCGTCCGGCCCGGTGACGATCCGGGACGGCTGGCTCGGGGCCGGACCGCTCTGCGACGAGCCGCCGGCGGGGAAGTCGACCGCCGCGCCCTCGGGGGTGATCCGCCCGATCCGGCCGGCCGCCGGCTCGGTGAACCAGAGGTTGCCGTCGGGGCCGGCGGTGATCCCGCGAGGCGCCGCCGGGGCGCTGAACTCGCGGACCGCCGCGGCGTCGGCGGCCGCGGGCAGGCCGGCGCCGAGCAGCGCCGCGACGAGGGCGGCGAGCGCGATCCGCGCCGCAGGGCGTGAGCGGTGGGGGATCGATGGCATGGCCAGGCGAATGATCGGGCGCGCCCCGGGACCCCGCCGCGCCGTCGGTCACGGCCGCAGTGTAATCCAGGTCACGCACGCCGACCCGCGGTTCGTCAGCCCTCGGCCCGGCGGCGGAGGGCCGCCAGGTCGTGGCAGACGATCGAGCGGCGGGCGGTCGTCACCCAGCCCAGTTCGCGCATCTGGTGGAGCGCGCGGCTGGTCGCCTCGCGCGAGGCGCCGACCCAGCCGGCCAGATCCTCCTGGGTCAGCGGCAGCTCGATCCGGACGCCGTCGGGGGCGTCGTCGCCGAACCGCTCGCACAGCTCAACGATCCGGGCCGAGAGCCGGCCGACGACGTCGTGGGCGGCGTGCTCGACCCGTTTGCGGTCGGCGTCGCGCAGCCGCTCGTTGAGGTTGCGCAGCACGTAGAGCGCGGCCTCGGGCACGCTGGTGACGTAGGCCAGGAAGTCGTCGGGGGCGATCGCCAGCGCCTCGACCGCGTCGAGCGCCACGATCGAGGCCGAGCGGACGCCGCCGTCGATCGCCGACTGCTCGCCGACCAGGTCGCCGGGCCCGCGGACGGCCAGCAGCACGTCGCGGCCCTCGGCGGTCACGCGGGTCAGCTTCACGTGGCCGGCGAGCAGCACCAGGACCCGGTCGCCGAGCTGGCCGGCGTGGGCGATCGCGGCGCCGCGGGCGAAGCGGCGGACGACCGCGCGCCGCCGCAGCTCGCGGTGGGCCTCGTCGCCGAGGGCGTCGAGGAACGTCCCGCCGGACGCGGGGGAGGCACCGCTCGCCGTACCCGTCGGACCGGCCACGGCGCGAGCGTACCGGCCGCGGCGGCGGCCGGCGACCGTGCCGCCCCCGAAGGGGGTAGCGTCAAGACGCCATGCCGATCCTGCACGTCCGCGCGCTGCCGACCCACGACCCCACCGACGTGCGCTCCGTCGTCGAGGGGCTCTGCGAGGACGTCGCGGCGGCGACCGGGATCGCGGTCGAGCGGGTCTCGGTCACCTGGACCTGGCTGGCGGCCGGGCACTACGCGGTCGGCGGCACCGCCGGCGCGGCCCAGTCGGACGAGGAGCACCCGATCCTGGTCGACGTGCTGGTGCCGGACGCCCACCCGCAGGAGCGGATCGAGCGGCTGCTGCTGGCCGTCGCCGACGGGCTCGGCCGCCGGACCGAGGTCACCCGCGAGAACGTCGTCGTGACGGCGATCCCGATCCGCAGCGGCCAGACGCTGGCCCGCGGGCGGGTCGAGCGCTGGTGAGCGCGGCCGGCTGGGGACGCCGGCGCGCAAGGTTGGGGTGATCTTCGGGCGGGTGCCCCGCTGTCGGCCGCGGCGGCCCGGCCTAGGTTGCCGGGACGATGAAGAGGTCCGCCGCCGCCCTGCCCCTGCTGCTGCTCGCGCTCGCCGCCCCGGGCTGCGGGTTCGACGACTCCGACGGGAGCGAGGGGACCTCGACCGGCGCGACGGCCGCCGCCACCACCACGACGGCGACGACCACCACCGAGGCGACGACGCCCGCGACGCCGGCCGGCGAGGACGACCAGCGGGCGATCAGGCAGGCGGCCGCGGCGGCGGCCGACGCCTACCGGCGCCAGGACTGGGACGACTTCTGCGCGCTGCTGACCCCGGCCGCGCACCGGCGGGTCGAGCGGCGCGTCGGCGGCGAGCGGGGCGCCGGCGACTGCGGCACGGTGCTGAGGAAGCTGATCGCCGACGCCGGACCGCTGCCGCCGCTCGAGGTCGACCTGGCCGACGTGACCGTCACCGGCGACCGCGCGCGGGCGACGAACCGCGGGGCGGCGACCCCCGGGCAGCGGCAGATGGCCTTCGCCCGGATCGACGGCCGCTGGCGGCTCGACCTCATTCCGTAGCGGCGGCGGCCGCGTGGCGCGCCTTCAGGCGCTGGGTCAGCCGCGCGGCACCGGCGACGTCGATCTCGACCGCCCCCAGCGCGACCGCCTGGAAGCGCAGCGACTCGGGCAGGTCGTAGTGGTCCTTCCAGGGACGCCCGGGCCGGGTCTGCAGCCAGGCCCGCGGCAGCCCGAGCTTGGCCGCGAAGGCGTGCAGCTCGTCGGCCTCGTCGGCCCGCAGGTGGCACCAGAGGCGGTCGCGCCAGGGCCAGATCGCGGGGTCGACGTAGACGGCCATCGGGCGCGTCAGGCGGCGGGGGCTCCGTCGTCGCCGGGAGCGTCGGCGAGCGTGCCGGCGACCGGCAGGGTGCCGGCGGGGACGTCGGCCAGGCACTGGTAGACGAGGGTCTCCCCGTCGTCGGCGCCGGCGACCGCGTAGAGCAGGTGATCGGGCGCGTCCTCGGGGCGCTCGACGTGCAGGCGGGCGAAGAACCGCTCGTCGGGGCCCGGCATCTGCACGTAGGGCAGCCGGTGGGCCAGCAGGTGCGTCTCGCCGTCGAGCGGTCCGCCGACGAAGCGCGCGTTGATCGGTTCGGCCTGGATCATCACCGCTGATCGTGGCAGGTGGCCGGCCGCGGCCGACCGCAGAACGACGAACGCCCCGTCAGGGGGACTGAACGGGGCGCTCGTTGGGGTGCTTGGGTTCTGCCGATCGACGGTCGTTCGATGGGGTGTCGACCGGCAGGGGGTTTGGGGTGTGCTCCTGTGATCGGCCGCGGAGGCCGCGAGCGTGAGAGCGGGTGGACGAACGATCGATGCCGGGGCCGCGAACGCCCGTCCTAGCGGACCGTCGCCGAGACGCTGCGGGCCGGCGAGCGGTTGCCGGCCGCGTCGGTGGCGGTGACCGAGACCCGGTAGCGGCCGCGCGCCGGGCGCCGGACCAGCGTCAGCGCGCGGCTGCCGCGGCCGAGCCGCTTGGTGACGACGGTGGCGCGGCGGCCGCTGCGGCGGACGGTCGCGCGGACGCTGGCCGGCTCGTCGAGGGTCAGGCGCAGCACCAGGGCCCTGCCGGTCCGGCTCAGCCGCAGCCGGGTCGGCCGCGGGGCCCGCCGGTCGCCGCTGGCCACCTGCGCCAGGTGCTCCTTGAGCGCGGTCCCGTTGGGCGAGGCGGGCGTGCCGTGGATGTCGTCGATCAGGGCCAGGCCCGAGCAGGCCGGGGTCGGGCGCTCGTTCGGGGCCAGCACCACCCACTGCCAGGCCAGGTAGCCGATCCCGCGGGCGTCGGCCCACGCCATGTAGCGGCGGTCGTGGGTCTCGCGGCAGTCGGTCTCGCCGAACTCGCCGGTGACGACGGGGACCTGGGCCGCGACCGGGGCGATCTCGGCGTCCCAGCAGGCGGCGGTCGAGCAGCGCTGGGCGGCGTAGTTGTGGAAGCTGGCCACCAGCTGGTCGTCGTCGGGGCGGGCGTCCAACCAGCCGCGCAGGTCGTTGGCGTAGTCGAGCCCGCCGAGCATGATCGGCTGCTTCGCGCCGGCGTCGCGGATCGCCTGGACCAGCGCCCGCATCCCGACCACGGTGAAGGTCTGGCCGTCGAAGGGTCCGCTCTCGTCGTTCTGGCGCGGGGCCGGGCAGCCACCGTCGCGCCAGCAGGTCCAGTCGAGGGCGAAGGTCGGTCCGCCGTCGTCGTAGGTCCGGGAGTAGGGCTCGTTGAAGGCGTCGAAGATCACGGCCCGGTCGTCGCGGAAGCGGGCGGCGACCGAGCTCCAGAAGGCCGGTGAGCGGTCGTCGGCGAGCATCCGCTGGCCCTCGGCCGGGACGCCGTCGGGACCGCTCCAGTGGAGGTCGAGGATCACCGCCAGCCCGGCCACGTGCAGCTTGTCGACCCAGGCGGCGACCGCGTCGCGGTAGCCGGCGGCGTCGAGCCCGCCCGCCGGTCGGCCGTCGTCGCCCAGCCAGCAGTCCTGGTTCAGCGGCACCCGCACGACGTTGGCGTGCCAGCTGGCGATCAGCCGTGCCTGCTGGTCGGTCGGGCCGACGCTCTCGGCACCGGCCTCGTTGCTGTAGCCGTAGCCGTAGTAGCAGGCGTACTCGAAGCTGGGCCAGTTGACGCCGCGCGGCACGAACGCGCTGCCGCTGGTGGAGTCGACCAGCCGGTTGCCGGAGACGGCCAGCGACGGGGCCGCCGCGGAGGCGGGTCCGGAGGCCAGCAGGACCGCCGCGAGGGCGGCCAGCAGCAGGGAGAGCAGTCGGCGTGGGCTCATGGTGGGATCAGCCTCCCAGGCGTTGGATGAAGCGTCGATGAAGCGGGCGCGGCGGCGTCCGCGCGATAGCTTCGGGCGATGCGTTCCGGGTGGCGAACGATGGTCCTGGGGCTGCTGCTGCTGGCGGTGACGCCCGCCTCTGGCGCCGCCGCGCCGGTCCGGCCGCTGCCGACCGGGACCGCCGTCGACTACCAGCTCGGTGGGGTGCGCGACGTCCCCGAGCAGGTCGGGATCGTGGTCCGCGACCGTCGTGCGCCGCCGGCGGCCGGGCGCTATTCGGTCTGCTACGTCAACGGCTTCCAGACCCAGCCCGACGAGCGGGCGTTCTGGCGGCGGCACCGGTCGCTGGTGCTGCGGCGCGACGGGCGGCCGGTGGTCGATCGGGCGTGGGGCGAGTGGCTGCTGGATCTGCGGACGCCGGCGCGACGGCGGGCGCTGGCGACGATCGTGGGACGGTGGGTCCGTGGTTGCGCGCGGGCCGGCTACGCGGCGGTCGAGTTCGACAACCTCGACTCGTTCACCCGCAGCGGTGAGTTGCTGCGCCGCGGTCAGGCGCTCGCCTACGCCCGGCTGCTGGTCCGCGCCGCCCACCGGGCCGGGCTGGCGGCGGGCCAGAAGAACGCGCCCGAGATCGACGGGCCGGCGCTCGGCTTCGACTTCGCGGTCGCCGAGGAGTGCGCGCGCTACGACGAGTGCGGTCGCTACGTGCGGCGCTACGGGGGACGGGTGCTGGCGATCGAGTACCGCCGGAGCGACTTCGAGCGGGCCTGCCGCGGCTACGGCGGGACGATCACGGTGGTCCTGCGCGACCGCGCGCTGTCGCCGACGGGCGTGCGGCACTGGTGCCCGTGAGCGGGGAGGATGGCCGCTGCGCTGGGTGGTGGTCAGCCCGAGGCCGGACGCCACATCAGCGTCACCGGCGGGCCGTGGGGGAGCGTGCGCCGCTCCGTGGCGACGAAGCCGTGGCGCTCGTAGAGCGAGACGTTGAGCGGGTTGGAGCTCTCGAGGTAGGCGGGCAGGCCGCGCTCGTCGCAGCGGGCGAGGGCGGGGGCGAGCAGCGCCGAGCCGAGCCCACGACCGCGGCGGTCGGCCCGGACGCCGATCGCGGCCAGGTACATGTGCGGCTCGCGCGGGTGGCGGGCTTCGAGGCCCCCGAGCCCGCGGGCGATGCGGATCCAGTGCGGCCAGGCGCCGCCAGCGGTGGCCCGGCCCAGCCCGAGCAGCTGGCGCGGGGTCTCGCGCCAGTGGCCGGGGGAGGCCCAGAGGGCGGCGCCGCCCTCGGTGGTCCAGCTCTCCCCGTCGGGCAGCAGCCGGTCGGCGAGGAAGGAGAAGAAGTGCGGCGCGCACCGCTCCCGCGCCGCGACCCGCGGAAAGACCCAGTTGAGCACCGGATCGTCGGCGAACGCCAGCGACAACGTGCCCACGATCGCCGCCCGATCGAGCTCCGTGGCCGGCACGACGCGGGCGACGCTCGACGATCCGGCCATGGCTGGACGGTAGCGGGCCGCGCGAGCCGCCCTCCACCGCGCCCGACCGCTACACTCGGCGCCCCCGCCGGAGTAGCTCAGTCGGTTAGAGCAGCGGAATCATAATCCGCGTGTCGGGGGTTCGAGTCCCTCCTCCGGCATCACGAAAGGCCCCGTAGATGCGGGGCCTTTTGCGTTCTTCCGCGGGCGGGTGGTCTGGCGCGTTGTCGCTTAGGTGCAACGCAGAGCAACTCCGCCGACGGAACTGCCGTGGGCAGGCGGACGTCCTGCGCGTGACGCGGCCTCCCGGCGCCGGCTCCCGGAATGGACGGGGGCGTCCGGTACCGCGGCTTCAGCCGTGATCTCCGCGCCCGCGTCCGCACGGTTCGAGAGTAGGCGGCGCTGCTGAGGACCGACCGGATCCGCGACGTCCACGACGGCGGACGAGCTCACGAATCGACGCTGGCCGGCCGGATCCGCGAGCTGGCCGACGTCGCCCGCCGCCTCAAGACCGGCCAGGCGAGCCGTGGCGACCTGCGGGCCGCCTACATGTCGATGGCCGCCAGCCCACCGTCTGGGAATATTCTCGGTTATGGTCGCCTGATGGGCACTCCGACTATCCCTGAAGTCCTCGCTGCCATTCCCCCAGGTCCGCACCAGTTGGACGGCTACAAGACCATTCACCCGCAGCGCGTCCCGGAGGAGCGCCGCGACGAAGCGGAGGCGTGGGTTCGGGAGCACGGCAAAGTGCTCGACCAGCCGGCGGTCAAGCTCAAGGAAACGACGGGCGGCGGCGATCCGCGCGGCGGTTGGCGGTCTCAGGCGCAAGACCCGCTCTGGCTCGCGCCGGATCATCTACTACCCCAGGTCTAGGAGGCGCAGACGATGTTCAGCGTCGGAGATCGGGCGCGCGATGCGTACGGCCGAGTTGGAACGGTCGTCAAGGTTGAAGTTCATCGAGAGCCCGACCTCTATGTCGACCAGCGGAGTGCGCCCGTGCTCGCCGGCTATGACGAGGTATGGGTCAAGGTGGAGTTCGACGATGCGCGAGGAATGATCGTCTCGTTCCAGCCGCAGGACCTGACGGCCGCCTAGAACGGCGAAGCCCGCCAGAGGGCGGGGCTTCCGGGGCGGCGGGTCACTCAGTCTGTGGCCCGGGATGAAGAGATGGGCACGACCGCCAGATCTTTTGGCTGCTCGATCTCCCACAGTCTGCCGCGCTTCTCAAGGGTCCCCCTGACCCGCAACTCGTGGGTCTCGTTCCGCAGGTGGGCCTCCTTGGCGATCGGGATGTCCTCGCCCGCGAGGCGGACCTTCACCCTCAACGCCCTGCCCTCCATTTCGGCCGTCATCTCCGCGGACCCGGTAGGCGCCTCTGGCGCGTGAGCGACTTCGCGGACCTGCCCCGTGACGATCCGATTGCGGAGTGGCTGGATCTTGCGTAGCACCTCGGCCACCCCCTTGAGCGCACGCACCTCGTTTGAGGCTATGCGCACCTTGGAGGAAGGCTCGTTGGCCGGAATCGACAGGGCCCACCGGACTGACAGTTCGATGTCCGCCCCGACTTCCAGGCTCGGTCCCGACAGTCGCATGAGCGCGTCACAAAGGTTGGCCGAAAGTCCCTTGTCGATCTCATCGTCGTAGGCGGTCTCTTGTAGGGCCGCCTCTGGAAGTCCGCGCTGGACAGCGGACTTGGCAGCGCCGACCGCCTCCACGAGGCGTCTCAATGCGCGGCGCTCGAAGGGGATCGACTTGGGGCTGCGGTCGGCTTCGGGCAGAAAGCTCAGTTGTCCTTCCGGGCCTGCCTCGTCGATGTCTGCGCGGACAGTCAGAACGACGCTGCCGGGCTCGGTGGCGCCCACCTTGGCGTGATCTAGAAACGAGTCAACGAGCGAGGGGAGCGTGCCGGAGGGATAGACCGGGCTAGTCCGGACTTCCGCCCGCGCGGCGAATGCAAGTGCGTCCCGCGACCCGAGCGCGAGATCCGGGGCCACCCGGACCGGGATCTCACCATTCTGCAATTCGGGTGCGACCAGGCGAATCCGCACCACGTCTCGCGCGGCATCGAGCAGGGAAGCAGCGATCGAGGCGGCGGGCCGCTTCTCGATCTGCTCGAGGACGCCGAGCGTCGCCCAAATCGTCGCAGCCTGACTGTCGCGATCCAGCACGCGTGACGGGACCGCGACGTTGCGGCTGGAGCCGCCTTCGTCAAACCGCCAGTGCGTACCAACGTCCGCTGTTGCCACGCGACGCCACCCTGTCGCGTGGAGATAGGCCGCGAGGTCTTGGGGGTCGACGGTGGTCATGGCGCGGGAGTCCACTTTGTCGAACGTATGTTCGCAACAACGGCGGACGTGTCGAACCGCTGATTCTGCGGGATCGAGATCGTCTTGTGCTTCTGGCCCTCGGGAAGGGGCGGTAGGCCCTCTAGGCAGACCCACCACGCCTGGGTCTGCATGACCAGGGCGTGCGGGAAGGCGTGGATCACCCAGTCGTCCATGTTGACGGGGCACGCGACGACCACAAGCAGGCGGCGCGGAAACGTCGGGGTCCGGCAGAGGTCGGCGTAGTTCTTCGCCTTGAGCTTGAAGCGCCACATGCCGGGCTCGTCCGGAGACTCCTTCAGCGGCCCCGACGTGCACTTGAGCTGCAACGACAACTGTCCCGGTGGCCCGAACCCGTCGTCCTGCTCGGTGAGCAGAACGTCGATCGAGTTGAGGTCCGGCGGAATGACGAAGCTCACTCCCGCGGCGGCGGCAAGGCTCGCGACATAGGCGCGCGATAGCGCTTCCTTGCTCCAACTCTCCGGAAGGCGTGGGCCGATCGGTACTGGCACTTGGCGGCCCCGCCGCTGGGCGCGCGGCAGGTCGCGAGATCATACAGACGTCGTTGTATCCCACGAGGGGCAAGCCCCGTCCGGACCACACGGCCCGCAGCGCCCCCACGCACCCCGCCGTGGTCGACCAGCCACGGCACCACCCCAGGCAACGCACCACCGACCGCGGGATCGCCGCCACAGCCTCGACCGGCAGCCCGGCGGCGATCTTCGTCGCCCGCTTCTCCTCCGCTTCCGCGCAGGCACTCGGGTCCATGACGACGCTCCAACGCCGCTGCGCACGCGTCAGCGCGCCGGAGAAGCCCCGCTGTCATCAGCCACGACCGGGCCCAGCCAGGAAGCCACACCCGGTCCGCCATCACGAACGGCCCCGGAACTCCGGGGCCGTTCGCCTTGGCTGCGTCTGCGGCCGCCGATCAGCCGAGCGCGTCGACCTTGGTCGCGGTCAGCTTGGCGTTGCTGATCGTCAGGTCGCCGCCGACCTCGAAGCAGAGGACCGTGATGTCGGAGGCGCCGCCGGTCAGGTCGACCACGCCCTGCATCGCGACCGGGATCTCCTGGCTCGCCTCGGCGGGGTCGAAGGCGGTCGAGTCGATCGTCAGCAGGCCCACGACCTTGCGCAGGGTGCAGCTGGTCGCCGCCGTCCCGGCCGAGCTGGCCGTCAGCTTCGCGTTGAGGACGTAGCGGCCCGCGGGCAGGCTGAGGGTCTGGACGACCCGCGTGCCGGCGCCCTGGACCACGTGGTCGGCGACCGCGTTGGTGAGCGCGCCGCTGCTGCCCGACGGCCCCTGCGGACCGACCGGGCCCTGGGGACCCGCCGGACCGGCCGGACCCGCCGGACCGGGATCGCCCTTGGGACCGCCCGCCGGACCGGCCGGACCCGCGGGACCGGTCTGGCCGCGCAGCGACTTGCGGGCGGCGAGGCTCAGGTCCGACGCGCTGAGCGAGCGGCTCTTGACGTCCGCTCCGGTGATCGAGCTGTTGCGGACGTCCTTGCCCGTGATCGAGCCGTCCTTGATCTGGCCGCCGGTGATCAGCTTGGCCGCGGTCGCGGTGCCGCCGAGGGCCAGGACCAGGCCGAGGGCGGTGACGAGGGCGAGCAGGCGGTTGCGCCGGAACGCCTCAGCAATGCGTTGCATCGTGATGCTCCTGTGGTGGTGTGGGGGGCACCGGGCCGGTCATCGCGCCCAGGACCGCCGCCAGCCCCGCCCAGCCCCGGAAGGGGAGGACGCGACCGGCCGCGGTCCGCACGCGTCCGGTGAGCGGCTCGACCGCGGGGTCGAGCTCGAGCACCAGGACGATCGGCGGCGGTGTCGTCATCGCCATCCACCCTGGCCGTCGACGCCCACCGCGTCGTGAGGGACGACCCCCCTGTTCGCACCCCCTGGGGGTCAGCCGACCGGCCGGCGGCGGGTGGCCGCGTGCTGGAGCGCCGCCGCCACCGCCGCGTCGAGATGCGCGACCGCACCCCGCCGCTTCGTCGCCAGCACCGTCGAGAAGCTGGCCAGCCCCGCCCGCCGCTGGAACGGCGTCCGCCGGACCGCCGTCCGCTGCAACCGCCCCGGCACCGCCAGCAGCGTCGTCCGGGCCACCAAGCGGTGGCGCAGGGCCAGGGTCTCCGCCGTCAGCTGCCAGCCCGCCGCCCGCCAGCGCGCCTGGCCCCACAGCAGCGCAACGACCGGCGGCACCGCCGCCGCCAGCGCCCAGCCGCCCGGCAGCCAGACGACCGCGGCCGCCGCCGGCACCAGCGCGAGGGCCAGCGGCGGCAGCAGGTATCGCCGTCGGGCCCGCGCCGGCGGCCGCTCCAGCGCCTCCGGCCACCGCAGCCCGGGCACCAGCCGGTCGAGCAGCTCGGGCACCGCGTCGCGCCGGACCAGCGGCACCAGCGTTCGGGTCAGCTCGTCCTCGCCGCTGTAGCCGGCGACCTCGACCTGGATCGTCGCGTAGCCGAGCGGGCGCCGCAGCAGCCCCTCGACCACCCGCACCCCCTGGACGCGATCGAGCGGCACCGTTCCCGTCCGCTCGGTCAGCAGCCCGCGCCGGACCCGCAGCCGCGAGCCGTCGCGGGTGACCGTGAACTCGGCGAACGCCAGCACCGTCCCGAGCACCGAGACGACCGCCGCTACCAGCAGCGCCGCGGCGACCAGCAGCGCGATCGTGCCGGCCCCGGAGCGGCTGAGCGCGTCGCCGGCCTCGTCGGTCAGGTGCTCGGGCAGCAGGTCGCGGGCCTGCGAGGCGAGCGAGCCGACCGCGACGACCACGATCCCCAGCTGCGGGCCGGTCAGCGCCGCGATCAGCAGCTCGCGGGCACTGATCGCGTAGACGACCGGGGCCGGGACGGGGGCCGGAGCGACGGCCTCCCGCGAGCCCGGCGTCCCGGCCGGGCTCGCCGGTCCCGCCGCCCCCGGCACCAGCGGCGCCAACGGGCCGGCGACGGTCGCGTGCCCGAGCGCCGCCCGCAGCCGCTCGGCCTCCTCGAAGCTGACCGCGTCGAGCCGGATCTCGGCCCGCTTGCCGCCGCCCGCCGTCTGGACCTCGACCGAGACCAAGCCGAACAGCCGCTGGATCAGCCCGCGGCTGGTGTCGAGCGCCGAGACCCGCGAGGCCGGCACCACCCGCTCGGAGCGCTGCAGCAGCCCACTCCGCAGCCGCAGCGTGCCGTCGACGACCGCGTAGCGGGTGACCCGCCACTCGACGACGGCCATCGCGATCGCCAGCAGCGCCAGGGCGACCAGGGCCAGCAGCCCCGTCTCGCGCAGGCCGACGACCAGGCCGATCGCCGCCGGGACCAGGTTCTTGGCGATCCGGACGCCGCCGATCAGCAGGTAGGCCGGGTGCAAGCGGCGCTCGTCGACCGGCTCCGGGACGGCCGCCGGGGCCTCGTCCTCAGAGGTCATCGGGGATCCGCGCGAGCGTCGCCACCTGGCGGCGGATCCGCTCGGCCTCGTCGCGGTCGAGGGCCGGGATCGTCACCGACCCGGCGGCCGTGTGCAGCTCGATCTCGGCCAGCCGCATGCGGCCGCTGAGCGGCCCCCGGTGGAGGTCGACGTGCTGGACCCGGACCATCGGGACGACCGTCCGCGTGACCACCACCAGGCCGTGGTGCAGGTCGACCTCCTCGGCGCCGATCGCGTACCACCAGCGGCGCCGCCGCAGCGGGGGCAGGACGACGATCGCCGCCACCGCCGCCGCCCAGGCGACGACCGCGACCAGCGCGGTCGGGGCACCGCCCGGATCGAGCGCCACGACGGCGACGGTCGCGGCCAGCGCCAGCGGGATCGCGGTCAGCGCCGCCCCGATCCGCCAGTAGGCGACCGCGCGGTCCGAGAGCCGGTGACGGTCGAGGTCGCCGGGCAGCGGCGGAGCGGAGCCGGGGGAGCGCTCGTCCATGGCGCCAGCCTACGGGCCGGCGTCGGACGGCCGGCCCCGGCCGGGGGCGGTTGGCGATCGTTGCCCCGACGGAAACGGTCGTCAACGGACGTCGGGAGGGGAGGCCGCTCCGGACGCGGCGGCCGCGTGCCACCGCCGCCAGCCAACCGCCTCGGCTAGCGTGGCCCCCCGATGCCGTCGCCGACCGCGCGCCCGATCCCGACGACCGCCGACGACCCGCGGCTGCTGCTGGCCGTCCCGAACGTCAGCGAGGGCCGCGACCGGGCCCTGGTCGCGGCGATCGGCCGGGCCTACGCGGCCGGCGGGGCGCGGCTGCTCGACGTCCACCTCGACCCCGACCACCATCGGGCCGTCCACAGCCTGGCCGGCACCCCGGGCTCGCTGGCGGCCGCGGTCGCGGCGGGGGCGGAGGCGGCGATCGAGCGGATCGACCTGCGCACGCCGCGCGGGCTGCATCCGCACGTCGGCGCGATCGACGTGGCGCCGATCGTCTTCCTCGACGAGGCGCGGCGGGGGGCGGCGATCGTCGAGGCGCTGGCGCTGGCGGCCCGGCTTGGCGAGCTGGGGCTGCCGGTGCTGCTCTACGGCCTGCTCGGCGGCGGCCGGACCCGGGCCGAGCTGCGGCGGGGCGGGCCGGCGGCGCTCGCGCGGCGGCTGGCCGCGGGTGAGCTGCGGGCCGACTTCGGTCCCCAGCGGGCCCACCCGACCGCCGGAGCGGTGCTGGTCGCCGCGCGGCCGCCGCTGATCGCCTTCAACCTGGAGCTGGCGCCGCCGGCCGGTCTCGACGACGCCCGCCGGATCGCCGCGCTGGTCCGCGACGGCGGTCCCGAGGGGCTGCCCGGGGTCCGCGCGATCGGGCTCGAGCTGGCGCGACCGGACGGGCTGGCGGGGGCAACCGACGCGCCCGTGGCCCAGGTCTCCTGCAACGTCGAGGACCACCGGGCGGTGCCGCTCGCGGCGCTGGTCGCCGCCGTCGCCCGCCACGCGCCGGTGGCCGGCTGCGAGCTGGTCGGGGTGCCGCCGGCCGCCGCCTTCGCCAGCTTCCCCGACGACCTCCCCGTCCGCGGCCGGCGGACGCTGGAGGAGGCGCTGGCCGCCTCCTCCTGAGCGGCGCCCGCTCAGCCCAGCCGTTCGAGCCAGCCGGCGACCGCGTCCCAGTACGCGGCCGCGGCCTCGACGAAGGGGAAGTGCCCGCTGTCGAGCAGCGCCAGCGTCCCCCGTGGGGCGGTGGCCGCGATCCGGCGGGCGCAGGCCGGCGGCGTCACCCGGTCGTGCTCGCCGCCGATCGCCAGCACCGGCGCGGCGGTCGCGGCCAGGGCGCCGAGCGCGTCGAGCTCGCCCCAGTCGCGGTCGTGGAAGGGCGCGGGACGCCACGCCACCCGCTCGAGCATCCGCAGACCGGCGGCGACGTCGTGGCAGAGGACCGGCAGCTCGTCCTCCCAGATCGCCCGGCAGCCGGGACCGTCGGCGACGGTCGCCTCGCGCTCCTCGGCGGCGGTGAAGCGCGCGGCCACGGCCGGCGGCAGGCCGGCCAGCGGGTCCTCCGGGGCCTCCGGCGGCGGCTGCTCGTCGACGTCGGTGCAGGACAGGATCCACCCGCGGGCGGGCAGTCCGTCGACCAGCAGCTGGGCCGCGACGTAGCCGCCGAACGAGTGACCGAGCACCACCGGGTCGGCGATCCCGGCCGCCGCGATCGCGTCGGCGATCGCCCGCGCGTGGCCGCGGAGGGTCCAGGCGTCGGGTCCGACCGGATCGGGCGACTGGCCCGAACCCGGCAGGTCGAGCAGCAGCAGGCCCGCCCCGCGCTCGCGCAGCCGCTCGGCGCCGGGCAGGAAGACCGAGCCGTCGAGGGCCGGACCGGGGTGGAGCAGCACCACCGTCGGCGCCGCCCCGGAGCCCGCCCAGCGGCCGGTCGCCGCCAGCGCGACGGCGTGCAGCGGCGCGCTCACCGGCGGCTCCGGCCGAGGGCCGCCGCGGGACCGGCCGCGAGCGTGGTCGCGGTGCTCGCCGGTCGCCGGCCGAGCGGCGCGGCCTCGCCGGCGATCGGGCGCCGCAGCAGCTGCCGGACCCGGGCCGGGTCGCCGTCGGCGGTCGCCAGGGCCCACATCAGCTTGACCGTCGCCGTCGCCGTCAGCACGCCGGGCAGGAAGCTGATGCCGGCCTCGGTCAGGGTCGGCAGCGATGGGTAGTACGAGCCGGCCACGTCGGGGGCCGCGGCGACCGTCGCGACGACCACGCCGCCGCGGCCGCCGACGAAGCGCGCGAACCGCTCCAGCGAGGCGTCGTCGGAGCCGGTCGGGCCGGTCGCGCAGGGGTAGAGCTCGACCGCGATCCCGCGCAGGTCGCCCGCCACCACCGCCTGCTCGAGGGCCGCGAACGGCATCCCCGGATGGACCCGCAGCTCCAGCACCCGTGGGTCGAAGCGGGCCACCGTCGGCGCGTTCGGCGGCGGGGCCGGCAGCGGCCAGGGCGCCAGCCGCCGCAGCCGCCCGTCGACGACCCGCGCGACCGGGCCGCCGTTGGGCGAGACGAACGCCTCGCCCGAGGCCCGGTGCTTGCGGACGCGGGTCCCCAGGTGGACCAGCGCGTCGCCGTCGGCGGTCCCCGCGAAGATCAGGTAGACGCCGGCCGGTAGCGTGCGGAGGGCGGTGATCGCCTGGCGGACGTTGTTGCGGGCGTCGCTCTCGGGGTGGTCGGGCGGCAGGTTCGAGCCCGTCAGGACCACCGGCACCGCCAGGTCGGCGAGCGCGAACGAGAGCGCCGCGGCGGTGTAGCCCATCGTGTCGGAGCCGTGGAGGACGCAAATCGCCTCGGCGCCGCGCTCGGCCAGCCGCCGGCAGGCGGTGGCGATCGCCTCCCAGTCGGCGGGGCGGGCCTCCTCGGAGTGCAGCTCGATCGGCCGTCGCAGCGTCAGCTGGTGGGGACCGAAGGCGGCCAGCGGGCCCGCCAGCCAGCCCGGCATGCCGCCGGCGCCCTGCCCGCGCACCAGCCGGACGACCTCGGCGTCGTCGGAGCTGGTCGACCCGATCGTCCCCCCGGTGAGGACGAGGCCGAGGCGGTTGCGAGCCATCCGGTCCAGCGTACGGGGTCGTCCGCGAGACCCGCGGGAGCGGCGCTGCACGGCCCGCGGCGACGCCCGTCGCTACCCTTGCTGACGCGGATGGCCCGGACGACGAAGCGCAAGACCAAGCACCGCGGCAATGCCGCCGGGATGATCGAGACGCGCGGCGGCACCGGTGGCCGCAGCGGCGGCCCGCCGTCCCGCAACGGCAAGGGCCCGCGCGACGGCAAGCGGGTCGACCCGCGCCTGCGCGAGCCGACCTGGCGCTCGGCCTTCATCCGGGCGCTGGTGGCGGCCGCGATCTTCGTGGTCGTGATGCTGGCGCTGAAGGGCAGCGTGGCCGGCGTCGCCGTCACCGGCGTCGTCCTGCTCGGCCTCTACACGCCGTTCGGCTACTACACCGACCGCTTCTTCTACCGGCGCCGGATGGCGAAGCTCGGCCAGCAGGTCCGCGCCAAGAAGTGACGCCGCCCCGCGGCTGATCCCCCGAACGGAGCCCCGCCATGGACGTCCGCATGTTCACCCTGGGAATGATCCAGGAGAACGCCTTCCTCGTCCGCCGTCCCGGCGCCGCCGAGGCGGTGATCGTCGACCCCGGCGACGAGGCCCCGAAGCTGCTCGCCGCCTTCGAGGAGCTGGGCGTGACGCTGGCCGGGATCCTCGTCACCCACACCCACTTCGACCACATCGGGGCGGTCGCCGACCTCCACGACGCGACCGGGGCCGAGGTCTGGTGCCCGGCCGGCGAGGTCGAGATCCTGCGCGACCCGAACGCCGTGATGCGCTGGGAGGGCTTCGGGCCCTTCCGCGGCTACGACCCCGAGCACCTGGTCAAGGGCGGCGACGTCGTCTCGCTGGCCGGGTTCGACTTCCAGGTCGTCTCGACCCCGGGCCACAGCCCCGACCACGTCACCTACGCGCTGCCCGAGGAGGGGGCGCTGTTCTCGGGCGACGTGCTCTTCCAGGGCTCGATCGGCCGCACCGACCTGCCGGGGGCGGACCACGCCACGCTGCTGGCCTCGATCGCCACGCTGCTGGAGCGGTTCGACGACGCCACCACGGTCTTCCCGGGCCACATGGGCCCGACGACGCTCGGGCGCGAGCGCCAGACGAACCCGTTCCTGCTCGACCTGCCGAAGCCGGCGTGAGCGAGTCGCTGCGCGCATCGCGCGGGACCCACGACGTCCTGCCGGACGAGGCCGACCGCCGGCACGCGATCGAGGGCATCGTCCGCCTGGAGCTGGAGGCGGCCGGCTACCGGCGGATCGAGACGCCGATCTTCGAGCCGACCGAGCTGTTCCACCGCGGCGTCGGCGACTCGACCGACATCGTCCAGAAGGAGACCTACACCTTCGACGACCGCGGCGGCCGCAGCCTGACCCTGCGCCCCGAGGGCACCGCCGGCGTCGCCCGCGCGTACCTGGAGCACGGCATGCACAAGCTGCCGCAGCCGGTGCGGCTCTGGTACTGGGCGCCGTTCTTCCGCTACGAGCGCGCCCAGGCCGGGCGCCAGCGGCAGTTCTGGCAGTTCGGAGCCGAGGCGATCGGCAGCGAGGACCCGGCGCTCGATGCCGAGGGGATCGTGCTGCTGAGGCGGATCGTCGACGGGGTGCTGGCGATGGCCGGCAAGGACGAGGCCGCCCGCGCTGGCGTCCGCCTGCGGCTCGGGTCGCTCGGCTCGATCGCGGCCCGCGCCGCCTACCGCGAGCGGCTGGTCGATTACCTGCGGGCCCACGAGCAGCGGCTCTCGCAGGAGGTCCGCGAGCGGATCGACCTCAACCCGCTGCGGGCGTTCGACAGCGACGACCCGTCGACGCGCGAGGTGATGACCGGCGCGCCGCTGCTGCTCGACCACCTGGACGCCGAGGACGCCGAGCACTTCGCTGAGGTCCGGGCGCTGCTCGACGCGGCTGGCGTCGGCTACGAGATCGACCCGACCCTGGTCCGCGGCCTCGACTACTACAGCCGCACGGTCTTCGAGCTGACCTCGGACGCGCTCGGCGCGCAGTCGGGCGTCGGCGGCGGCGGCCGCTACGACGGCCTGCTCGACCAGCTCGGCGGCCCGGCCACGCCGGCCTTCGGCTGGGGCTCCGGGGTCGAGCGGCTGCTGCTGGCCGCCGGCGAGGGCTTCTCGCCGGTGCCGCGCGGCGACACCACCTACGTGGTCTGGGCCGAGGGCCGCCGCCACGAGGCGTTCGCGCTCGTCCACGCCCTGCGCGAGCGTGGTCTCCCGGCCCAGCTCGACCTCGGTGGCCGCGGGATGAAGGGCCAGCGGCGGCGCGCCGAGCGGGCCCGGGCGCGCTACGTGGCGACCGTCGCCGAGGACGGCGCGATCGGCGTCCGCGACCACGAGACCCGGGTCGAGGAGCAGGTCACCGACGTCGCGGCGGCGGTCGACCGGATCGACGGCTGAGGGCAGCAGACCGACCGCCCGTGACGGCCGATACCGTTGCGGGCGATGTCCGACCACGACCAGCGCCCGTCCGCGACCACCCCGACGCCCCCGAACGCCGACGGTGATCGCCGCCAGGCGCTCGACGCGCGGATCTCGGCCCTGGTCCGCGACACCGTGGCCGGTGCGCCGATCGCCGCCAACCGCTTCCGCGGGGTCTGGGCCGGGACGGTCGGCAGCGACCAGGTCGGGCAGACGCTGCGGGTGGCCGGCTGGGTCCACCGCCGCCGCGACCACGGCGGCCTGATCTTCGTCGACCTGCGCGACCGGACCGGGCTGCTGCAGGTGGTCTTCGATCCCGAGACGTCCGGGCCCGAGGTCTTCGCCGCCGCCGAGCGGCTGCGCAGCGAGCACGTGATCTCCGTCGAGGGCGAGCTGACCGGCCGCGGCGCCGAGCACGTCAACCCGAAGATGGCGACCGGCGAGGTCGAGCTGCGGGTCGCGTCGCTCGACCTGCTGGCCGAGGCCGAGACCCCGCCGTTCCCGGTCGACGAGGACGGCGACGTCGACGAGCTGCTGCGGCTGAAGCGGCGCGTGATCGACCTCCGCCGCGAGCGCAACCGCGACGCGCTGCTGCTCCGCAGCCGGATCGTGCGCGCGATCCGCGACGCGATGGAGGAGGAGGGCTTCCTCGACGTCGAGACGCCCTACCTGACCCGCTCGACGCCCGAGGGCGCGCGCGACTTCCTGGTCCCGTCGCGGCTCCAGCCCGGCAGCGTCTACGCCCTGCCGCAGTCGCCGCAGCTGTTCAAGCAGCTGTTCATGGTCGCCGGCCTCGAGCGCTACTACCAGATCGTCCGCTGCTTCCGGGACGAGGACCTGCGGGCCGACCGCCAGCCCGAGTTCACCCAGCTCGACGCCGAGCTGAGCTTCGTCGACGAGGACGACGTGATCGCCGTCTTCGAGCGGGTGATGGCGCGCGCCTTCGCCGCCGGAGGGCTCGAGCTGGCCGCCCCCGCGTGGGAGCGGATGAGCTACGACGAGGCGCTGCTGCGCTACGGCAACGACCGCCCCGACCGCCGCTTCGGGCTCCAGATCCAGGAGCTGTCCGACGCCCTCCGCGGGACCGAGTTCAAGGTCTTCGCCGGCACGCTGGCCGGCGGCGGCGTCGTCCGCGGCCTCAACGCCGGCGCCCTCACCGTCCCCCGCAAGCAGCTCGACGAGCTGACCGAGATCGCCAAGAAGGGCGGGGCCGGCGGCCTCGTCTGGGGCTTCGTCGAGGAGGACGGCTCCTGGCGCTCGCCGATCGCGAAGTTCCTCACGCCCGAGGAGATCGACGCGATCAAGACCACGCTCTCGGCCTCGCCGGGCGACCTGCTGCTGATCGTCGCCGACCGCGCCGCGACCGCGGCCTCGGTGCTCGGCACACTGCGGCTGGAGCTGGCCGACCGCTTCGGGCTCCGCGAGGACCGCAACGACGTGCTCTGGATCGTCGACTTCCCGATGTTCGAGCACGACGCCGGCGAGGACCGCTGGGACGCCGTCCACCACCCCTTCACCCAGCCCTGCGCGCCCGGCGGCGGCGAGCTGACCGCCGACGACCTGCGCGGCTCGGGCCCCTACGGCCCCGACGGGGCGGAGGGTCCCGGGGCGCTGCGCTCGCGGGCCTACGACCTGGTCGTCAACGGCTGGGAGGTCGGCGGCGGCTCGGTCCGGATCAACCGGATCGAGCAGCAGCGGGCGGTCCTCGACCTGCTCGGCTTCTCGCCCGAGGAGGCCCAGGCCCAGTTCGGCCACCTGCTCGACGCGCTCCAGGCCGGCGCCCCGCCGCACGGCGGGATCGCCTTCGGGATCGACCGCCTGGCCGCGCTCTGCGCCGGCCGCGACTCGCTGCGCGACGTGATCGCGTTCCCGAAGACCGCCTCCGGCGGCGACCCGCTGACCGGCGCCCCGGCCCCGGCCGCGGCGACCCAGCTGCGCGACCTCGGCCTGCGGTCGACGGTCGAGCCGGCGCCCGCCGGCTGAGCCCGCTCAGGGGGCGTGGCCGAGCTGGTCGGCCACGACCCCGGCGGTCAGCACCAGCAGGTCGGCGGTGCTGGTGAAGGTCAGGCCGGTCAGCTCGCCGATCCGCCGCAGCCGATGGTCGAGCGAGTTCGGGTGGAGGTGCAGCGCGCTGGCCGCGGCGCGGCGGTCGAGGTCGGCCTCGAGATAGGCCCGCAGGGTCTCGGTGAGGTCGGGGCCGCGGCGGGCGCCTGGGTCCTGGAGCCGGCCGACGACCCGGTTGCGGACGGCCAGCGCCAGCTCCGGGTTGGCGTCGACCAGCAGCTCGAACGGCCGGTCGGCGACCGTCACCAGCCCACGGTCGTCGTGGTGGCGGGCGATCCGCAGCAGCGAGCGGGCGGTCGCCAGCTCGCGGGTCAGCGCGTCGCCGCGGACCGGGTCGGCGACGGCGGTCACCAGCGCCGGCGGCAGCTGCTCGACCGGCAGCTCGGCGGGGACGACGGCCAGCACCTCGCGGCCGCGCTCGGCGGCCGGCCAGCCGGCGGTCCGGAAGCTGGCGGCCAGCTGGCCGGGACCGGCGGCGGGCGGGGCGAGGGCGGCGACCGGCCGCAGCCGCGCCTCCGGGTCGAGCCCGAGGTTGCGCGTCGCGGCGGCCACCCGCCGCGGGTCGGCGACCGGCGAGGTCAGGGCGTCGATCAGCTCGCGGCTGGCGGTGACGGGCACCGGCCGATCGTCGTTCGGCGCCTCCTTGGCGGCGCGGGTGACGGCGCTGGCGTAGTGGAACATCCGGCCCGCCACCATCGGCAGCACCTGGCGCTCGGAGGCGGTCGTCTCGGCCAGCACGGCCTGCCAGACCATCGCGCCGGCGGTCCCGATCGCCCGCAGGGTGTCCTCGGGCGTGACGCCGAGCTGCAGGTGCTCGAGCACCCGCTCGTCGGCGCGCCGGAACTCCAGCTCGCCGGCGGGACGGTCGTCGCAGAGGACGTCGAGGATCTCGTCGATCCCCTCGCGGACGCCGGGCAGCAGCGCGACCTCGACGTCGGGCAGGGCGGCGAAGCTGGGGTAGCCGGCGCAGTAGGCGTCGGTGATCGCGCGGGCCAGCGCGTCGCGGTCGATGCGGGCGGCGATGTCGGCGGCCAGCGCCGCCGGGTAGGGCTGGGAGGCGGCGCTCGGGGCCGGCGTGGCTCCGTCGCGGCGGAGCGCGGCGGCGGTCAGGCCGACGGCCAGCACGCAGCGGTCGCGGAGCCGCGTCAGGTCGACGCCGGCGATCGCCTCGATCCGGCTGGCGCGGTAGCGGAGGGTGCTGGGGTGGAGGCCGAGCGCGGTCGCGGCCGCCTGGCGGTTGAGGTTCGCGTCGAGCAGCGCGGTCGCGGCGGCCACCAGCTCGCCGTCGCCGCGGCCGGCGGCGGCGAGCCGGTGGACCGGGCGGGCGAAGGTGGCGGCGATCGACGGCGCGCCGAGCAGCATCCGCTCGATCGCCAGGTCGGGCTCGGCCAGCGTCCCGTGGCGTCCGAGCCGGGCGGCGGTCGCGGCCAGCTCGGCCAGCCGCTGCCAGGCGTCCTCGCGCTGCTCCAGGTCGATCGGCTCGCCGACGGCGACGACCGTGGTCGGTTCGATCCCGTCGGCGGCGGGCGCCGCGGCGGCGAGCCCGACCACGACCCGGTGGCGGGTCAGCGCGATCGCGCCCGCGCCGCGCAGCCGGCGGGCGATCGCGGCGTGCTCGCGCGGGCGGCCACCGGCGGGACGGACGACGAACGGGATCCGGGTCCGGTCGAGGTCGATCCCCAGCCGCTCGGCGGCGGCGCGGGCCTCGGGGTCGGCGGCGAGCGCGGGGGAGGCCAGCAGCGAGCGGGTCGCGGACTCCTCCTCGTAGGGCTCGGGCGCGCCGGCGCCCATCGCCACGACCACGTCGTAGATCATCCCGGCGCTGCCGAGCAGCCGGCCGCAGGCGGCCAGCAGCGGCTCCAGCTCGTGCGGGTAGGAGGTCCGGGCCAGCGCCTCCCAGAGGACCGGGGTGCCGACGGCGAACCAGCCGACGACGTCCTCGACCCGGACGCCCCAGACGGCCAGGTCGGCGCAGCGCTCGCCGATCTCGCGGGCCTCGGCCGAGCGGTACTCGCGCTCGCGGGCGAGGGCGTCGAGCAGCTGCTCGACGCTGCGGGCGACCGTCTCGCGCAGCGGACCGTCGAGCACGTCCGGGGGGATCGCGCCGAGCGCCGGCACCTCGACGGTGATCCGGGCCAGGATCGCGTCGACGACCGCGGTCCGGTCGACCCGGTCGCAGACCGCCGCCACCGACGGGGCGCGGCCCTGGGCGCCCTCGGCTGGTCGCTGCGCGTTGGCGACGATGTTCGCTGGCTCCCTTCCCGACGGCGGACGAGCGAGGGACCGGAACGATTTCGACCCCCCTGGCAGGTCACGCTAGCAGCGCCGAACGGCTCCCTGACTGGTGTACAGCGGCACCTGGGACGGATTGTGGCTCGTCGTCCCAAGTTGCATCGCTCAAGTTCGTGACGGGCGACGAATCACGCCGCTCCGGCGTGGTCGAGAATCCCTGCTGCTGACGGTGATGGGCCGTCGGCGCAACCAACAGAAGGGGGACCAATGCCAGTCCGGACTCTCGGTCCGAGGACTCGACGCGCTCGGATCGCCACGGCGATCGCGACCGCCGCCACCGCGGCGGCGCTGTTCGCGGCACCTGCCGGTGCCGTGCCGCAGAGCTACCCGATCCCGCTCGACACGATCACGAGCACGCCCGCCAGCGGCACGCTCACGGGCGGCGTCGAGTGGGCGGTCGACAAGGGCGGCCCGAACGCGTCGTTCACCTGCACCACCGGTGACCAGACGTGGACGTTCGACCGCACGGTCGACCTGCGCTTCGGCATCACCGGCCTCAACGCGCCGGGCGAGTCGGTGCAGCTGCCCGAGGGCGTCGAGGCCGAGACGATCGATCCGCTCCACCAGTGGGATCCGGCCACGCGCACCGTCTCGCGCGTGACCAACGCGAGCCAGAACCGCGTCTCGACGTTCCGGCTCAACGGCGTCGACTCGCTGGTGCTGACCCCGGTCGGCGGCTGCAACTGGGTCCGCAACGCGGCGTTCATCGAGGTCGTCGCCGACATCCCGGCGACGCCGCCGACCGTCGACATCAGCGGTCCGGCCGACGGGGCCGAGTACTTCGCCGGGCAGGACGTGCCGGCGGCGTACAGCTGCGAGGGCCAGGACGGGGCGACGATCGCCTCCTGCGAGGGCGACGTGCCGAACGGCCAGCCGATCGACACCACCACTCCCGGGGCGCACTCGTTCAAGGTCACCGCGACCGACAGCGACGGCAGCGTGACGGAGAAGACGGTGAACTACACCGTCCGCAAGTCGAAGGCCGGGATGCGGATCTACCCGTCGATCCTGGCGGTGCTGCCGGCGAAGCCGGGCAAGGGTCTGCTGCCGCTGGTGCCGTTGGCGCGCGTGTCGCTGACGTTCGCGGCGCGTCTGACCGACGAGGGCGGCAAGCCCGTGGTCGGTGAGAACGTGACGTTCACCGGTGCGGGTGGTTCGTGCACCGCCAAGACTGACGCGGACGGCGTCGCCAACTGCGGCGACTTCGTCAACGGTCTGGTGTCGCTGCTGTCGCTGGGCTACACGGCCCGCTTCCACGGCAGCGCCACGCAGGAGCCGGCGGCCGGTCAGGGCTACCTGATCGAGGCCACCGACCTGGGCCTGCGGCTGCTCTAGCCGCTCCCGAGACGGGCGAGGGGCGTGTGCCGCGCTCCTCGCCCGCCCTCAGTCGGCGGCCGCGCCGACCCGCTCGGGGACCGCGCTGAAGCGGTAGTCGTCGAGGTCGAAGCGGGCGCTGCGCCAGGCCGCCTCGAGCGTCAGCGACGAGCGGAACGGCACGTCGCCGTGGCGGTCGAAGTAGTAGCTGTTGGCTCGCGTGCAGCTGTCCTGGAAGAACACCTGGCGGTCGCGGCGGGCCAGCATCGAGGCGAAATAGCGGTCGTTCGCCTCGCGCGTGACCTCGACCGCCGTCGCCCCGTCGCGGCGGGCGCGCTTCAGGCAGCGGACGATGTGGCGGACCTGGTTCTCGATCAGCGTGAAGTAGCTGGCGCCGTTGTAGCCGTAGGGCCCGAGGACCAGGAACAGGTTCGGGAACCCGGGCACGCTGATTCCCTCGTAGGCCTGGAAGCGGTGCTCGTCCCACCACCGCTCGAGGTCGACGCCGCCGCGGCCCGCGATCGCGAACGGCGGCATGTTGCCGGGGTCGAAGACCTTGAAGCCGGTGGCCAGGATCAGCACGTCGGCCGGGTGCTCGGTGCCGTCGGCGCAGCGGATCCCGGTTGCGGTGATCGCCTCGATCGGGGTCGTCTCCAGCGTCACGTTCGGCCGGTTGAAGGTGGCCAGGTAGCTGTTGGAGAAGCTCGGCCGCTTGCAGCCGACGGCGTAGTCCGGGGTCAGCTTGGCGCGGACCTCCGGGTCCCTCACCTGCCGCCGCAGGTGCGCGCGGCCGAGCCGCTCGGCGCTGCGGGCGACCGGCACCACGCCGTGGAAGTGGGCCGGCAGCGGGAAGGTCGCCTCGACGAACGCCTGGCTGGCCACGCGGGTCGCCAGCTTCGCGCCCGGCAGCCGCGAGAGCGCCGTCCGGACCGGCCACGGCAGCGCCCCGTCCGGCCGCGGCAGGCACCAGATCGGGGTCCGCTGGAGGACGGTCAAGTGCTCGACCTCGGGCGCGATCGCCGGGATCACCTGGACGGCCGAGGCGCCGGTGCCGATGATCGCCACCCGCCGCCCGGCCAGCGAGACGTCGTGGTCCCAGCGGGCGGTGTGCATCACGTCGCCGGCGAAGTCGTCGACCCCGGCGATCTCGGGCCGCTTCGGCTGCGTCAGGACCCCGGTCGCCCCGATCACGAACCGGGCGGTGAGCGGCGGGCCGCCGGCGATCTCCAGCCGCCACCGGTGGGCCTGCTCGTCGAAGCTCGCGCCGACGACCTTGGTCCCGAAGCGGATCCGGCTGCGCAGCGCGTAGGCGTCGACGCAGTGCTCGGCGTAGGCCTTCAGCTCGCGGCCGGGGGCGTAGACGCGCGACCAGTCGGCCCGCTGCTCGAACGAGAACTGGTAGCTGAACGAGGGGATGTCGACGCCGATCCCCGGGTAGGTGTTCCAGTGCCAGGTGCCGCCGACGCCGTCGCCCTCCTCGAGCAGGACGTAGTCGGCGATCCCCGCCTCGTCGAGCTTGATCGCCGCGCCGATGCCGGAGAACCCGGCCCCGATCACGACCACCTCGTGGTCCGGCTGGTCGCTCATCGCTGCTCCTCGCTCGGGGTCTCGATCAGGCGTCGCATCGCGTCCAGGTAGCGGCCGCGGCCCAGGTGCAGCACGTGGCTGCCCGGGAACCAGTGCAGCTCGGGCCGCTGCCAGTGCTCCCACAGCAGCACGCTCTGCGACGGCGGGGCCAGCCGGTCGCCGAGCCCGGCGACGATCATCAGCCGCTCGCGCGCGATCGCCGGCGGGTAGTGCAGCGGGCTGTGGACGAGCAGCGCGGCCTCCAGCAGGTCGCGGGGGATCCCGGCCAGCCGCCGTGCCGCGGTGCTGGCCACGTTGGCCGGGAACCAGCGGTCGATCAGCGGCGGCAGGCAGGTGACCGCCGCGTTCGGGATCGCGAAGTCGAGCCGCGGGTCGACCGCCGCCGCCAGCGCGCTGGTGTAGCCGCCGAGCGAGAGCCCGGTGACCCCGATCCGCGGCGCGCCCTGGGCCTGCAGGTGGTCGAGCAGGGCCCGGAAGTCGTGGATCGCGTGCAGGATCGCCTCGCTGAAGTGGGCCATCCCGTGGGCGAACAGCTCGACCCCGTTGACCGGCGCCCAGCGGCCGCGGCGGGAGCCGTGGAAGGGAAGCGTGTAGAGCGCCACGTCCCAGCCCTCGGCGAAGAACCGCGGGAGCGAGAGGAAGGCGCTGTTGAACCACGCCGGCGAGGCCCCGAAGCCGTGGATCACGCACAGCGTCGGCCGCGGCCCGTCCTCGTGGCGCCAGTGCTGGGCGCGGGCGGTGCCGTTGTTGACGTGGCGGGCGTAGTCGCGGCGCAGCGCCGGGTTGCGGGCCACGTAGGGGCTGGCGAAGCGCAGCAGCTCGACCCGGCCGCCGGGCACCCCGGGACCGCGGCCGGCGGTCGCGACGACGTCGACCCGTTCCGGCGGCAGGAAGACCTGGGCCGGGTCGCCGGCGGCGGCCAGCTCGGCGTAGAAGGCCAGCCGCTCGTGCTCGTGGCGACCCTCGCGGGTGACGGCCGAGGGCAGCACCGCCCCGGCCACCACGCTCGCGAGCCCGGCCCGCAGCGCGTAGTCGCTGGCGACGGTCGCGCGGTAGGCCAGCTGGGTGGTCAGCGGCAGGTCGCCGGGCTTCGGGAGGGCGGCGGCGCTCACGAGCGGCCTCCGCCGAAGCCGGCGAACGCCCGCGCCAGCGGGGCCCGGCGGGCGAGCTGCTGGAGCGGTCCCGGCACCACCGGCAGCAGCCGGTAGGCGAGCGCCGACTCGATCCCGACCGGCACCAGCTCCTGGTTGCGCTCGACCGCCCGCACGATCGCGCGGGCGACCAGGTCGGGGGAGTGGCCGTGGCGGAAGGCGTCGGCGATCCGCTGCTGGCGATCGGCGACCGGCCCGACCATCCGCGTACGGCGGGCGATCGGGGTGTCGATCACGCCGGGGCAGATCGCGCTGACGCCGACCCCGGCGCCGGCCCAGTCGGCCCGCAGGCAGCGCGAGAGGGCGACCACCGCCGCCTTCGACGCGCAGTAGGCGGCCATGTCGCGGTGCATCACGTAGGCCGCGCCGGAGGCGACGTTGACCACGTGGCCGCGGCGGCGGGCCACCATCCGGGCGCCGAAGGCCCGCGATCCAGCGGCCACGCCGTCGAGGTTGATCCCCATCAGCCAGTCCCAGTCCTCGCTCGTCGACTCCAGGAAGGGGCCGGCGATCCCGACCCCGGCGTTGTTGACCACGACGTCGACCGGGGCCTCGGCCTCGATCGCGGCGGCCAGCCGCTCGACGGCGGCCGCGTCGGCGACGTCGCAGGTCCAGGCGCTCGCTCTCGGGCCGGCCTCGCGGCAGGCGACCGCGGTCCGGTCGGCGGCGTCGCCGTCGATGTCGACGCAGGCGACGGTCGCGCCGCGGGCGGCGAACCGCAGCGCGGTCGCGCGGCCGATCCCGCTGCCGGCGCCGGTGACGACGACGTGGGCGCCGTCGATCGCGATCCGGCTCATGCCGCCACCGCCTCGGGCGCGGCGACCGGCCGGCGGCGGCGGGCGACCATCGGCATCCCGTAGCGGGGCCGGATCGTCATCGTCGCCTCGCGGGCGATCGGGTGGCCGGGCAGCAGCTCGTAGGTGAAGCTGCGGCTCATCATCGCGGTGATCAGGGCCATCTCGATCAGGGCGAAGCTCTGGCCGGCGCAGACCCGGCGGCCGCCGCCGAAGGGCAGGTAGGCGCAGCGGTGGCGATCGCGGCCGTGGCCGGGCAGGAAGCGGGTCGGGTCGAAGACCTCCGGGTCGGGCCAGAAGCGCTCGTCGTGGTGGAGCTCGTTGACGGGGATGATCACCACCGAGCCCTTGGGGATCCGGTGGCCGCCGATCTCGTCGTCGGCGACGCAGACCCGGGGGACGATCCAGGCGGGGGAGAAGAGCCGCATCGCCTCCATCGCGCAGGCGGTGGTCCAGGGCAGCCGGCGGACGTCCTCGAAGGTCGGGCGGCGGTCGCCCAGCACCTCGTCGACCTCGGCCAGCATCCGCGCCCGGGCCTCCTGGTTGATGGCCAGCAGGTGCCACATCCAGGCGAGCGCGTTGGCGGTCGTCTCGTGGCCGGCGAGCATGAAGGTGCAGGCCTCGTCGCGGACCCGCCGCAGCGGCAGCGGGCGGCCGTCCTCGTCGCGGATCGAGAGCAGCAGGCCGAGCAGGTCGTCGTCGCGGCCGGGGGTCCGGCGGCGTTCCTCGATCACGCCCCAGACGGTCCGGTCGATCGTGGTCAGGACGTCGTGCAGCTGGTTGATCGGGGGCGGCAGGAAGGAGACGCGCTGGATGATCGCCACCGCCAGCCGCACCAGCGGGACCGGCGGGTTGGTGGCGAGGATCACCCGCGCGGCGCGCTCGGAGCCGCGCAGGCCGAGGGTGACGCGGGAGCCGATCCGGCGGGCGAGGTCGGCCATCCCGCGGCCGAAGAGCGCCGAGCCGACGACGTCGAGGGTCAGCTCGGTCATCGCGTGGGTCATCTCGATCGGCTGACGCGGAGACGGGTCGGCCTCGTAGCGGGCCACGAACCGCTCGATCGGGTCGACCATCAGGTCGAAGAGGTCCTGCAGGTGGCGCTTGGCGAGGACCGGGTTGATCATCATCCGGTGCTGGCGCCAGGACTCCTCCTCGTCGGTGAAGAGGCTGAGCCCGACGGCGGCGCGGAGCATCTCGTACTCGACCGACTTGTGGTACCGGTCGACGCCGCCGTGGAGCACGTGGTCGACGTGGTCAGGGTGCTTGAGGACGTAGACCGTGCGGCGGTTGAAGCGGAAGCAGGCGATGTCCTCGCCGGGGATGCCGCGGACGATCGGGCTGTCGACGCCGAGCCCGTGTCGGACCACGTCGCCGATCACCCGGGCGCCGCTCATCCGCGGCGTGCGGAGGGTGGTGGCGGTGGCGGTCATGCCCGGGCCTCGCGGGTGCGCTGGTGGCCGGGCCGGGAGCGAGGCTCCACGGCGGCCGGATCCTGGTCGGTCACCGGTCCCTCCGAACGTCGGATTTCATCGATCACGTGATCGATGAGCGGCAGAGTACCATTGACCGATCACGTGATCGACGAAATCGTCAGCGCGACGCCGGAGCAGCGCACCACCCGGGCTCAGCAGCGGGCGGCGACCCGCGACGCGATCGTCCGCGCGACGGCCGATTGCCTGGTCGAGGAGGGCTACGGCGAGCTGACCACCCGTCGCGTCGCCCAGCGCGCCGGCGTCGCCCAGAGCACGGTCATGCACCACTTCGCCACCCGCGAGGCGCTGCTGGTGGTGGCGGTCGAGCACCTGGCGGCGCGCCTGGCCGCCGACGTCTTCGCCCGCGTCGACCTGGCGGCCCTGCGGACCCCGGCCCACCGCGCGGCGGTCCTCGACGAGGCGTGGAAGGAGTTCACCTCGCCCGCCTCGCTGGCGGCGGCCCAGGTCTGGGCGGCGGTCTGGGCCGAGCCGGAGCTGGCCCCGACCCTCCGCGAGCTCGAGACCCGCGTGACGGTGATCATCTTCGACGCCGCCAGCGCCCTCTTCCCCGAGCTGGCCGACGACGACCGCCTGCCGGCCCTGATCGACTCCTCGGTGGCCCTGATCCGCGGCCTGGCGGCGGCGATCCCGATCTGGGGCTCGGACGCCGTGACCGCCCGCTGGCAGGCGATCAAGCCGCTGCTGCTGGAGGCGGCGGCGCACCTGCTGGATGGGTGAGGCGACGGACTCGAACTCCCCGCCTCGCCCCGCACCCCCGACTCGCCGCCGGCCCCGACCTGCGACGGTCCCGGCATGGCCGTCCGCGGCACCCCGATCGTCTTCTTCCGCAGCGAGGGCACGCGCTACCGCTCGCGGCTGGAGCGGGCCGACGGCGTGACGATCGAGCTGGACGGCGGGGGCTACAACAAGGTCGGGGGAGCGGTCGGGCGGGTGCCGCACGACCTGGCCCACTTCGTGGTCGAGGACGCGCTGGGGCTGGAGCAGGGCCTGTGGGGCGTGATCGTCGCCGGCGGGCTCTTCGGGCACACCGCGGTCGTGGCCGGGCGCCAGCCGCCGCACGCCGCACGCCAGGCCCAGGCGGTGGTCGACGCGGCCGGCGACCGGCTCTCGCAGGCCGAGATGCTGACCCGCGCCGTCTCCGACCTGGCCCGGGCCGAGCGGTTCCGCGACGTCGCCGGGCTCGAGCGCGCGCTCGGGGACCGCTGGTGGAAGCCCGGTCTGACCGCCGACCAGCTGCAGGCGGCCTGCATCGGGCTGCGGACGGCCGCCGACGGGTGGGCCGCGCTGGCGCCGGGCGGGTCGCTGGAGCGGGTCTGGCGCCTTCCGCTGCCGCGGCGCTGACCGCGGTCGCCGGCGAAACGCCCTACCGTGACCCCCATGCGCATCGAGGACCGCGCCGGCCACCGGCTCCTGCACCTGGACGAGGACGGCCCGGCCATCGGCTCGGGCCCCTCGGTGGCCGACCTGATCGGCGACGCCTGGGCCCACGAGGCCGACCTGATCGTGCTGCCGGTCGCGCGGCTCGACCCGGCCTTCTTCGACCTCCGCTCCGGCTGGGCGGGCGAGCTGACGCAGAAGCTCACCAACTACCGCCTGCGGCTGGCGATCGTCGGCGACGTCGACGGCCACGCGGCCGCCAGCGGCGCCTTCCGTGACTACCGCGGCGAGGCCAACCGCGGCGGCCACGTCTGGTTCGTCCCCGACCTGGCGGCGCTCGACGCGCGGTTGGGGGAGGGCGGCGGGGCGTAGGCGGGGAGGGGGCGAACGTCGCACGCCCACCCGCGCCGCGCCGCCGCGCGACGAACCCCGTCGCGGACGGTGGTCGACGTCACACGGGGCGGGGCGGGCGCGCGGCGTGTGACGTTCGCCCCTCCGCGCGCCGGGGACCCACCAACGTCCCGACGGCCCGTCCCCTCAACCCGCCCGCCGCGCCTCCACCAGCGTCCGGCTGGCGACGGCCCGGAAGGACCCCTCGCGCTCGATCCGCTCGTGCAGCGCCCGCAGCTCCGGCTCGTGGACGGTCACGTCGAAGCCGGGCACCAGCCAGATCACCTTGCGCAGGAACCAGACCACCGCGCCGACGTCGTGGAAGGCCATCGGCAGCCGCTCCGTGCGCAGGTCGACCACCGCGAGTCCCGCCGCGCGGGCGGCCGCGGCCTCGTCGTCGGGGTCGCGCGCCCGCCGCGCCTCGGGCTGCGGGCCCAGGAAGTGCTCGACCAGCTCGAAGACGCTCGCCGGACCGACGTGCTGGGCCAGGTAGGTCCCGCCCGGCGCCAGCACGCGGGCGATCTCGGCCCACCAGATCGTCGCCGGATGGCGGCTGACCACCAGATCGAAGGCCCCGTCCGCGAACGGCAGCGGCGGCGCGTCGTCGTCGGCCACCACCACCGCGCCCCGCGGGTGCAGACGGGCGGTCGCCGCGGCGACGTTCGGCGGCCAGCCCTCGGTCGCCACCATCGTCGGCGGCAGCCGCGGCACCCCGGCCAGCACCTCCCCGCCGCCGGTCTGGACGTCGAGCGCTGCCGTCGCCCGCGCCAGCCGCTCGCCGATCAGCCGCTGGTAGCGCCACGACGGCCGCGCCTCGCTCGCCCGCCCCGCCAGCCACGAGAAGTCCCAGCCCGCGGCCGGCGCGGCCAGGGCCTCGGCGATCAGCTCCTCGTAGCGGGCCATCCCGGCATCGTCGCAGCGGTCGCCGGCGGCCCGGTCGCCGCCGCCAGCGCCTCGGGCATCCGCTCGTCGAGCCCGATCCGGTCGTGCAGCCGCCGCAGCGGCCCCGGCGACCACCAGTTCCAGTCCCCGAGCAGCGCCATCAGCGACGGCACCAGCAGCGTCCGGACCACGAACGCGTCGAGCAGGACCGCGAACGCCGCGCCGCCGCCCATCTCCTGCAGGAACACCACCTTCGAGGTCAGGAACGCGCCCAGCGCCACCGCCAGCAGCAGCGCCGCCGCGGTCACGATCCCGCCGGTCCGCTGGATCCCGACCGCCACCGCCTGGCGGTCGCGGTCCGGTCCCGGCGGCCGCGCGTCGCGGGCCTCCTTGATCCGGGTCAGGAGGAAGACCCCGTAGTCGGTCGAGAGGCCGAAGACGATCGCCACCATCACCAGGAAGTCGGTCTGCTCGATCCCGCCCTGGCTGCGGTAGCCGAGCAGCCCCTCCAGCCGCCCGTCCTGGAAGATCCAGACCAGCATCCCGGTCGCCGCCGCGGTCGTCAGCAGGTTCATCAGCAGCGCCTTGATCGGCAGCACCACCGAGCCGGTCATCAGCCACAGGATCGAGAGCGTCGTGGCCAGCAGCAGGCCGATCCCCAACGGCAGCATCCGGCTGACCGCCGCCCGCTGGTCGTGGAGCGACGCCGCCTCGCCGCCGACCGCGCGCGGGAACGGCGCCGGCACCGCCCGCACCGCCTCGACCGTCCGCAGCGCCGGGTCGGAGATCGCGCTGCCGGCGGCGCGGACGTCGATCTGCCAGGTGTCGCGCCCGAGCGACCGCGGCGGCGCGACCGCGGTCACGCCCTTCGCGCCCCGCAGCGCCGTCGCGTAGGCGGCGACCCGCGGCCCGGCGTCGGCCGGCGCCCGCACCGCGACGGTGATCGGGCTGGTGGTGACGGCCGGGAAGTCGCGCCGCATCGCGTCGTCGACCACCCGCGCGCTCTTGCTCTCGGGCAGGATCGACGCGTCGACGCCGGCCCAGGTCGTCCGCAGCGACGGCGCCGCCAGCAGCAGCATCAGCACCGCCGCGGCGACGGCGAACAGCCCCGGCCGCCGCATCACCGCGCGGGCGGTCGCGTACCAGCGGCCCTGGCCCTCGGGCAGCGGCCGGACCCGGCCCAGCCGCCGGCCGAGCAGCATGAACAGCGCCGGCAGCACCAGCAGCGAGGTGGCCCCGGCGACCAGCGACACCAGCGCCCCGCCGATCCCCATCGAGAACAGGAACGGCAGCGGGAAGACGCAGAGGCAGGCCAGCGCCGCCGCCACCGTCAGCGAGCTGAAGACGACCGTCCGGCCGGCCGTCGCCATCGTCCGCCGGACGGCCAGCGGCGGGTCGTGGCCGGCGCCCAGCTCCTCGCGGAAGCGCGAGACGAGGAACAGCGAGTAGTCGATCGCCAGCCCCAGCCCGGCGCCGATCACCAGGTTGAGCGCGAAGGGGGAGAGGTCGATCGCGACGTTCGCCACCCGCATCAGGGCGAAGGTCGAGAGCACCGTCATCGCGCCGACGGCCAGCGGCAGCAGCGCGGCGATCCCGCGGAAGAAGAGGAAGGCCAGGATCGCCAGCACCGGGAAGGCCAGCAGCTCGCCGCCGGCCAGGTCCTCCGCCGCCTGGGCGTTGACCTGGACGAAGCCGACGTCGGCCCCGCCCAGGTGGACCGCCCGCTGGCCGGCGAGCGCGTCCTCCAGCCGGTCGACCGCGTCGCGGCGGTTGGCGTCGGCCCGCAGCGTCGCCGCGATCACCGTCGAGCGGCCGTCGCGGGCGACCAGCGGCGACGGCCGCCCGGCCGGCGGCACGTCGACCCGGGCGACGGCCGGATCGGCCCGCAGGGTCGCGGCGGCGCGGGCGACCGCGGGACCGCCGGGACGGTCGCGCACCAGCGCCAGCACGCCCGGCTCGGTCGCGGTGCCGGTCGCCCGCTCCAGCTGCTTGCGGGCCTGGGCGGCCTGGGCGCCGCCGTCCTCGAACGCGCGGTCGCGCTCCAGGATCCCGGCGGCGGGACCGCCGAAGGCGGCGGCGACGAGGAACGCCAGCAGCGCCACGACGGCGACGCGGCGCGGGCGGCGGACGCCCAGCAGGGCGAGGCGGTCGAGCATCGGGGATCTCCGGATCGCGGTCGGGTGCGGGGCGCGCGAGATCGGCCCCACGGGTGATTGCTGTACATGTACATTGTTCATCTACGGCCGTCAAGCGCTTCCGCCGACGGCCCTGACTAGGCTGGGCCGAACCGATGGCAGGACGCGAGCGCAATCCCCGGGGCGAGGGCGAACGGCTGCGCACGACGCTGCTCGACGTGGCGACCGAGCTGCTGGCCGAGGTCCACGACATCGACAAGCTCTCGGTCCGCGCGGTGACCGCCCGCGCCGGGGTCAGCCCGACCGCGCTCTACCTGCACTTCGCGGACAAGGCGGCGCTGATCGGCGCGGTCAAGGACCGTTGCTTCACGGCCCTCACGGCGCAGATGACGGCGGCGGTGGCCGCCGAGGACGAGGACGATCCGCAGGCCCAGCTGCGGGCGGTCGGGCGGGCCTACCTGGCCTTCGCGCGCGAGCAGCCGGGCTGGTACGCGGTGATGTTCGGGACCAACTTCCGCGACCACTTCCAGGCCGAGGACTTCGAGGCCGGGGCCAACGCGCCGATGGACGCCTTCGGCCTGCTGGTGGCCGCCGTCGCCCGCTGCCTCGACCCGTCGGCGGGCGAGCAGGAGGCGTTCGAGCTGGCCACGATCCTGTGGGCGGTCGTCCACGGCCGGGCCTCGCTCGGGCAGGCGATCGCGCGCTTCCCGTTCCCCGACGAGGAGCGCTGGCTGACCCGGATCGTGGCGGCCGTGATCGCGCCGGCCAGCGGTCTTCCCGGCGGCCGCGCCAGCGATTAATGTCCTCATCATCAACTGCGTGGAGACCGAGGAGCACCACCCCCGATGATCGATCCCCTGTCGCGCTGGGCCGAGCACGGCGAGAAGCCCGACTACGCCGGCCTGCTCAGCTATGCGGGACTGCCCTACAGCGAGGACCCCGCCGACCTCCACGGGGTCGACGTGGCGATCGTCGGCGCGCCGATGGACGACCTGGTCTCCGACCGTCCCGGCGCCCGCTTCGGTCCGCGCGCGATCCGGGCCGCGAGCTGCCCGCCCGGCCCGCACCTCGAGGTCGGGGTCGACGCCTTCGCGGTCCTGAAGGCGATCGACTTCGGTGACGCCGCGGTCCTGCCCGCCGACCCGGTCCGCTCGCACGCGGCGATCGAGGCGACGGTCCGGCAGGTGCTCGACGCCGGCGCGCTGCCGGTGGTGCTCGGCGGCGACCACTCGATCGCCGAGCCCGACATCCGCGCCTGCGCGGCCAAGCACGGCCCGGTCGGGCTGGTCCACTTCGACACCCACACCGACACCGGCCGCACCGTCTTCGGCGTCGAGCGCTCGCACGGCACGCCGATGTACCGGCTGGTCGAGGCCGGCCACGTCGATCCGACCCGCTACGTCCAGGTCGGCCTGCGCGGCTACTGGCCGGGCGAGGAGGAGTTCGGCTGGCAGCGCGAGCGGGGGATCACCTCGCTCTTCATGCACGACGTCCGCGACCGCGGGATCCGGGCCGTCGTCGCCGACGCCGTCAAGGCCGCCGCCGGCCCCGGCGGTGACCGGCCGGTCTTCCTCTCGGTCGACGTCGACGTCCTCGACCCGGCCTTCGCGCCCGGCACCGGCACCCCCGAGCCGGGCGGGATGACCTCGGCCGACCTGCTGTGGGCCTGCCGCACGGTCGCCGCCGAGGTCGAGCTGGTCGGGCTCGAGGTGGTCGAGGTGCTGCCGGAGCGGGTCGGCTCGCGCGACATCACCGCGATGGTCGCCGAGCGGGTCGTCCGCGAGGCGCTGACCGGCGTCGCGATGCGGCGCCTGGGAGCGTCGGCCCCGACCGGCTGATCGGCGCGGCGGCCCGGCCGTCTGCGACGCTGCCCTGCGCGCCGGGCCGACCGGCGCGCCCGACCCCACCCAGGAGCGACGCAGCGATGGCCAGTCCCGACCCGACCGAGATCGCGAGCCTGGCGCCGGCCGCCCTCTACGCCCGCCTGGAGCAGGCCGACGAGCGCGAGTTCGCGGCCCTGATCGACGACCCCGCCAGCCACGACGCGGTCGTCGACGCGCTCGCCCGCCACATGGCCGGGACCTTCCGCAGCGACCGCGCGGGCGACCTCGACGCGGTGATCCACGTCAAGCTGTGGGACCGCCCGGGCGGCGGCTACGACCACCTCGAGCTGGTGATCGGCGGCGGCAGCTGCGTGCTCGCCGACGAGCCGACCCGCGACCCCGACCTGACGCTCAAGGTCCGCCCGATCGACCTCCGCGGGATCCTCGTCGGCCAGACCGGGCCGCGGCGGCTGGCGATGCGCGGCAAGCTGCGCGTGCTCGGCGACCTCAAGCTCGGGATGCGGCTGCCCGAGCTGTTCGCCTTCGACGCTTAGCCGGTCGGCGGCAGCGGGCGGGCGTGGGGCGAGTCCGCGATCGCCTTGATGCCGGGGAAGAAGATCTCGGCCATCCAGTCGACCAGCTCCTCGACCGGCACCTGCTGGTTCTCGCGCCACCAGACGGCCAGGCCCTCGAAGGCGGTGTTGACGGCGTGGGCGATCGCCTCGACCCGCCAGCGGTCGAGCTGGACGCCCATCTCCTTCAGCGTCTCGCTGGTCAGCATCGTCAGCAGCGCGCTCTGCTGGGCCCGCACCTGGAGGATCGGCTCGGCGCCCGGCTCGGGGCCGGCGGTCAGCAGCAGGTCCCAGCCGCCGCCCTCCTCGGCGACCCAGCGGAGGAAGGCGATCGCGCCGGCCCGCAGCCGCGCTTCGGGGTCCTCCTCCGAGAGCACGCCCTTGGTGACGACGCCCGCCAGCTCCTCGCCGGCCAGGTCGACGCAGCGCAGGTAGAGCGCCTCCTTGCTCCCGACCAGGTCGTAGACGACCGGCTTCGAGACGCCGGCGCGGTTGGCCAGCTCGTCCATCGAGGCCTGCTGGTAGCCGCGTTCGGCGAACAGCTCGCGGGCGAGCTGCAGCACCTGCCGCTCGCGGACGGCCCGCGGCACGCGGCCGCGACGGTAGCCGCCGACGTCGCCGCTGGCGGGCACGTCCGCCTCGGCGGAGGCGGGGGAGGGAGCGCTGTTCTCGAGCGAAGCCATGCCTGGTTCATCATGCTCCCGCAACCGGCGGTGAAACGTCGAGTGCCGTGCGGGGTCTATACGATCTGCCTACTGTTCCGTAGGCTACCGCGCCGTAGTACTGCTGCCCCACGTCCAAGGACCGCTCCGATGCCCGCCGCACCCGCTCCCCTCGCCGTCCCGGACAGCTACGCCGACCCCGTTCCCGAGCGGGTCCGGGTGGCGATCGTCGGCAGCGGCTTCAGCGGTCTGGCCGTCGGGATCCGCCTGCTCCAAGAGGGCGAGCGCGATTTCGTGATCCTCGAGCGGGCCGGCGACATCGGCGGCACCTGGCGCGACAACGCCTACCCGGGCTGCGCCTGCGACGTGCCCTCGCACCTCTACTCGTTCTCGTTCGCGCCGAACCCGAACTGGTCGAACACCTTCAGCCCCCAGCGCGAGATCTGGGAGTACCAGCGCGACGTGGCGGCGAGGTTCGGGGTCAACCCGTACGTGCGCACCAACGCCGCCGTCCAGGAGGCGCGCTGGGACGAGGACGCCCAGCGCTGGATCGTCACCACCGAGCGCGGGACCGTCTCCGCCCAGGTGCTGATCTCCGGCACCGGCCCGCTCTGCGAGCCGCTGATCCCGAACCTGCCGGGCCTCGACACGTTCGAGGGCGAGCAGTTCCACTCGGCCCGCTGGAACCACGACTACGACCTCCGCGGCAAGCGGGTGGCGGTCGTCGGCACCGGCGCCTCGGCGATCCAGTTCGTGCCCCGGATCCAGCCCCAGGTCGGCCAGATGACGGTCTTCCAGCGGACGCCGGCGTGGGTGCTGCCGCGGCCGTCGCGACCGGTGACGCCGGTCGAGCGGTTCCTCTACCGCCGCTTCCCGCTGCTCCAGCGGGCGATGCGCGGGGCGATCTACGCCAACCGCGAGATGCTGCTCTTCCCCTACAAGTACGCGCGGCCGACGAAGGCGATCCTGCGCGCCGTCGCCGAGGGCCACATGCGCCGCCAGGTGCCGGACGCGACGCTGCGGGCGAAGGTCAAGCCCAACTTCGACGTCGGCTGCAAGCGGATCCTGATCTCGAACGACTACCTGCCGGCGCTCGGCAAGTCGAACGTCGAGGTCGTGACCCACGGCGTCAGCGAGGTCCGCCCGAACTCGATCGTGGCCAGCGACGGCAGCGAGCGCGAGGTCGACGCGATCATCTTCGGCACCGGCTTCCACGTCACCGATCAGCCGGTCGCCGAGTTCGTCTTCGGCCGCGACGGCAAGCGGCTGGCCGACGCCTGGGCCGAGCAGGGGATGGCGACCTTCATGGGGACCACGGTCAGCGGCTTCCCGAACCTCTTCCTGATGGTCGGCCCGAACACCGGCCAGGGCCACACCTCGATCATCTACACGATCGAGTCGCAGGTGCCCTACGTGCTCGACGCGCTGCGGACGCTCGACCGCAACGGCGGCGGCTCGGTCGACCTGCGGCCCGAGGTCCAGAAGACCTTCGGCGAGGAGATGGACCGCAAGATGCGCGGGACCGTCTGGACCGCCGGCGGCTGCAAGTCGTGGTACCTGGACGCGAGCGGCCGCAACACCACGCTCTGGCCCAGCTTCACCTTCCAGATGCGGCGCCGCCTGGCCCGCTTCGACCCGTCGATGTACCGGGTGCAGCCGCCCCGGACGGCCGACGCGTCGACCCCGGCCCCGCCGGTCGCCGCCGACTGACCGCCGCGCCGCCGGTGACGTCGCGGTCGCTCGGCGACCGCAACGTCACAGCGGGGGCAGCTCGACGGCCTCGCCGTCGAGCGCGCCGTCGCCGGTCGCGTCGGCGGCCGGCAACGCGGGGGCGGGCCGCAGCCAGCGCCGCAGGTGGGCGTACACCCGCGGGTCGTGCAGCAGCTGCAGGTGGTCCATCCCGCCGATCACGACCACGTCCTCGGCGGCCAGCGTCAGCCGCCGCTCGCCGCGCGCCCGGCTGGCGGCGCTGGTGGGGGTGACGAGCCAGTCGCCGAGCACCGTCCGCGCCAGCCAGCCGTCGGGGTTGCGGGCGACGGTCGCGGCGACGGTGTGGTGGCGGACGCCGGGCAGCAGCGGCACGACGCCGCCGCGCTCGCCCCACGGCCAGCGGTCGACGGCCAGCGGGACGTCGTCGTGCAGCAGCGCCCCGTCGCGCATGTCGAGCACGCCGTCGCTGCGGAGGCCGAGCAGGTCGGCGATCGGGCGCGTCTCCGGCAGCAGTCCCGCCGCCCACTGGCCGGTCGCGGCGGCCCGCTCCAGGTTCGAGCCGAGCTGGGGGCTGCCGAGCATCACCACGTGCCGCAGCGGCCGCAGCCAGGCGTGGCCGGCGGCCAGCGCCTCGGCCCCGGCGCTGCGGGCGACGAGGCCGCCCATCGAGTGGCCGATCAGGACCAGCTCGCGGACGCCGCCGGGCCAGGCGGCGACCAGCTGCTCCAGCAGGTTGGCCAGCTCGGCGCCGTTGGCCGGCACCCGGCGGCCGCTGTTGTAGCGCAGCGCCAGCACGTCGTAGCCGAGGTCGCGCCGCAGCAGCGCCCCGTAGTCGAGGACGTCGTCGGGCTCGGCCGGCTCGCCGCCGCGGCGGACCGGCAGCCGCCAGGCGCGATCGGTGCAGCAGAGGCCGTGGATCAGGACCGCCACCCGCCCGCTCGACAGCGGGAAGGCGCGGGCCAGGTCGGCGGGCGTCGGCGCCAGGTCGGCGTCGCCGTGGCGGAGGGTCATCCGCAGCGCCAGCGGCGAGCGGTCGTCGGCGAAGCGCTCGCCGAAGGCCCCGTTGAGGGCGCCGAGGGCGAGCTGCCCGCCGCGGCTCTCCGAGATCGCCGGGGCGGCGGCGGGGCGGACGACGGCGGCCGCGGCGCCGGCCCCGCGCAGGGCCAGCCGGCCGATGATCGAGACGGCGGCGTAGACCCCGTCGGCGATCGCGTCGTGGGTCTGGCGGACGACCGGCGCGCGGCGGCCCATCGCCCGCTCGGCGACGGCCCGGTGGACGCTCTGGACGTGGCCGACGGCGCCCCCGAAGGCGGTGGCGGCGACGGCGCTGGAGGCGTGGATCTCGGTCGAGCGCATCGGTGGAGCATCCAGTGTACGGATGTGCACCGAACGCGTCCAGCGGCTCAGTCGACCATCCGCGGGAGCGGCCGCAGCCGGTGGTCGCGCGTGAACAGCCGGCGGGCGGCGGCGACCGTGGTGACGGTGGTCATGGTGACCACGCCGCCGAGGATCACGTACATCAGCGCCAACTGCACGAGGACCGCGTCGAGCGGGTCGACCCCGGCCAGGATCAGGCCGGTCATCGCCCCGGGCAGGAAGACGATCCCGAGCGCCTTCGTCGACTCGATCTGGGGCGTGATCGCCGTCCGCAGGATCTCGCGCAGCAGCGGCCGGGCGGCCTGCGGCCACGGCTGACCGAGCGCCAGCCGCGCCTCGACCTCGTCGCGCCGCTCGCCGATCGCGTGGCTCAGCCGCCGGCAGGCGACCACCCCGGCGCTCATGCTGTTGCCGACCAGCATCCCGGCCACCGGCACCAGCGTCCGTGGCTCGACGGGGAAGATCCCGATCCCGAACGTGATCGCGATCCCGACCGCGGCGGTCGTCCCGGTCGCCAGCAGCGAGATCCGCAGCAGGCCGGGCAGCGCCGGCGCCCGCCGTCGCATCGTGACCGCGGCGAAGCCGACCATCGCCACCACCCACAGCCAGCTCCACCAGATCGAGACGCCGTCGGCCACGATCAGGCCGAGCGCGACCGCCACCAGCAGCATCTGGGCCAGCGAGCGGACGATCGCCACCAGCACGTCGCGCTCCAGCCCCAGCCGCCAGGCCCGCGAGAGGCCGGCGGCGACCAGCACCACCGCGACCGCGATCGCCAGCCCGCCCCAGCCGACGTGGCCGTTCACGTCGCCGGCTCCCGCTCGACCGGCCGCGGACCGTGCTCCAGCCGGCCCGCGCGGAGCGCGACGACCCGGTCGGCCAGCCGCCGGACCTGCTCGTCGCTGTGGCTGACCAGCAGCACGTCGACCCCGTCGTCGTCGGCCAGGCCCCGCAGCAGCCGCTCCAGCTGCTCGGCCGCGGCGGCGTCGAGCGAGGCGGTCGGCTCGTCGGCCAGCACCACCCGCGGGCCGGTGGCCAGCGAGCGGGCCAGCCCCATCCGCTGGGCCTCGCCGCCCGACAGCTCCGTCGCCTGGCGGCCGAGCAGCCCGGCGTCGAGCGCCACCCGCTCCAGCAGCCGGCCGGCGGCGTCGTCGTCCAGCTCGGGATCGGCCACGCGCAGGTTGTCGGCGACGGTGCCAGGGAAGGCGACCGGGCGCTGGAAGACCATCGCCACCTCGCGGCGGTGGGCGAGGACGTCGACGGTGGCCAGGTCGCGGCCGCGGTAGGCGACCGTTCCGGCGTCCGGCGCCTGCAGCCGGTTGGCGCAGCGCAGCAGCGTCGACTTGCCCGAGCCTGACGGCCCGACGATCGCGCTCACGCCGCCCTCGGGCAGTTCCAGGTCGACCGCGTCCAGCCGCGGCCGATCCTCGCCGGCGACCGTCACCCCCGCGAACGCGAACAGCGGCACGCGCCGATGCTCCCACGGCCGGCGGCGGCCCGCCCGGGGCGTCCCTGGCCCGCCCCGTCGACGATCGTTGCGCTGCGGGCAACGATCGTCGACGGGGCCCGGAGAGGGCGGCCGCGGCGGATGGGTGGAAACCGCCATCCGCTGGGAGCGGGCGCGACGGGTGGGTACCCTCCGTCGGTGGCCGACTGGCGCTACGAGGAGCACCTGCGCACCCCCACGGGTCGGGGGACGCTGCCGCGTGGCGGCCACGACGGCGTGGCCGGGGGCGCGGCCTGCGGCGACCTGGTCCGGATCGCGATCGCCGTCGAGGACGACCGCGTGGCCGGCGCCGGCTTCGTCGCCGAGGGCTGCGGGGCACTGACCGTCTGCGCCTCGGTCGCCTGCGAGCTGCTGGAGGGCGCGACGATCCGCCAGGCGGCGTCGGTCTCAGTCGAGAGACTGGCCGACGAGGTCGGCGGACTGCACCCGGGCAAGCGCCACGCGGCCGAGCTGGTGACCGACGCGCTCCACCGCGCGCTCGGGACGGCGGTGGCCCACGACGCCGCTCCCGGGGCCGGCGCGGCCGCGGGGACGCTGGTGGCGATGAGCGGCGGGGTCGACAGCGCGGTCGCGGCGCTCGACGCCGGGCCCGACGCGGTCGCGGTCACGCTCGAGCTGTGGCGCGACGCGGAGAACGACGCCGAGTCCTCCTGCTGCTCGCACAGCGCGGTCCGGCGGGCGCGCGACCTGGCCCATCGGATGGGGATCCCGCACCTGACCCTCGACCTGCGCGAGCCGTTCCGGGCCGGGGTGGTCGAGCCGTGGATCGCCGACCACCGCGAGGGGCTGACCCCGAATCCCTGCGTCCGCTGCAACGGCGACGTGCGGCTGGACGCGCTGCTCGACCTGGCCGACCGGATCGGCTGCGCGACGCTCACCACCGGCCACTACGCCCGCACCACCGACGACGGCCTGCTGCGGCTGGCGGTCGACCAGGGCAAGGACCAGGCCTACATGCTCAGCGGCCTGCGGCCGTCGTCGATCGCGCGGCTGCGGTTCCCGCTCGGCGCCCTCCGCAAGGCCGAGGTGCGGCAGATCGCCGAGCGCGCCGAGCTGCCGGTCGCGCACCAGCCCGACAGCCAGGACCTCTGCTTCCTGGCCGGCACCGGCCAGGCCCGCTTCCTCGCCCGCCACGGCGACCTCGGCGACCGCCCCGGACCGGTCCGCGACGCGGAGACGGGGGAGACGGTCGGCGAGCACCGCGGGGCCCACCTGTACACGCTCGGACAGCGGCGCGGCCTCGGCGTCGCGGCCGGCGAGCCGCGCTACGTCGTGGCCACCGACGTGACCTCGAACGTCGTCACCATCGGCCGCCGCGAGCGGCTGCTGAGCGACCACGTCGAGCTGCGCGACCTGGTCCTCCACCGCGAGCCGTGGCGCGTCGACCGGGTCAAGCTCCGCTACCGCCAGCAGCCGCGCGAGGCGCGGGTGGTGCGGGCGCCGGAGCCCGGCGAGCGGGGGCCGGGGACGGTCGTCCTGGCCGAGCCGCTGCTGCGCGCCGCCCCGGGCCAGACCGCGATGCTGCTCGACGGCGACGTGGTCGTCGGCAGCGGGACGCTGGTCTAGCCGCCCTCCTCGACCGCCCGCGGCAGCGCCAGCACGAAGGTCGCGCCGCCGCCGGGGGTCTCCTCGACCCAGATCCGACCGCCGTGGGTGGCCGCGACCTGACGGACGATCGCCAGGCCGAGGCCGCTGCCGGGCCGGTCGCGGGTGTCGTCGCCGCGGCGGAAGCGGTCGAAGATCCGCTCGCGGTCGGCCTCGGGCACGCCGGCGCCGTGGTCGACCACCCGCACCTCGGCGGTCGCGTCGGGGCCGGCGACGATCCGGACCTCGACCGCGTGACCGTCGTCGGCGGCGTAGCGGGCGGCGTTGTCGAGCAGGTTCGAGAGAGCCCGCGCCAGCCGGTCGGGACGGCCCGAGACGACCAGCGGCTCCGGCTCGAGGGCGAACTGCACGCCGCGGTGGTCGCGGCGGGCGCGGGCCACCATCTCGGCCACCAGGTCGTCGAGCGCGACCGGCTCGTCGGCCTCGCGGGCGGGGGCGTCGCCGCGCGCCAGCTCGATCAGGTCGGAGACGAGCAGGCCCAGGTCCTCGGCCTGGTCGCGGACGTCGGCCAGGATCCGGCGCCGCTCCTCGTCGCCGATCGTGCCGTCGTCCTCCAGCAGCACCTCGGCGTTGGTGCGGAGGCTGGTGACCGGGGTCCGCAGCTCGTGCGAGGCGTCGGCGACCAGGTTGCGCTGCTCGTCGATCGAGCGGTCGAGGGCCCGCCGCGAGCCCTGGAGCCGCGCGAGCATGCCGTTGAAGCGCCGCGTCAGCTCGCCGACCTCGTCGTCGTCGCGGACCGGCAGCCGCCGGCCCAGGTCCTCGGTCGCCTCGACGTGGGCGGCGGCCTCGGCCAGGTCGGTGACCGGCCGCAGGATCCGCCGCGCCGCGCCGCGTCCGAGCAGCGCAGCGGTCGCCGCCGTCACCAGCCCCAGCCCCAGCAGCACCAGCGCCAGCGTCCGCAGCGCGTCGTCGGTGCCGTTCAGCGGCCGGGCGAACTGGACCGCGGCGCCGGGCAGGCCGACGGTCATCAGCCGCAGGTGGGCGTCGCCGACCTGGACGTCGCGCGGGCCGACCGTCGCCGGCGTGCCGATCGCCGCCCGGTCGGCGTCGCTGACCGGCAGTGAGACGTCGCCGCGGATCACGAGCTTGCCGTCGGGGACGATCGCCTGCGCGTACTCGGCCGGGCCGCCGAGCCGCGCGGGCGGGGCGGGCACGCCGCCACCGGGATAGGCGCCGCCGCCGTCCGGCTCGCCAGGCGCCACCCCACCGGGGTCGCCCGCCGGTCCGTAGGGCGAGAGCGCCGCCCGGTCGAGGAACCGCAGCCGGTCGCGGAAGCCGCGCGGGCCGTCGCGGAAGGAGCGCGCCTGGGCCCGCAGCGCGTCGTCGACGTTGTCGCGCAGCACTGAGCGGGTCACCGCCCACGCCGTCACCCCGCCGCAGGCGATCACGGCGGTGGCGATCAGGGCGACGATCAGCGCCAGCCGTCTGCGCAGCCCCATCGGCGGGATCAGGTCTCGCGGAGGGCGTAGCCGACCCCGCGGACCGTGTGCAGCAGCCGCGGCTCGCCGCCCTCCTCGGTCTTGCGCCGCAGGTAGCCGACGTAGACCCCGAGCGCGTTCGAGGTCGCGCCGAGGTCGTAGCCCCAGACGTGCTCGAACAGCTGCGAGCGGGTCAGCACCACCCGCGGGTGGCGCAGGAACAGCTCCAGCAGCGCGAACTCGGTCCGGGTCAGCTCGATCCGGCGGTCGCCGCGGCGGACGTCGCGGGTGACGGGATCCAGCCGCAGGTCGGCGAAGGCCAGCGCCTCGTCGGCGGCGCCGTCCTCCTCCGGCTCGGCCCGCCGCAGCAGCGCGCGGACGCGGGCCCGCAGCTCGCGGAGCGCGAACGGCTTCGGCAGGTAGTCGTCGGCGCCGGCGTCGAGCCCGTCGACCCGGTCGTCGATCCCGTCGCGGGCGGTCAGCATCAGCACCGGCGTGCGGTCGCCGCTGGCCCGCAGCCGCCGGCAGACCTCGAGCCCGTCGACCCGTGGCATCATCACGTCGAGCACGACCAGGTCGGGCTGCGAGCTGGCCAGCTGGTCGAGCGCCCGCTCGCCGTCGGTGGCGACGCCGACCTCGTGCCCGTCCAGCCGCAGCGCCCGCTCGAGCGCGGTCACCACGGTGGGCTCGTCGTCGACGACCAGGACCTGTGCCATCGGCCAAGCGTAGGGGCCGACCCGGTGGCCAGGCTCCGGGTCGCGTAAGAGACGGTGAAGAACCCCGCCGCTCAGCGCAGCCGCTCGCGGACCAGCGGCGCGACCTCCTCGCCCCAGCGGCGGACCTGGTCGACCGTCTCCTCGGCCAGCGCCAGCACGATCCCGTCGAAGCCGTCGCCGGCGAGGTCGGCGATCCGGTCGGCCCAGGCGGCGGGGTCGCCGGCGAACGCCCCGCGCGAGAAGCCCTCGCCCGCCAGCTCGCGGCCGCCCTCGCCGGCGGGCAGGATCGTGCCGGAGACGTTCAGCAGCCGCCGGATCGCCCGCGGGTCGCGGCCGGCGTCGGTCGCCGCCTCGTCGATCCGGCGGTGGCCGGCGCGCAGCGTCTCGCGGTCGGCGAAGCCCAGCGACGGCACCCAGCCGTCGGCCAGCCGGCCGGTCGTCCGCAGCATCCGCGGGCCGTAGGCGCCGAGCCAGATCCCGATCGGATGGGCCGGCTCGGGGCCGCCGTGGACGCCTGAGAGCCGGTAGTGCTCGCCGTCGTGGCGGAGCCCGTGGCCGCCCGACCAGATCAGCCGGATCACCGCGATCGCGTCGATCAGCGCGTCGACCGACTCGCCCGGCGTCCGCCGCGGCCCGCCCATCGCCTCGATCGCGTCCCAGAAGCCGCCGGCCCCGAGGCCGAGCTCGAAGCGGCCGCCGGAGAGCAGGTCGAGCGTCGCCGCCGTCTTCGCCAGCACCGCCGGCTGGCGCAGCGGCAGGTTGGCGACGTCGGGGAAGACGCGGACGGCCTCGGTCTCGGTCAGGATCGCCGCCATCAGCGCCCAGCTGTCGACGAAGCGGCGCTGGTAGGGGTGGTCCTGGATCCCGATCAGGTCGACGCCGGCGGCGTCGGCGGCGCGGGCCAGCTCGCGGACCTGGGGCAGCGTGGCGGCGGCGGGGGTCAGGAAGACCCCCAGCTCGGGAACGGCGGGGGCGGACATCGGCCGATCGTCGCACTCCGCGGGGCGCGGGTCGACCCGCTCAGCCGTCGCCGGGCAGCACCCGTCCGGCGCGCAGCCGGATCCGCCGCGGGGCGCGGGCGGCGAGGGCGCCGTCGGTGGTGGCGACGACCGCAGTCAGACCCTCGTCGTCGCGCAGCCGCGCCAGCCGCTCCAGCAGCGCCGGACCGGTCTCGTCGTCGAAGCCGCCGGCCGGCTCGTCGACCAGCAGCACCGCCGGCCGCAGGGCCAGCGCGCGGGCCAGCTCGGCCTCCAGCCGCTGCAGCGGTCCCAGCAGCGAGCGACAGGCGGGCTGGGCGGGGACCAGCGCCAGGTGGTGGCGGCGCAGCCGCTCGCGGCGGCCGGGGCCGAGCCCGTCCAGGTCCTCGCCGGCGACCAGCACCTGGCCGCCGCCGGGCCGCTGGAGGCCGGCGGCGATCCGCAGCAGCGTCGTCTTGCCGGCGCCGGCGGGACCGTGCAGCGCGACCAGCTCGGCCGGCCCGAAGGTCAGGTCGACGGCGTCGAGCCCGGCCGCCGCGCCGCGCGTCCGGTGGCGGACGCGACGCAGCTGCAGCGGCGGGGGCGCGGCCTGCCAGACGGGGGCGTCCGGGACGGCGCGCGGGGTGGGGGCGGGAAGCAGGGTGCGCATCGTGGGGTCGATTCCACCGCCCGCGCCGAAGGCCGAGCTGGTGCGGGACGAAGACCTCGCGAAGAACCCCCGCGCGGGCCCACGTCGCGGCGGCGGCCCGAGTCCGACACAATCGCGGGCGTGAGCACCGCCGGGCCGATCACCAGCGACGAGATCCGCGAGACCTTCCTGGGCTTCTTCGCGGCCCACGGCCACAAGCGGCTGGCCTCCGCCTCGCTGGTGCCGGCGGCGGACGACCCGTCGGCGCTGCTCACGATCGCGGGCATGCACCCGCTGAAGCCGTACTTCCTGGGCGCGGCGACGCCGCCGGCGCCGACGGTCACGACCTGCCAGAAGTGCATCCGGACCGAGGACCTGGAGAACGTCGGCGTGACCGCGCGCCACCTGACGTTCTTCGAGATGCTCGGCAACTTCAGCTTCGGCGACTACTTCAAGTCGGGCGCGATCGAGATGGCCTGGAAGCTCACCACCGAGGGCTTCGGGTTCGACCCCGACAAGGTCTGGGTGACGGTCTTCGGCGGCGACGACGGGCTCGGCCTGGGGGTCGACGAGGAGACGGTCGAGGCCTGGGTCGCCGCCGGGTTCCCGCGCGAGCGGATCGTGCTGCTCGGCCGCGACGACAACTTCTGGGAGGCCGGCCCCAACGGCCCCTGCGGTCCCTGCACCGAGCTGTACCTGGACCGCGGCCCCGACTACGGCAGCGGCGAGAAGCCCGGCGACGACGACGCCGACGACCGCTTCATGGAGTTCTGGAACCTCGTGCTGATGCAGTACGACCAGAAGCGCCACGCGGACGGCAGCTCGACGCTGACCCCGCTGCCGACCCAGAACATCGACACCGGGATGGGCCTCAACCGGATGGCGATGCTGCTCCAGGGCAAGGAGACGATCTTCGAGACCGACCAGTTCGCCCCGCTGGTGGCGCTCGGCGAGCAGCTGTCGGGCAAGCGCTACGAGGCCGGCGACCCGGTCGTCGACAAGGCCCTGCGGGTGATCGCCGACCACAGCCGCGCGACCGCCTTCCTGACCGCCGACGGCGTGGTGCCGTCGAACGAGGGCCGCGGTTACGTGCTGCGGCGGATCATGCGGCGGACGATCCTGCAGGCGCGGGCGATCGGGATCGAGGGCGAGGTGCTGCCGCGGTTCCTGGAGCCGGTGATCGCGACGATGGGCGCCGGCTACCCGGAGCTGGTCGAGCGCCGCGACGAGATGCTGACCTGGATCCGGGCCGAGGAGGAGGCCTTCGACCGGACCCTCGCCGAGGGCAGCAAGCGGCTCGACGAGGCGATCGCCGCCGGCACCTTCGACGGCGCGCTGGCCTTCCAGCTGCACGACACCTTCGGCTTCCCGTTCGACCTCTCGACCGAGATCTTCGCCGCCTCCGGTCCCGGCAGCGACTGGCTGGAGGGCGAGGGCCTGGCCGCGGTCAAGGCCGACTTCGACCGGCTGATGGCCGAGCAGCGCGAGCGCTCGCAGGCCGGCTCGCGGGCCGGCGACCACGGCGGCGCCTCGGCCGGCTCGATCGCGGGCCGGATCGCCCCGACGCCGACCGAGTTCACCGGCTACGCGACGCTCGAGCAGCACACGACGGTCGCCGGGCTGCTGGAGCAGGACGGCCGCACCTACGTGAAGCTGGCCGAGTCGCCCTTCTACCCCGAGGGCGGCGGCCAGGTCTCCGACGTCGGCACGATCGCCTGCGAGGACGGCGACTGCGAGGCGTCGGTGGCGGCGCTGGTGCGGGCCGGCGACGACCAGGCGATCGTAGTCGAGACCCGCCGCGGCGCGCTGCGGGTCGGGGAGCGGGTGGTCGCGCGGGTCGATCCGGTCGCCCGCCACGCCACCGCCTGCAACCACACCGCCACCCACCTGCTGCACGCGGCGCTGCGCGAGCGGCTGGGGGACCACGTCCACCAGGCCGGGTCGGCGGTCCGCCCGGACAAGCTGCGGTTCGACTTCAGCCACCCGACCAAGCTCTCGCCCGAGGACCTGCGCTGGGTCGAGGACCGCGTCAACGCGGCGATCCTCGTCAACGACCCGGTGCGGGCGATCACGACCACGCTCGACGAGGCGAAGGCGATGGGCGCCCACGCCCTCTTCGGCGAGAAGTACGGCGAGATCGTGCGGATGGTCGAGATCGGCGACGGCACCTTCAGCCGCGAGCTGTGCGGCGGCACGCACGTCCGCTCGACGGCCGAGATCGGCGTCTTCAAGCTCGTCAGCGAGGGCTCGAGCGCGGCCAACGTGCGCCGGATCGAGGCGATCACCGGCCCGGCCGCGGTCGAGCTGCTGCGCGAGCACGACCGGCTGCTGCAGGCGGCGGCGGAGACGCTGCGGGTGCCGCTCGACCAGCTGCCCGCACGGGTGACCAAGCTGCGCGACGAGGCCAAGGGCGGCGGTGGTGCCCAGAAGGCCGCCGCCACCGTCGACGAGGCCGCCCTGGCCGGCGAGGCGACCGAGATCGGCGGCGTGCCGGTGGCGGTCGCGCGGCTCGACGGGCTGCCGCCGGCGGCGGCGAAGGCGCTGCCGGAGGTCGCCGACCGCGTCAAGGGCAAGCTGGCGGCGCCCGGCGTCGTGGTGCTGGCCGCACCCGGCGAGGACCGGGTGGCGCTGATCGTCGCGGTCGCGCCCGAGGTGGTCGAGCGCGGCGTCCGCGCCGGCGACGTCGTCAAGGCCGCGGCGGCGGTGGTCGGCGGGGGCGGCGGCGGCAAGCCGACGATGGCCCAGGCCGGCGGCAAGGACCCGGCCAAGACCGACGAGGCGCTGAGCGCCGCGCGGGACGCGGTGGCGGCGGCCCTCGGCGGCTAGACGGCGTTGCGCGTCCTGGGCCTCGATCACGGCGCGGCGCGGACCGGCGTCGCGCTGAGCGATCCGACCGGGACGATCGCCACCCCGCTGCCGGCGATCGAGCGGGTCGGCGCCCGCCGCGGCCGCCGCACGCTGCTGCGGCTGATCGAGGAGCGCCAGGTCGACGAGGTGGTGGTCGGGCTGCCGCTCGGCCTCGGCGGCCACGACACCGACCAGACCCGCGAGGCCCGCGCCTTCGCGGCGTGGCTGGAGCAGGCGCTGACCGAGGCGGGGAGCCCGCGCCCGGTCCACCTCTACGACGAGCGGTTCACCACCCGGATGGCCCAGCAGAGCGGCGGCCGCGACAGCGACGAGGACTCGCGGGCGGCGGCGATCCTGCTCGAGGAGTGGCTGCGGCGGGCCTAGGCGCCGTCGACCGGCCGGACCGCGATCCAGCTCTTCGTGACCGGGCCCAGCCGCTCGCCGTGGACGGCGGCGGTCGGGAAGAGCGCGGCCATCTGGCCGCGGCGCAGCAGCCGCACGTCCTCCCACGAGCCCTGGGCGCCGAGCCGCCAGTAGGGCCGGCGGAGCGCGACCGGCAGCCAGTGGGCGACCGGCAGCAGCGCGTGCGGCTCGATCGGGAACGAGTAGGCGGGGGTCTGGACGTAGAGCCCGCGGCCGACCCGGGCCAGCTCGCGGGCGAGCGCCGGCCGCCGCTCGGGGGCCACGTGCTCGATCACCGAGTTGCAGTAGACGAGGTCGAACGCGCCGTCGGCGAACGGCAGCCGCGTGGTCGCGTCGGCGCGGACGAACGGGCCGGGGTAGGTGGGGCGGTCGGTCAGGTCGACGCCGGTGATGTCGAGCTCCGGCTCCTGGGCCCGCAGGCCGAGCGTGCCGCAGCCGACGTCGAGGATCCGCTGGTCGCGACGGACGCCGGTCAGCGCGAACAGCTGCTGGTGGCGGCGCGCCCGCAGCCGGCCCGCGATCGGGCTGGCGATCCGGGCCAGGGGACCGCGGGCGGTGGCGTAGACGTCGGGGTGCGGCGGCACGGCCAGGGAGGGTAGTGGCGCGCACGGCGAGCAACGTCACACGAGCGCTCCACGGCCGGGGAGCGGACCGCCGTACAATCGGTCCATGGCCTCGCAGCGTCAGATCCGCGTCGGCGACGTCCCCATCGGGGGCGGCGCGCCGGTCGCCGTGCAGACGATGACGAAGACCGAGACGGCCAACCTGCCCGAGACGCTGGCCCAGATCCGGCGCGTGGCGGAGGCGGGGGCGGACATCGTCCGCGTCGCGGTGCCGCGCGATCAGGACGTCGAGGCGCTGAAGACGATCGTCGTCGAGTCGCCGATCCCGATCATCGCCGACATCCACTTCAACCACACGCTGGCGATCAAGGCGATCGAGGCCGGGGCCCACTGCATCCGGCTCAACCCGGGCAACATCGGCGGGCCGGAGAAGGTCGCCGAGGTGGTCGCCACGGCCAAGAAGCACGGGGTGCCGATCCGGGTCGGGGTCAACTCCGGCTCGCTGCCGAAGCACCTGCGCGACCTGGAGTACACCGATCCGGTCGAGGCGCTGGTGCGGGCGGCGGTCGAGACGGTCGAGCTGATGGAGCGGCTCGACTTCGACCAGTTCAAGGTCTCGATGAAGTCGACCTCGGTGCCGAACACGATCGCCTCGAACCGGCGCCTGAGCGAGCGGATCCCGTATCCGCTGCACCTGGGCGTGACCGAGGCCGGCACCAAGTACACCGGCTCGCTGAAGAGCGCGGTCGGCCTCGGCACGCTGCTCGCCGATGGGATCGGCGACACGGTCCGGATCAGCCTCTCCACCTTCCACGCGGAGGAGGAGGTCAAGGTCGCCTGGGAGATCCTCAAGGCCTTGAAGCTGCGCGAGCGCGGCCCGGTCCTGATCGCCTGCCCGACCTGCGGCCGGCTGCAGTTCGACATGGACTCGGTGGTGGCCGAGGTCGAGCGGCGGCTGGAAGCCTACGAGGACCCGATCGAGGTCTCGGTCCTGGGCTGCGCGGTCAACGGCATCGGCGAGGCCCGCCACGCCGACTTCGGCATCACCGGCGCCAAGGACGCGGGGATGATCTTCTCCAAGGGCGAGCCGCTGAAGAAGGTCCCCACCGACCAGCTCGTCGACGAGCTGTTCAAGGAGATCGACCGCTACTACGCCTCGGGCAAGACCGTCGTCCGCGACGAGCGCGAGGTCGCCGAGGCCACCCAGTGGCTGTCGGAGAACGAGGACCTCTCCGCGATGACCCCCGAGCGGCTGGCCGCGCTCGAGAAGGAGAAGGCCGAGGCGGAAGCCGAGGCCCAGGCCCAGGCGCGGGTCGACGAGACCTCCTCGCCGACCGCGGGCCGCCGGTTCACCCGGACGGGCTGAGCGGCGGGACCGGGGCGCGCTTCGTACCGCGAAGGTTCGAAACGCGCCCCGGTGACGCCAGCCTCAGCCCTTCGCCAGCTTGACCGCGTCGCTGGTCCGCGTCTGCTTCGAGAGCGGGTCGACGAAGGTGTAGCGGTAGACGGCCTTCGACGACCGCGGCACCTTGACCTTGAACTGGCCGGCCGCGTTGGTGCTGACCGTCTTGTAGTCGCGGTAGCCGCTGCCGCTCTTGCGCTGGAGCGTCACCTGCAGCGCCTGGTTGCCCGGGCGCGCGTGACCCCAGACGTAGCCGGCCTTCGAGGTCCGCCAGCCGTAGATCGGATTGGCGAAGGCGGCGGCCAGCGGCTTGGCGCGGCCGTCGGCGAAGAAGAGGCCCGACTGCCAGCCGTTGTTCAGCTCCTCGCGGCCGGGAGCCAGCGGCTCGTCGAACCACTCGTACTGAGTCAGCATCTGGACCCGCGAGCTGCGGGCGGCGATCGACCAGCCCTGCTGGGTCCAGGCGTTCTGGCGCTTGAGCGAGATGCCCTCGCGCTTGTCGGGCGGGCTCGTCTGGTAGGCGTACTCGTCGAACCAGAACGGCATCTTGCTCGCCCCGGCCACCCGCAGCCGCTTGGCCCGGGTCAGCTTGTCGACCGCCGACGTGAGCCGCGAGAGGTCGGCCATCCGCGCGTTCGCCGTGGCGGGGTCGCGGCGCCCCGGCGACAGGTCGACCGAGTGCGGGTGGTACGAGAGCGCCTCGCCCTTGACCGCCGTGAACCGCTTGCAGTAGCCGCTGCGCTTGCGCTTGTACTTCGACGTCACGCACGACATCTCGCGCAGGAAGGTCAGGGGTTGCATCGCGGTCGTCGCCGTACGGGCCACGGCCGAGCCCTTCGACGAGGTGCCGCCGACCGCCACCCGGGCGACCGGGTCGTTGGCGTGGACCGCGTCGTAGCCGGCGACGGCCAGCTGGCGGTAGAGGTGCGGCGCGTAGGGCGAGCACTTGGTGCTCGACGTGCACTTGTACTGCGGCTGCAGCCACGAGCCGACGTTCGGCTCGTTCCAGATGATGTAGCGGTCGACCTTGGCCGCCACGTGCTTGGCCACCGCCGCCGCGAACTGCCCGAAGAGCCCGGGGTTCGGCGCCCAGCGGGTGTTGTGCCGCGCCGGCTCCATCGAGCCCCACAGCGGGCCCGGGCCCGAGATCACCAGCGTCACGCTCATCCCGTGCTGGCGGATCAGGTCGAGCCTGGCGTCGAGCGCCGAGAAGTCGTAGGCCTTCGGGTCGCTGCCGTTGAAGCCGGCCGGCGGCTTGACACTGTCCGGCGACGGCGCGAGCTTGCCCCACTCGGCGAAGGTCCGCACGTCCTGCACGCCCTCGGCCTTCCACTTCGCCACCGTCGCGGCCGCACCACCCGGCGTCTGGCCCTTCAGCACGTTCTCGTCCGCGATCCCGGTCAGCATCGTGCTCGACGCCGAGGCGAACGAGGGCAGGGCGAGCAGGGCGACGGCGACGCTGGTCGCGGTCACCGCGCGGCGGCTGGGGGAGGTCATCGGACGGGGTCTCCTCTCGAAGGGGGACGCGGGAGGCGCCGAACCGGGCGCTCGGAGGCGCTCGCGGTGCGCGGCACGGCGCGGGTCGGTGGTAGGAACCCACGGGCGGGCCGCGGGTTGCGGTTCGCAAGTCTCGCCGTTCCGGCGGACGGCCGGCGGCACGAACCCCTGGGACGGCCGTGCGACCGGCGGTAGCCGGACCGGATCGCGGCCCGCGGTCGTCTAGATTCCCCCGCGATGACGCGCCTCTCCCAGCTGCTGCTGCCCACCGAGCGCCAGCCGCCCGCCGACGCCGAGGCGGTCTCGCACCAGCTGATGGTGCGGGCCGGTCTGGTCCGTCAGATGGGCGCGGGTCTCTGGAGCTGGCTGCCGGCCGGTTGGCGCGTCCACCAGAAGATCGTCGCGATCATCCGCGAGGAGATGGAGCGGATCGGGGCCCAGGAGGTCCTGATGCCGGTCCTCCAGCCGGCCGAGCTGTGGCGGCGGACCGGTCGCTACGACGCGATCCAGGGCGAGCTGTTCCGGCTCAAGGACCGCAAGGACGCCGACATGGTCCTGGCGATGACGCACGAGGAGGCGATGACCAACCACGTCGCCCAGATCGTCCGCAGCTACCGCGACCTGCCCTTCAGCCTCTTCCAGTTCCAGGTCAAGGAGCGGGACGAGCCGCGGCCGCGCGCCGGCGTCCTCCGGACCCGCGAGTTCGTGATGAAGGACGCCTACACCTTCGATCGCGACGAGGCCGGTCTGCAGGCCCACTACGAGCGCTACCGCGAGGCCTACGCCCGGGTCTACGACCGCAGCGGCCTGCGCTGGTACGAGGTCGAGTCCGACACCGGGATGATGGGCGGCAAGCGCGCCCACGAGTACATGGCGCCCTGCCCCGCCGGCGAGGACGACGTGGTCCTGGCCGGGGACTACGCGGCCAACGTCGAGGTCGCCAGCGCCGACGCCCAGCCGGTCGACCTGCCGCCCGCGCCCGCCGCGCCGGTCCGGGTCGAGACCCCCGGCACGACCACGATCGCCGCCCTCGCCGAGCACCTGGACCGTCCCGCCGGCGCGCTGCTGAAGGCCTTCCCGGTCGTCGTCACGCCCGCCCCGCCCACCACCCCCGTCAAGGGCGAGGTTCCGGCGGTCGAGCCGCGACTGGTGCTGGTGCTGCTGCGCGGCGACCACGAGGTGGTCGAGATCAAGCTCGCCAAGGCGCTCGGCGGCAGCGTCCGCCAGGCCAGCGAGCAGGAGATCCGCGACCGGATCGGCCCGCCCGGCTTCCTCGGCCCGATCGGCCGCGACGTGCCGGTGCTGCTCGACGCCGCGGCCGCCGCCACCAGCGAGGCGAACCCCGGCGGCGGCTGGGTGGTCGGCGCCAACGAGGTCGACGTGCACCTCGACGGCGTCGTCCCCGGCCGCGACTTCGCCTACGAGGTCGGCGACGTCCGCGCCGTCGTCGCCGGCGACACCGTCGACGGCCGTCCGGTGACGATCGAGCCGGCGATCGAGATCGGCAACATCTTCCAGCTGATGACCCGCTACTCCGTGCCGCTCGGGGCGACCTACCTCGACGAGGACGGCAAGGAGCAGCCGATCATCATGGGCTCCTACGGGATCGGCCCGGCCCGGATCGCCGCCGCCGCCGTCGAGCAGTTCCACGACGAGCGCGGGATCGCGTGGCCGAAGGCGATCGCGCCCTTCCAGGTCGAGGTCGTGGCACTCGGCAAGCGCGGGACCGAGGAGCAGGAGGCCGCCGCCCGCGTCTACGACGAGCTGACCGCCGCCGGCTTCGAGACCCTGCTCGACGACCGCGACGGCGGCGCCGGGGCGAAGCTGACCGACGCCGAGCTGCTCGGCTGCCCGCTGCGGATCACCGTCGGCAAGCGCTCGCTGGCCGAGGGTCGGGTCGAGGCCCAGATCCGCCGCGGCCAGGAGACGATCGAGGGCGGGCTGCCGCTCGACGGCCTGGTCGCCGCGGTCCGCGAGCTGTGGGAGCGGATCCCCTGATCCCGGCCGGCCCCGAACCGCCGCGGGACGAGGGCCGCCCGGGCGCACCGGCCGACGGCGCCAAGGGGCCGGTCCGCGAGCGCGCCGAGCAGGTCCGCGACCGCACGCGCGAACGGGCCGAGCAGGTCCGCGACCGGACCCGCGAGCGGACCGAGCAGCTGCGGGAGCGGACCGAGCCGATCCGCGACAAGACCCGCGAGCAGACCGAGCGGGTCCGGATGACCGTCTACCGGCTGTTCGGGATCGACCGCTCCGGTCCGCCGCCGGTGCAGACCCTGCCCGGCCAGCCGCTGCGGGTCTGGACGCTGCCGAACGCCGTCGGGATGATCCGACTGGCCCTGATCCCGGTCTTCCTGGTGCTGGCGCTGGGCAGCGACACGGGCACCGACGCGGCGCCGGCGATCCTCTTCGCCTTCATCGCCGGCAGCGACTACCTGGACGGCTTCCTGGCCCGCGCGACCGGCCAGTACAGCCGCTTCGGGGCGCTGCTCGACCCGGTCACCGACCGCTCGCTGGTGCTGGCCGGCGGTGTCGTCTGCTGGCACTTCGAGCTGCTGCCGCGGTGGGCGCTGGCGGTGCTCGTCGCGCGCGAGCTGTACGTGCTCTACAACGGCCGCCGGGCGGTCCGGCTGGGCCTCGGGATGCAGGTCAACTGGTGGGGCCGGATCGCCGTCGTGCCGACGATGGGCAGCCTCTTCTTCGCCCTGGTCGGGCTGGAGACGCTCTCCGAGGTGCTGCTGTACATCGGCGTCACGCTGTCGCTGCTGGCCGCCGCCCGCTACACGGTCCAGGGTCGGCGGGCGCTGCGCGAGCGTCGCGAGGCCGCCGACGCGTAGCGCCCGAGCAGCACGCGCGACGGCCCCCCGACCTCCACCCTCAACTGGAGGTCGAGGAGCGGGCCGGGAGCGCTGGTATGCTCGCCGGGCCGTCCCTCCTTCGGAGCCTCTTAGCGCATGGAAGACACGTTCCCCGATCTCGGCAGCCTCTCCGACGAGGAGCTGAAGGCGATGATCGACCGCCTGACCACGGAGGAGACCGAGGTCAGCTACCGCCGCCGGATCCTGCACGGGCAGATCGACATCCTGCGAGCCGAGCTCGTCAGCCGCCTGCGCCGCAAGCACGAGGACGGCGAGGCCGTGATCGGGGGGTCCGACGTCGACCGCCTGACCGAGATCCTGGCCGGGCGGGCCGCGGGCCTGCGCCCCGCCGACGAGGTCGAGGGCGGCGAGGGGAGCGCGACCTCCTGATGGCCGTCCACTGCCCGGAGTGCGGGTTCGTCGCGGGCGAGGGCGCCAACTTCTGCCCCAAGTGCGGGGCCTACCTGGGCGACATCCAGGCGCCGCAGGAGCCGACGACGGCGACCTACCGCGTCGGCGACACCGGCGAGGTCGCCGCGGTCGACCTGGCCGCGGTCCGCGAGTCGGGCGGGGCGGCGCTGGTCGTCCGGGCCGGCGGCGGCCGCGAGGGGGAGAGCTTCCCGCTCGCCGGCGAGCGGGTCACGATCGGCCGCCGTCCGGAGAGCGACCTCTTCCTCGACGACGTGACCGTCTCGCGCGATCACGCGATCGTCGTCTCGCGCAACGACGGCTGGCACATCGACGACCTCGGGTCGCTCAACGGGACCTACGTCAACCGCCGGCGGATCGACAGCTCGTTGCTGCACGACGGCGACGAGGTCCAGGTCGGCAAGTACAAGCTCACCTTCCTGGCCCGCTGAGGCCCCGATGGCGGAGGACCACGTCAGCGAGGCGCCGGCGGCAGGACGACCGGCCGCGTCGCCGGCCGCGGGCCGCAGCGGTCGGCCGCTGACGATCGGCCAGGTCTGCAAGCTGCTGGTCGGCGAGTTCCCCGACATCTCGATCTCGAAGATCCGCTACCTCGAGGACCAGAAGCTGCTGCACCCGCGGCGGACCAGCGGCGGCTACCGGCTCTTCGGCAGCGACGACGTCGACCGGCTGCGGACGATCCTGCGGCTGCAGCGCGACGAGTTCCTGCCGCTGCGGGTGATCCGCCAGGAGCTGGCCGCCGGCCGTGGCCAGGAGCCGCGGGTGGTCGAGCCGGACGGCGACCAGTCGCCCGCCCCGACCTCGAGCGGCCACCGGCCGTTGATCCGCGCCGGCGGCGGCACGCTGCGGACCGTCGAGGAGCTGTGCGAGGACACCCGCGCGACGCCCCAGCTGGTCAAGGAGCTGCGCGACTTCGGCGTCGTCCAGGGCCACGAGCACGAGGGCGCGATCGTCTTCGACGACGACGAGCGCGAGATCGTGCGGGCCGCGGTCGAGCTGGCCCGCTACGGCGTCGGGGGCCGCCACCTGCGGGTCCTCCGCAGCTCGGCCGACCGCGAGGGCGCGCTGCTCGAGCAGCTGCTCGGCCCCGCCCTGCGCTCGCGCAACGCCGAGCGGCGGGCCGAGGCGGTCGACGCGCTCGAGACGCTGGCCGCCACCACCATGCGGCTCAAGCACCTGCTGCTGATCCGCGACCTGCGGCGGCTGGTCGCGTGAGCGGCGAGGAACGGCGGCCGCCGGCCGACGCGGTCGACCTGCGCGACCACATCGTCGACCTGCCCGACCATCCCGAGCCGGGCATCACCTTCCGCGACATCACCCCGGTGCTGGCCCACCCCGAGGCGCTGGCCAGCGCGGTCGACCAGCTGACCGCGCTGACCGCCGAGCTCGGCGTCGAGCGGGTGATCGCGGCCGAGGCCCGCGGCTTCCTGCTCGGGCCAGCGCTGGCCCGCGAGCTGGGCGCGGGCTTCCTGCTCGCCCGCAAGCCGGGCAAGCTGCCGCGGCAGACGATCTCGGTGAGCTACGAGCTGGAGTACGGCACCGACCACCTCGAGGTCCACGCCGACCTGCTGCCGCCGGGTACGCGGGTGCTCGTCCACGACGACCTGCTGGCCACGGGCGGGACGGCGGGCGCGCTCTGCGCCCTGGTCGAGCGGCTGGGCGGCGAGGTCGTCGCCTGCTCGTTCCTGGTCGAGCTGGCCTTCCTCGACGGCCGCGCGGCGCTGGCGCCCCACGACGTCCACGCGCTCGTGCGCTACGACCACTGAGCGGAGGACCGGATGGCCAACGACGCCAGCGCGGTGGCCACGGCCGTCCTCGACGCCACCCCGGCGGACGTCTGGTACCTGATCTCCGACGGCGGCCGGATCGTCTCCTGGTGGCCGCGGGCCGAGCGGGTCGAGGACGTCCAGGGCGGCCGCTTCACGCTCGTCCTGCGCAGCTCGCGCGGGGTGCCGGTGCGGATGGACTGGCGGGTCGCCGCCTCGCGCCGCGAGCAGCTGCAGCGGTGGGAGCAGGACCTGGCCGGGACGCCGTTCGCGCGGGCCCTGACCCGCAGCGCGGTCGAGCTGCGGCTGGAGCCGGTCGACGACGGGGCCCGCTGCCGCGTGACCTACGCGGTCGAGCGCGACCTGGTCCAGCGCGGCTTCATCGCCCGGCTGCTGGGGCGGCGGGCCGCGCGCCGGCAGGCGGGCGAGGCGCTCGACCAGCTGCGCCGCGCGATCGGCTGACCGCGCGGCCGCGGGCCGTCCCTCAGCGCTTGATCGCGCCGCGCACGATCGTCTTGCCGGGCTCGTTGCCCTTCAGCGTCTGCTCGGTCTCCTCGGCGATCACCATCGTCGTGTACTTCGCCGGGTCGATCCGGAACTCCGAGTTGCCCTGGATGTCCTTGCCGACCATCAGCGGGATCACGGTGCCGGTGATCTGGCCCTTGGCGTTGATGGTCTTGGTCGTCGCCTTGCCGGTCGACGGGTCCTTCTCGCCGTTGCTGAACCAGCCCAGGCGGACCGCCTGCTGGCCGCCGCCGGTCAGCCAGACGGCGTAGGTCAGGCGGCGGCTCGACTTCAGCGGCTTGAACCGCTCGCCGGCCAGCGTGGCGACGATCTGGCCGTCGGCGACCTGCAGCTGGGCGGCGGCCTTCGGCGACGACTTGCCGCCGCCGGGGGCGTTCAGCACCACCGTCTGGAGCATGCCGGAGGGCAGCTGCGTGTAGTTCGGCGCGGCGTCGGTGGTGCTGGTGGCGGTCGGCGTCGAGGCGGTGCTGTCGCCCGCGTCGTCGCCGCCGTCGAAGACCCCGGTCACCCAGAGCACGATCGCCGCGGTCACCAGCGCCCCGGCGACGAGCAGCAGGATCGTGCCGGCACCGCGCCGCTGGCGGTCGCGGCCCTCGGCGACGGTGCGGGCGTCGAGCGCGGCGAACGCCTCGCGGACGTCCTCGCCGTCGCCCGGGACCGCCGGCAGCTCGTCGCCGGCCAGCGGGCGCAGCTCGGCGGCCACCAGCCGCGCCCAGGTGCGGGCCGGGGCCTGCTGCTCGAGCAGGTCGCGGGTGGCCTGGCGGTCGCTCGCCGGCTGCTGGCCGAGCAGGTAGTCGGCGATCCGGTCGCGGTCCTCCGGCTCGAGGCCGGGAACGTCGTCCGGGGCCAGCCCGTCGACCGCGTCCAGCGATCGCTCGCGGACCAGCGCGGCGTCGAGGCCGAGCGCCCCGGCCACGTCGGCGTAGGCGAGCTTGCGCCGCAGCACGAGCTGCAGCACGGCCTGCTGGTCGGGGTGGAGCTCCTCCAAGCGCGACATCAGCGGGAAAATCTACCGGCGCGACGGTTCGGAACGTGTAAGGGACGGCGATGAGCGTGGGAGGCCCCGCGCGACATAGGATTCGCCGATGGAGCTCCCTTCGTTGATCCCGATGGAGAAGACCCTCGACGGGTTGATCGGCCTGCAGTTCGGCGACGCCGGCGACGGCTGGATCGAGGCCACCGTCGCGGTCGGCGATCACGTCAAGCAGCCGATGGGTCTGGTCCACGGCGGCGTCTACGCCGCGATCGCGGAGTCGATGACCTCGATGGCGACCGCGGTCGGCGTCCACGCCGACGGCATGAGCGCCCAGGGGCTCTCGAATAGCACCAACTTCCTGCGGCCGATCCTCGAGGGCACGATCCACGCCCGCGCCGAGCGCCTGCACCGCGGCCGCACGACCTGGGTCTGGGAGGTCCGGATCACCGACGACGAGGACCGCCTGGCCGCCGTCTGCCGGATGGTGATCGCGGTCCGGCCGCTGCCCGACTAGGCCGGCCCGCCGGCCCGCACGACCAGCGGGACCAGCGTGACCGCGGCGGCGGCGCCGAGCAGCGCCGCCGTCGGTCCCCCGAGCCCGGCGAGCAGCCCGGCCGCCGGGCCGCCGAGCCCGACCCCGGCGTCGAACCAGGCGAAGAAGAGCCCGGCCGCGGCCCCGTGGTGGGCGGCCGGGACCCGCCCGAGGGCGAGCCGCCCGAGGGCCGGCACCGCCAGCGCCTGGCCGGCGGCCAGCAGCACGGTCGCCGGCAGCGCCAGCGCCGGGCCGGGCGCGAGCGCCAGCCCGGTGAGCCCGGCCGCCTGCGCCGGCGCCGCCGCCGTCAGCGTGCGACCGGCGCCGATCCGGTCGGGCATCGCGCCGCCGGCCAGCCGCACCACCACGACGGTGGCGGCGAACAGCGGCACCACCAGGGTCGCGCCGGCGATCGCCCGCTGGTGGAGGGCGAGCGCGGCGAACGAGAGCACGGCGACGTAGCCGACGTTGACCAGCAGCAGGCCGACGCCGGGGCCGGCGGTCGCGGCCAGCAGCTCGCGGGCCCGGCCGCCGTCGGCCGCGGCCGGCGCCGGTCGCGGACCGTGGCGGGGCGCCGCGGCGAGCGCCAGCAGCGGCAGCGCGGCGGCCAGCAGCAGCACCAGCGCGTGGTGGCGGTTGGCGGCGATCGCGGTCGCCAGCAGCGGCCCGACGGTCAGCCCGGCGTAGTTGGCCAGCCCGATCCAGCCGAGCGCGCGGGCCTGCCGGTCGGGCGGGCTGACACGCAGCATCCAGAGCACCGTCGCGGCCATCATGGCGCCCTCGCCGAGCCCGACCAGCAGCCGCGAGGCGACCTGGGCCGGCACCGTCGGCAGCGCCGCCGGCAGCACCCCGACCGCCATCGTCAGCGCGCCGGCGGCGAGCACCGGCGCCGGTCCGCGGCGGTCGGCCAGCCGGCCGCCGAGCGGTCGCGCCAGGGCGCCGGTCGCGGCCGGGGCGCCGATCGCCAGCCCGACCGCGAACGAGCCGCCGTCGAGCGTGTCGCCGACGTAGCGCGGCAGGATCGCCAGCACGACGCCGAGCGCGGCGTAGCAGAGCACCGCGGCGGTCAGGATCCTCCAGGGCACCCCGCGATCGTCGCGGCGGAACCCTTCGACCGAGGCCGAAGGGTCGCGGCGCTACGGTCGGGGCATGGCCACCCGTCCGACCCCGACCCACCTCGGCGACGCCGACGTCGCCAGCGTCGCGGCGCTGGTGGCCGAGCCGGCGCGGGCCCGGATCCTGTTCGCGCTCGGCGACGGCCGGGCGTTGGCGGCGAGCGTGCTGGCCGCCGAGGCGGGGGTCGCGCCGTCGACCGCCTCGACCCACCTGGCGCGGCTGGTCGAGGGCGGACTGCTGACCGTCCTGCCCCAGGGCCGCCACCGCTACTACCGGCTGGCCGGTCCCGAGGTCGGCGCGCTGCTGGAGGCGCTGGCGCGGGTCGCCCCGCCGGCCCCGGTGCGGTCGCTGCGGCAGGGCACGCGGGCGGCCGCCGTTCGCCGCGGACGGACCTGCTACGACCACCTGGCGGGGCGGCTCGGGGTGGCGCTGTTCGCCGCCCTGCTAGACGCTGGCCACGTCGTCGGCGGTGACGGCCGCCACGATCCGGCGACGGCCGACCGCGACCGGCTGTCGGCCCCCGGCCACGACCGCGACTACCGGCTGACCGCGGGCGGGATCGACGCGCTCGACCGGCTCGGCGTCGTCCTGCCCGCCGCCGCGGCCGACGGGACGGTCGCGCTCCGCTACTGCGTCGACTGGAGCGAGCAGCGTCACCACCTGGCCGGTCCGGTCGGCCGGGCGCTCGCCGACCGGCTCTTCGAGCGCGGTTGGCTGCGACGGACGCCCGCCGGCCGCGCCGTCCAGGTCAGCGACGCCGGCCGCCGCGGGCTGGCCGGGCTCGGCGTCCGGCTCGGCGGCGAGGGCTAGCCGCCGTAGCGGTTGGTGATCGGCAGCCGCCGGTCGCGGCCGAGCGCGCGGGGGGTGATCTTGACCCCGGGCGGCGACTGGCGGCGCTTGTACTCGGCCAGGTCGACCAGCCGGATCACCCGCTCGACGTCGGCCGCGGGCAGGCCGCGCTCGATCAGCTGGTCGCGGCCGAGGTCGAGCTCGACGTAGCCCTCGAGGATCCGGTCGAGGACGTCGTAGGGCGGCAGCGACTGGTCGTCGCGCTGGTCGGGGCGCAGCTCGGCCGACGGCGGCCGCTCGACGATCGAGGCCAGCACGTCGTGGCCGTCGGGCCCGGTCCAGGCGCCCTCGCCGCCCGAGCGGCGGCGGTGCTCGACCAGCGCGTAGACCAGCGTCTTCGGGCAGTCCTTGATCACCGCGAAGCCGCCGGCGCTGTCGCCGTAGAGGGTCGAGTAGCCGACCGACATCTCGCTCTTGTTGCCGGTCGTCAGCACCAGCCAGCCGTGCTTGTTGGAGAGCGCCATCAGCAGGTTGCCGCGGATCCGGGCCTGCAGGTTCTCCTCGGTCAGGTCCTTCTCGAGGCCGGCGAACGGCTCGGCCAGGATCTGGTCGTAGGCCTCCATCGCGGGCCGGATCCCCAGCCGCATCCGCTGCACCCCGACGGCGTCGGCCAGCCGGTCGGCGTCCGACTGGGTGCCCTCGGAGGAGTAGGGCGACGGCATCACGATCGCCCGCACGCGGTCGGCGCCGAGCGCGTCGATCGCGACCAGCAGCACCAGCGTCGAGTCGATCCCGCCCGAGAGCCCGAGCACGACCGTCGAGAAGCCGTTCTTGGCCACGTAGTCCTTGGTCGCCAGCACCAGCGCGGCGTAGACCTCGGCGATCGGGTCGAGCGGCGGGAACAGCTCGCCGTCGCCGTGCGGGCTCTCGTCCTGCGGATGGCCGTGGCGGGGGACGGCGCGGGTCGGCGGGTGGTCGGCGGCCGCGGTGGTGATCGTGGCCAGCGTGCGGGTGGCCGGCAGCAGCGCGGCGCGGCGATCGGCCAGCCGCGCACGGGGGTCGCGCAAGCGGGCGGCGCCGGCGGCGGCCGGATCGACGTCGCAGACCAGCAGGTCCTCGGCGAACTGGGCCGCGCGGCCGACCGGACGGCCCTCGTGGTCGAGGATCACCGAGTGACCGTCGAAGACCAGCTCGTCCTGGCCGCCGACCTGGTTGCAGAGCGCGACGACGGCGACGTGGTCACGGGCGCGCTGGGCCAGCATCCGCTCGCGCTGGTGGCCCTTGCCGCGGTGGTAGGGCGAGGCCGAGGTGTTGAGGATCACCGTCGCGCCGTCGGCGGCGGCCGCGGCGGCCGGGCCGTCCGGCAGCCACAGGTCCTCGCAGATCGTGACCGCGACCCGCACGCCGTCGACCTCGACGATCCCCGCCTCGTGGCCGGCGCCGAAGTAGCGGTACTCGTCGAAGACGCCGTAGTTGGGCAGCCGGACCTTGCGGACGACGCCCTGGACGGCGCCGTCGGCCACGATCGCGGCCGAGTTGTAGACCGCGTCGCCGCCGCGCTCGGGGAAGCCGACGATCGCCACCAGGCCGGTGGTGGCCGCGGCGACCTCGTCGAGCGCCGCGCGGGCGTCGTCCAGGAAGTGCTGCTTGAAGAGCAGGTCCTCGGGCGGATAGCCGGTGATCGTCAGCTCCGGCAGGACGGCGATCGCCGCTCCCGCCTCGCGTGCGCGGCCAATCGCGTCGATCGAGGCGCGGGCGTTGCCGGACAGGTCGCCGACGACGAGGTCGAGCTGGGCCAGGGCGATCCGCATCGCCGTCCACGGTACCGGTCGCCCGGGCCGGTCAGCCGCCGAGGCCGTCGGCCAGGAAGGTCCGCAGGGCCGGATCGGCGGCGCTCTCGACGGTCGTCCGCCGGGAGCCGACGCGGGCCACGATCGCCGACGCGTCGCGGTCGACGAGCACCACCACCGCCTGGCCGGCGGCGCGGATCGCGGCGGTGTCGGGCGCGCCGAGGTCGGCGGCCAGCTGGCGGACCTGGCGGGCCTGGTCGCGGTCGCGGACGGTGACGACGGCGTTGCCGGCCCGCAGCAGCGCGGTGGGTCCGCCGCCGGCGGGCGGGCCGTTCGGCGGCGAGCCGGCGACCGTGCCGGTGGCGGTCGGGCCGGGGGCGTCCGTGGCGGAGTCGTCCTGGACGGCCAGCCGCAGGATCGCGAACGAGAGCGCCAGGGCCAGCACCAGCACGACGACCCAGCGCAGGACCCGGAGCGGCAGCGGCGGTTCGCGCACGGGTGGGATTGAACCTCACCGCTCGGATCCCCGCGGCGCCCGTCCCGACCGACCGATTCGCGGTGGCGCGTTGGCGTTGGTCTGGCGTATCGGTACCGTAGGGGGGCCGTGTGCCCGTCCGGGGACCGGCCGAGCCCGCCGATGGACCTCCGCGACCCCCACCTCTTCGCCCGCCTCTACGCCGAGCACGCGCCCGCCGCGGCGACGGCGGCGTCGGCGGTGCTGGGGCCGGCCGGACGCCGGACCGAGGTCGAGGACGTGGTCCACGACGTCTTCCTGCGGCTCTGGCGCGAGCCGGCGCGGTTCGACGCCGACCGCGGCTCGCTGGCCACCTACGTGCGGATGATGGCCCGCTCGCGGGCGCTCGACCTGCTGCGCCACGCCCAGGCGGGAGCGCGGGCGGGGGAGCGGGTCGGGCAGCTGACGGTCCGCCGCGACCCGGTCGACGCGACGGTCACCGAGGCCGAGCGGCGGGCGGCGCGGGCGGCGCTGCTGCAGGCGATGGCGAACCTGCCGCAGCCCCAGCGCGAGGCGATCTGGCTGGCCTGCTGGGGCGACCTGACGGCGGGCGAGATCGCCAGCCGCGAGGGCGTGCCGCTGGGGACGGTCAAGGGCCGGCTGCGGCTGGGCCTGGCGCGGCTGCGGACGGAGCTGGAGACCTCCGACGTGGCCGCCGGCCTTATCGCGGCGCTGTCGTCGATGCTCTGAGCGGCACCCGCCCGCCCGCTGTCTACATCGTCAACGCGAACGTACGTGCGCCTGTGTGCGCGATCGCACGGGCGCGGCCGTGAGGACACCGTACGGTTAGCGGACCGTTCACCGACGCCGAGTCGGCACGCGTCCGTGCGTGCCGAGCGGGGGAACCACTTGCCGGACCGGCCTCTGACCCGAGGCCCGGACCGGCCGGGGCGAATCGGACGCTGCTGCGTCCGTAGCGCCCGCCGAAGGACGAATCACGACGTCCGTCGGCGGCTGCGAGCCCGTCAGCTCACCTCGTAGGCGCCTGACAAGGAGACACGTTCCGTGACCCGTCACGCGTTCGTCACGCCGCATCGCGCTGCCCTGGCAGCGGGCGCGGCGCTGGCCCTGACCGCCACGTCGCCCGCGATCGCCGCGGCCCCTGCCGCCACGGCGGAGCCTGCGCCTTCAAGCGACCCGGCGGCCGCGATCCCCGCCGCCGCGCCGGCCCGTCCGGCGCCGAAGCGCTTCGTCGCCAAGATCCGCATGAGCCGCGAGCGCGGTGCCGTCCGCGTCGGCCAGGACGCCAGCTACGCCGGCCGCGTCGCCGGCGCCCCGCGCGACCTCCGCGTGCGGCTGGAGCTGCGCCGCGACGGCCGCTGGCGGACCGTCGACCGCGACGTCGTCAGCCGCGGCGGCCGCTTCCACCTGGAGGCCGACGTCAACCGGACCGGCTACGCGCTGGCCCGCGTGCGGGTGGTCAACAGCTCGACCGTGAAGGGCGACAGCGAGCGCGTGGCGCGCGTCCACGGCTTCCGGGCCGCCTACGCGTCGTACTACGGGCCGGGCCTCTACGGCGGCGCGCTGGCCTGCGGCGGGCGCCTGAGCCCGGGCACGATCGGCGTCGCCCACAAGACGCTGCCGTGCGGCACGCGGCTGACCTTCCGGGTCGGCAACCGCCAGGTGCGGGCGCGCGTGATCGACCGCGGCCCCTACGTCGGCGGCCGCGAGTTCGACCTGACCTCCGCGACCCGCAACGCGCTGGGCTTCGGCGACGTCGGGACCGTTCTCGTCGACCGTTAGGTCCAGCAGGGCGACCGCGGGCCGGGCGAACAGGTGTTCGCGCCGGTCCGCGGCGTACTCTCCCTCGTGGTGGTCCGCGGTCGCCCCGAGCCCTTGATGCTCCTGCCCGCCGACGCCGTGCCGCGGGGGCGGCCGGCGGCGGTCGAGCAGGTCGTTCGCGCGCCGCCGGCCGAGGAGCCGGCGGGGGAGGCCCCTGCGGCCGCGTCAGCGCCGGCCGTCGCACCGTCGGCGGTGCCGCCCGAGCCCGATCCGCCCGACCGCTGCGTCGGGCACCTGGACTGCGACGCGTTCTTCGCCGCGGTCGAGCTGCTGCGGCGGCCCGAGCTGCGCGGCAAACCGGTGATCGTGGCCTACGACGGTCCGCGGTCGGTGGTCACCACGGCGACCTACGAGGCGCGACGCCACGGCGTCGGGTCGGCGATGCCGCTGGTGACGGCGCGGCGGCGGTGCCCGGAGGCGATCCTCGTCCCGCCCGATCGCGAGGCCTACAGCGAGGCATCGGAGCGGGTGATGGCGATCATCCGCGACGAGGTCGAGGTGGTCGAGCAGATGAGCCTCGACGAGGCCTACGTCGACCTCAGCGGCATGCTGGCCCCGCGGGCGGCGATGCGGCGGCTGGTGGCCCGGATCAAGGCCGAGACCCAGCTCGACGTCTCGGTCGGGATCGGGCCGAACAAGCTGGTGGCCAAGCTCGCCTCGGACGCCGAGAAGCCGCGCGGCTTCGTCGTCCTCGACCGGCGCGAGGCGTGGCGACGGTGGGCGGGCGAGTCGCCGGGGCTGCTGCCGGGAATCGGCCCCAAGACCGCGATCGACCTGGAGCGGCGCGGCGTCGACACGATCCGGGCCCTCTCCGGGATCACGGAGGAGGAGCTGTCGGCCTGGTACGGCCCGCGGACGGGCCCGTGGCTCTGGCGCCGCTGCCGCTTCGACGATCGCGAGCCGGTGGTGGCGGTCCGCGAGCCGGTCTCCGAGAGCCGCGAGACCACGTTCTCGATCGACCTCGACGACCCGGACGACCTGGAGCGCGAGCTCCGCCGCCTGGCCCTCGACCTGGGCGAGGCCCTCGAGCGCCAGGGCCGCCGCAGCCGCACGATCGGCATCAAGGTCCGCCTGGCCGACTTCACCACCGTCACCCGCTCCCGCACCGTCCCGGCTGCGATCGACGACCCCGAGCTGGTCGCCGAGATCGCCACCGGCCTGCTGCTCGAGTACGCCCCGCCCCAGCCCGTCCGCCTGCTCGGCGTCCGCGCCGCCGGCCTCGAGCTGACCGACGGCCCGGGCGCGCAGCTGGTGCTGCCACTGGAGGCGGGGCGGGAGGGCAGTCGATCGGCCTGACGCCGTACACGAGTTGGCTGCGGTACGCAACCGTCGGCGGGTAGACCATTCGTCGTGGTGGGCGTGGCTCTGGGACACGACGGTCGTCGAGTTGGAGCCCCCGGGCCGGTCGCGCGAGCCGGGCCGCGTCCGAGAATCACGCGCTGCGGCCTGGCGTTTGGCGGCTGGACGACATCGTGGACGGACGTTCGTCCCCGTCTTGACGCTCGCCGCTGTGTACGGCAGCCTCCCGCGTCACGGAGCGGCGCCGGGTGGCGTTCGCCCGGCCGAAGGAGCGGGACATGCGTGGGCGCTGGTGGGGGAGACAGGGTCGGGGAACGACCACGGAACGCGGGCGCTCATGGGCCGTCCTGGTGGCCGTCGCCGCGATGCTGCTCGCCCTCGGCGGGGGCGTCTCGCTCGCCGCCGACGGCGGCGAGGATCGCGACCGCGAGAGCGACGAGGCGTTCCGCCAATCGCTCGCGGAGCAGGCGAAGCGGCTTCCGCGATCCAAGGCCGAGCTGCCGCAGCGTTCGAGCCGCGCGGTCCGCGAGCAGTCGCGCCGCGCCTACCGTGGCCACCACAGCGCCAAGCAGTCCCGGTCGCTCCTGCGACGGACGACGCCGCACCTCGCGTCGCCCGAGAGCGACGTGCCGCCGGCATCGCGGGTTTCGGGCGTCCTCAGCCCGGGCGCGGCCCGGATCGAGGACGAGGACGGCAAGCCCCTCGGGACCGTCGTCGCCAGCCAGCCGCTGGCGGTCCCGAGCGGACGGGGAGGCCGGTTGCAGCTCGCGGACACCCGCTGGCGGGAGCCGGACGAGGCCGAGGGCCGGATCGAGATCCGCCGCGCCGCCCTTCCGGTCTCCGTCGGGCATCGCGCAGCCGACCCGCTGCAGGTCGGCCCCCTGCGCATCGGCGTGGCGCCAGCGGGCGACGCAGCCCGGACATCGATCGCGGACGTCGGCGACCAGGTCGTGACCTATCCCAATGCCGGCCCAGACCTCGATGTCTTCGTCCGGTCGACGACGGTCGGCGTCCAAGTCGGCTGGCAGCTACGGTCGCCGGCCGCGCCAGAGACGATCGAGCTGGACGTCGACCTGCCGACGGGCGGCAAGCTCGTGCAGCTCGAGGGCGACGGCGTCTCGGTGGTCGGGCGGGACGGCACGCAGTTGGGCGGGCTCTCACCGGTCGCCGCGGTCGACGCCGACGGGGTGAGCGTGCCGGCACGCCTCGACGTGGTCGGCGACGATCGCCTGCGCCTGCTGATCGACCATCGCGACGGCGACTACCGCTACGGGATCGTCGCCGACCCGATCATCTTCGGGAACTGGAACTCGGGCGAGACGAAGACCTTCAACTTCTGGCAGGAGCAGTGGAGCCGCTCCAACGTCGGATTCGGCCTGGTGAAGCGCCCGGCAGCGCCGGGAACGACGCCGACCAACCAGGACAACCTGGCCGGCCTCTGGATCATCGGTTCGGGTGGATCGTCGACCGTCGTCCAGGACTACGCGATGTTCTACGCGGTCGGACCAGGCGACACCAGCGCCTCGCCGAGCGCCCGCGCGTGGATCTGGCGGATGGACGCCGCCGGACTCAACTACACGCTGCTGGGTGGCAACGGCTGGCAGGACCCCGGGCCAGCGATCGGGATGCAGATGCCGAACGGTGCGTGGGACACCCGCGCTCACTGGCGGTACGTGCTGCCGAACGGGACGCCCGGCGGTATCGAGCAGGCGGAGAACGGAACGCCGTCGATCTTCATGGCGGCGAACACCTTCAACGTCCACCAGCGGCACTACCTCGGGGCCAACAGCGCCGACGCCAGCGGCAACGCGACGCCGGACAACCGCGTCGGGATCTCGATGGTCGACTGGGGCTATCAGGGCTCCGGTGCGCGTCCGACGACGTCGCTCCAGACGACCTGGACCGCGCTCTACGTCAACGACGCCACCGATCCGGCCTTCACCACCGCGGTCCAGTCCACGCCGTGGCTCGACCAGACGGCAGGCACCGTCCAGGTCGGCGGCGACGATCGCGGCACGGGGGTCTACCAGGCCCGCCTGGAGACCACCGCCGGTGCGGCCTTGGGCAACCCCGCGACGGCCGACTGCCCGACCTCGGGCCGCGAGCTCTGCCCGTTCACGACCACGCTCAACGTTCCGGTGGACGGGGCGCCGACGGGCAAGACGACGCAGCGCGTACGGATCTACGACGGCGGTACCCGCTCGGCCACCCAGTCGATCACGCTGCGCGTCGACGCGGACAAGCCGGCCGTCGAGCGCGATCCGGGGCAGGTGACGAACGGGAACCCGAACCCCGTGCTGCCGGACTCCAGCGACGTGAACCGCCGCACGATCAACGTCAAGGCCACCGACGGGACGTCGGGCGTCAAGACGGTGACTGCCAAGGTCGACGGACAGGCCGTCGCCGTGCCCCAGCCGTCGCCGTGCACGCTCGACGACTGCGCGAAGACCTTCGTGGCCAAGGTCCCCGCCGCGGCTCTCTCGACAGGCCTGCATCGCGTCGAGGTGACCGTCGCCGACCAGGTCGCGAGCAGCGATCCGGCCGTGATCGCCCGTCACACGGCGACGACGACGCTCGAGGTCTACGTGATCCAGGAGGACCAGGGGCCGGCCCGCGAGGTCGAGCCCGGGCTGGGCTTCGAGGACTGGAACACCTACGACACGACGCCGACGGGCGCGGGCAGCAACCACCGGGTGAACCTGGCGACCGGCAACAGCGTCTGGTCGGTGACCCCGGTGCAGAACCCGGGGGTCGGGCTCAACACGGTGCTGCGGCTGACCTACAACTCGCACGAGCCGGCGAGCGTGCTGCCGGGTCTGCTCGGGGCGAACGGGGTCTTCGGCTACGGCGCGGCCGGTCGCGGCTTCAGCGTCCAGCTGGGGTCGATCACGCGGCTGAACGAGCCGCTGGAGATCAACGGCATCGGCGGAGCTCCGCTGCTGCTGTCGCAGTCGGCGGACGACGCCACCCGGATCGTGCTGACCGACGGCGACGGAACCCGCCACGTGTTCCCGCGCGACACTGGCAAGCCCGGCGTCCGCTTCAGCCACCCACCGGGGGTCTACCTGCAGCTGCGCCGCTTCACCAGCGACGCGAACAGCCCGCGGTTCTGGGCGGCGACTCGTCCGGACGGGACGACCTTCTTCTTCTACCGCGACGGCCGCGCCAGCGAGGTCGAGGACCGGCACCACAACGTGCTGCGGCTGATCTACGAGCCGCGGCCGACGTCGCTGCCGTCGGCGTTGCGGCCGGGCTGCGGGCAGACGCTGGTCTGCACCCAGCGGGTCAAGGAGATCGTCGACGCGGCGGCGATCGACGCCACCGGACTGGTCGGCGGCCCGACGGCCGAGTCGCGCAAGTGGATCCTGAGCTACGACGACCAGAACGACGAGCCGTACCGGCTGATCAAGGTCGAGGACCGCAAGCGGATCGGCGGCGAGCGGCGGATCACGCGGCTGGGCTACGACACCGCCGGCAATCGCCTGACGTCGCTGACCGTCGCCGACAACCCGTCGTCGAACGGCCCGAAGCGCGGCTGGACCTTCGGCTACAAGGACTCCAGCAGCTACCTGGAGCGGGTCACCGATCCGCGGGGCAACGACACCACCATCAGCTACTCGGCCCCGCGCGCCAGCGCGCTGCCGCTGCTGGATCCGCTGTTGCAGCCGCTGCTGGGCTGGGTCGGGCTGGTGCAGGACTTCCGCACGGTCACGTCGGTCGAGGACCGTTCCTCCGATCGGCAGCTGCCGACGGAGCAACGCCGTATCACGACCTACCGCCTGGACGATCCCCGGACCGAGAACGTGGGCGGGCAGAACGTCACGCGACGGACGGCGTGGGTGCGCAACGCCCGCAAGGTCGTCGACAAGGTGACCGTCGACGGGTCGGGCCGGATGATCGAGATGGTCCAGGGCGCCAACGATCCGACCACGACCGACGAGCTGACCGAGGACGGGTCGCGGACGACGCTGCAGGGCTGGACGGACCAGAACGAGGTCGCGTTCTCGACGATCGGCGCCGGCGTCGCGCCGGTGACGACGGAGTACGCGTGGGACGAAACCCGCAACCTCGGGCAGCTGCTGAGCGAGACCGAGCACGCCGGCGTCGCCGGCGCCACGGGCGGCGAGCGGCGCAGTCGGTCGTGGACGTACCGCACCCACGCGGGAACGGTTCTCGGCGAGGGCGACGCTGGCGGGTCGTTCGTCTACGACACGACGTCGGAGACCGATCGCCGTGGCAAGACCACCACCTACGGCTACGCCGCGGCGTCCGACAACGGTGACGTGATCTCGATCACGCGGCCGGAGAACGGCTTCGAGCAGTTCGAGTACACGCCGCGTGGCCTGGTGAAGAAGCACGTCACGACGGTCTGGAGCGGCACCAAGCCGACCTTCAACAGCACCGAGCAGAACACGGTCGAGGAGTCGTGGGACGAGTTCGACGCCAACGGCGACCCGCGCGAGCACCGGGACGAGGAGGACAAGTCCTGGACCACGCGCCGGGACGAGGTCGGCAACACGATCTCGCTGGCCGATCCGCGGGCGACGCAGCGGGCCTGGGCCGACCCGGCGGCTCCCCCGGAGCAGGCGGCCGGCGGCTCGACCGATCCGGTGGCCGCGATCGGCGGTACGCCGCGCGACGACGCACGCGGCACCGGTCCGGCCTACATGGCGCGCTGGACCTACGACGCGCTCGATCGCCAGGTCGTGGCCGTGGTGCCGAAGCGCTCGACCGCGACCGAGAAGGACGAGCACGGTGACGACAAGCCGGTGGCCGACCGGTTCCGGGTCACCGCGACCACCTTCGACCTCAACGACAACCCGACCCGGCGCCGCGACGGCGAGGGGCACGTCTCGGAGAGCACCTACACCAAGACCGATCGGGTGGAGGAGGAGCGCAGCGAGGCGGTCGCCCACCGGTCGGCGACCGAGCCCGACGACAGCGACGACCTCGAGGCCCCGGCTCGCGAGGTGACGCGCTACCGCTACGACCCGGTCGACAACCCGATCGTGCGGGCCGATCCGCTGGGGGGCCTCGATCAGCCCGGTCACCGGACGCGCTGGCTCTACAACGCGTTCGACGAGCCGACGGTCCAGAGCCGTGATTCCGCGCAGGATCTCGACCGATCGGCGACGGCGACCTACAAGAAGGTCACGACGTCCCGGGCCTACGACGTGCGCGGCAACGTCGTGGCGGAGGCGGACGCGAACACCAACGGCGAGCTGGACCTTCAGCAGGCTGCGGCGAAGGCCAAGGTGTCGGCGGCGCAGCGGTGGCTCTACGTCTACGACGCCTTCGATCGCGTCGTCGACGCGACCGAGAACCCGGTGATCGACACGGGGGAGCAGAGCGACACCGTCGGCTTGAACACGCACTACGAGTACGACGAGGAGGACCACCTCCGGGCCAAGACCACCCCGGCGGGGCGGCGGACGGAGTACCGCTACGACGACGCGGGTCGTCTGACGCGGCGGATCGATCCGTTCAGCGCTCCCGGTCAGGGCACGCTGACGGCCGAGACGTCGTACGACCGGCGTGCCGATGGCGAGGTCTACGCGATCACCTCGCCGCGCGGCAACGACGGCGCGGGCGCCAACGGCTTCAAGACCCGGCTCTCGTACTGGAGGACCGGTGAGCTGAAGGCCCGGGGCCTGCCGCGCCGCGACGATCAGTACGGGCCGGAGTGGAAGGTCCAGTACCAGATCAACGCCGTCGGCGATCCCGAGACGATCACCGACGCTCGCGGCAAGACCTTCACCAACGAGTTCCTCGACACCGGCGAGCTGTCCGGTTCGAAGCGGCCGTCGTGGTGGATCTACGACGAGCAGGACGGCCGGATCCGCGAGCGGACCGACGACGACCCGCGCCCGAAGGCGCAGACGGCCGATCAGCTGCCGGACGACAGCGTCGGCGGGGACTTCGGCAGCGTCGAGCCCCAGAGCCTGCCGGACGTGGTGCCGGCCGCGGGCGACACCGGCTTCTACTACGACGACGAGCTGCGCCTGACGCGCGTGACCTCGCAGGGCGACGCCGCCGGCGACCACGTCAGCCAGGACTTCCTCTACGACGGCGTCGGACGGCTGGTCGAGCGGAAGATCCCCTTCGACGCGGGCTCGACCATCTCGTTGCGTTCGCAGTACGACCGCAACGGCAACCTCGCCGCCACGATCGACGGCAGGAACCAGATCACCGTCCATCGCTACGACGCCTTCGACCGCCCGTCGTCGACGACGGCCCCGCCGAACTGCGCGCCGACGCCGGCGCCGTGCGTGCGGCCCACGAGCAGCAGCGACCGCGACCCGAACGGGAACGTCTGGCGCGAGGTCACGCCGGCCAAGGACGACGGGTTCAACGTCGACGGCGATGGCACGACCGGGAAGACGACGCGGACCTTCGACGCGGTCGATCGGGTGCGGGTGACGGTCGATCCCGCGAACGCGAGGACCGAGCAGGCCTACGACCGCGACGGCCTGGTGTCCACGCTGTGGCGGCCGCAGGCCTTCCTCGCCGGCCACGCCAAGGACGACTACCGCACCCGCTACGAGCACGACGGAGCCGGTCGGGTCACCAAGGAGACGAGCACCGTCACGCAGCCGGGCGGCTCGACGGCCGAGAACGTCGTGACCGACACGACCTACGACCGCAACGGCAACGTGACCAAGGTGGTCGCCCCGGAGGCCGGGGCCGCGCCGGGCGCGACGCCGAAGCGGCGCGTCCAGGAGCGCGAGTACGACGGCCGCGACCTGCCGTGGGTGCAGACGATCGGCGTCTACGACAGCGATCCGCAGCAGAACGAGGCGCGGACGACGATCACGGAGTTCGACGGCAACGGCTGGTTGCGCCGCACGATCCGGCCGGCTGGGGTCAAGCGCGAGAACGGCCGCTTCCAGGAGCGCGTCAGCGACCCGCAGACCGATCTGGACGCGTCGCCCGACTCCGGCGAGATCGGCCGCAACGCCGAGGTGCTGCGGTACACGAACGACGGCCTGCTCGAGGTCCGTCACCTGCCGTGGGGCAACGGTGACGGCGAGGTCGGCGACAACGATCGCAAGCGGTGGCGGCAGCGCTTCGAGTACACCCAGCGCGGTCTGCTGCGGCGGGTCACGGGGATCTACGACGACGGCAACGGGTCCGGCAACCCGGACCACGACACCACCGTCACGAACAACGCGGCGGGTTGGGTGAAGCAGACCGTCAGCCAGGACATCGGCGGCACCGGATCCTCCGAGGCGGTGACGATGAACTACGGCTACGACGAGCAGGGCAACCAGACGTCGTGGGGATCCGGCACCAGGACCGTCACGCGCAAGTTCCATCCCTCCGGGCTGTTGGCCAAGCGCTGCGGCACGCGCCGCTTCGGTTCGGGGGCGAACGAGACGGTCGAGGAGCAGGTCTACTCCTACCGCTACGACCAGTCCGGCGGCCTGCGACGCCTGGTCGACTGGTCCCACGGCACGATCGACGACCCGAACGCGGCCCGGTGCGCCGAGGCCGACATGAGCGAGGGTCCGGAGGATCCGAACATCGGCCCGCGGACGACCGCGATCACCCGCGACCGCGCGGGCCGGCCGCTGCGGGTCAACGAGACCTGGAGCGCGGGCAAGGACACGGTCTACGACTACGTCGACGAGACGCCGAACCTGATCGACTCGGTGAAGACCGACGGCCGGCTCTCGGGGCTCAGCTACCTCGGCGGCACCCGCACGCGCTACGGCTACGACGAGCTGGATCGCAACACCAAGGTGTCGGTCTGGACCGACAGCGCCGACACCGGCCCCGCGGACCGCGAGACCGGGCTGCGCTGGTGGCCGTCGGGCGATCGCAAGCAGACGATCAAGGCCAAGACGTCCGGTGGGCAGAGCACGAGCGAGAAGCGCTACTACGACACGGCGGGGCTGATCACCAGGCGCGACGTCTCGGCCGCGGACGGCAACGACGATCGCCACACGTCCTACAGCTACGACGTCAACGGCAACCGGACGCACGACGAGCGCGGCACCAACACCTACAACGCCCGCGATCAGCTGACGAAGTGGGTGCGGGACCGAAAGGGCTCGGGCGCCCCGACCGAGAAGGATCCGGCGAAGCAGATCGACTACACCGTCGATGGCTCCGGTCGCCAGACCCGGGTCGTCCAGGAGATCAAGATCGACGAGGCAGGCGACAGCTACGGCACGATCACGACCCAGGTCGAGACCGACAACGACTACTTCGGCGACCGGATCACCCGGGCGCGGCAGACGATCTCGGTGACCGACGTCGAGGGTGGAACGGCTCCCGGCCCGAAGCACCAGACGGACTGCTTCGACTACAACAAGATGGGCTCGCAGATCGTCCAGATCCGCAAGTCCCAGGCCGATCAGACCTGCCCCGGGACGATCGCCGCCGGCGGCGGCTGGCGAACGGAGACGCAGAACACCTACGACACGTTCGAGCGGCTGGTGGCGTCGCGCAAGCGGGAGCACGGAGACGCGCAGGGCACCGACGAGGGGACGCTGCCGAAGAACCAGGCGTACTGCTACGACGCGCTGGATCGTCGCGACAAGCGCCTGACGGGGCTGGCGACGACGGAGGAGCCGGACGACGGTGAGGAGCAGGTCTCGGCGTTCCAGAAGGCGCGGCGGGCGTGCACGTTGTCGCCGTCGAGCCAGCCGGAGGGCCTGAAGACCTACGACTACAGCTACCTGGGGCTGTCGAAGCAGCTGACGCGGGAGGCGAAGCCCGACAGCAGGGTGCAGACCTACGAGTACACGGCGTCGGGTGAGCGGCTGGGGCGTCTGAAGCGGGTCGGGACGGGGAGCCCGGAGTGGCGCTCCTACGAGACCGACGCGCAGGGCAGCGTGGTCGGTCTGGAGGATCCGGCGAGCGGTCGGGTCGTGACCGACGATCGCTACGACACCGATCCGTACGGGGAGTTGGTCAAGCCTGAGGAGGCGCTCGATACGGAGGCCGAGGCGAATCCGTTCCGGTTCCAGGGCTTCTACCGCGACGAGAACACGGGTCTCTACGACATGCAGGCCCGGACCTACGACCCGTCGCAGGGTCGGTTCCTGCAGCAGGACCGCTTCGCCGATCCCTCGGCGGACCTGTACCTGGCGGCCGACCCGTTCACGTCGTCGCGCTACGCGTTCACGGCAGCGAACCCGGCGACGCGGGCGGAGTACGACGGGCACGTCAGGAACTGCGACGGCGATTCGGCCTGTATCGAGCAGCAGCGGCTGGCGAACTACAACCAGGGGCGTCGCAGCGGCGGCGGAACCGCTCCCGCTTCGACGGTCAACCAGGAACGGGCCGTGCTGGCGGTTGTCGCGATCAGCGGCATCGGTCAGAGGATCCTGCCGCCCCCGCCGCCACCAGCAACGGCCGCGGCGACGACGGCTTCAGGTCAGCCGAACTGTGGGGATCTCGGTCCGTTCAACCGAGAGTCCTGTCGCAGCGGGCCGTCGCCGGCGTCGAAGGGGCTGAAGTGGTTGGGCAACGCGCTCGATGACGGTGCCGAGGCGACGGCTGGTGCTGCCGCGGGTGGCGTGGGTGCGCTCAGTTGCACGCTGACCGGGCAGGCGTTCACGTCCGGCGGTTGCGATCCGTCGGCCACCGAGGCAGCGGTCAAGGGCGGCCTGATGGGGATCTACGGCTTCCTGAAGCCGGATGCCTCTGATGGGATCGTCGGGGCGCTGACGTCGGTCTTCAAGCCCGCGAAGGCGGGGGCGTTCCTCGTCAAGCACATGCCGGATGCGGAGCGGTTCGTCAAGAAGGCGTTGGGCCTCTGTCGCAGCTTCTCCGGCGACACGCTGGTGCTGATGGGCGATGGGTCGCTGAAGCCGATCCGCCAGATCCGCGCCGGCGACATCGTCATCGCGACGGACCCGCGGACCGGGAAGCGTTCCAAGCGACGCGTGACCGGGATCGGCGCGCACGTCGATCGGCTCTACCGACTCGACATCGCCGGTGAGACGTTGCGCTCGACCGAGGACCACCCGTTCTGGAACGCCACCGACCACGCCTGGCAGGACGCCGCTGACCTCGACGCGAGCGACGTGGTCCTCACCGCCGACGGCCGCCTCGTCCCCGTTGGCGGCGGGCTCCGGCCCCTGAGCGGTCAGGACGACGTGGCGTACAACCTCGCCGTCGAGGGCGTCCACACCTACCACGTCGGACGCGCTAGCATTCTCGTGCACAACAGCGGCGCCTGCAGCAACGCCCCAAAGCCCGGAGCAGGCGCGCCGCGTTCGACGCGGTTTGTGACGACGTCGCGAGGGACGACGTTCGACATCCCGCAGGGCTGGGTCGCTCGCGAGGCCGACAACGGCAAGGGCGTCGTCTACCAGCGTCCGGGGGCGACGGGCAACGCCGACATGATCCGGATCATGGAACCGACGGCAAGATACCCGAAGGGCTACTACCGGTACTACAACGAACACGGTCAGCCCCTGAACGCCGCCGGCAAGCCGGGATCCAAGGCCGACACGCACTTCCCGGAAGACTACGCGGGGCCGATGGCGGGATGGCCGCGGTGATGGCCGGGGCGCTCGTTGAGTCGGCAGATCGCTGGCTGGTGCCGATGGCCGGCACGGTCACGCAGTGCCGCCTTGACTACGCGTTCTCGATGGTGATCGCTGACTGCCCCGCGGGAACGTTCGAGGTGCGCATTGAGCATCCGTTCGTTGTCGTCGGGCACGGCGGTGAGGTCGAGCTTGACCCAGAGGGCGAGCCGCAGCAGATGGCCCCGGCGCTGCGTGTGCTGCGCCGCGCGGTCGAGCAAGCGATCGCGTTCAAGGACGGCAGCCTCGAGGTGACGTTCGACGACGGCTCGGTTCTGCGCGTGGCGGTCGACGAGGACTACGAAGCGTGGAACATCGTCGGGCCGAATGGTCTGCGCATCGTGTCGATGCCTGGCGGCGAGCTGGCGATCTGGGGCCGCGAGGACACGTGACGTTGGTCCGGATCGAGCGCCTATACCTCCCGTGGGTACGCCCGTTAGCTCCGCAAGTCCCAGGCCGATCAGACCTGCCCCGGGACGATCGCCGCCGGCGGCGGCTGGCGAACGGAGACGCAGAACACCTACGACACGTTCGAGCGGCTGGTGGCGTCGCGCAAGCGGGAGCACGGAGACGCGCAGGGCACCGACGAGGGGACGCTGCCGAAGAACCAGGCGTACTGCTACGACGCGCTGGATCGTCGCGACAAGCGCCTGACGGGGCTGGCGACGACGGAGGAGCCGGACGACGGTGAGGAGCAGGTCTCGGCGTTCCAGAAGGCGCGGCGGGCGTGCACGTTGTCGCCGTCGAGCCAGCCGGAGGGCCTGAAGACCTACGACTACAGCTACCTGGGGCTGTCGAAGCAGCTGACGCGGGAGGCCAAGCCCGACAGCAGGGTGCAGACCTACGAGTACACGGCGTCGGGTGAGCGGCTGGGGCGTCTGAAGCGGGTCGGGACGGGGAGCCCGGAGTGGCGCTCCTACGAGACCGAC
>NZ_JAWZSQ010000016.1:0-121959 GCF_034096925.1 Patulibacter defluvii
GGGCGAGGGGACGGGGGCGGGGCGGGACGGCGACTGGGACACGGAGGGCCTCGAATCCAAACTTCCAAAGATTTGGAAGAACCGTTGTAGCATAGGTCGGTGGCCACTCCCCGCCTGCGCGACAAGTTCCCGGTCCCGCCGCTCGAGCAGGTCGAGCTGCCGACCGTCCTGCGGACCGTCGGCGAGCCGATCCGGCTGGAGATGGTGCGGCTGCTGGCGGACGGCCGCGCCCGTCCCTGCCACGAGATCTGCGAGGCGCTGGGCCTGCCCAACTCGACCGGCAGCTACCACATGCGGCTGCTGCGGGAGGCCGGCCTGACCCGGGTCCGGCCCGAGGGCACCGAGCGGCGGATCAGCCTCCGCCGCGAGGAGCTGGAGCAGCGCTTCCCCGGTCTCGTCGACGTGCTGGTGCGCGACGACCGCGACTGACCCTGGCTAAGTCAGGCGAGGCCGACGATCTTCGGCACGAGGTCGGAGGGCCTCGGCAGCGTCGCGATCTCGTCGGCCACCTCGGAGGCGGCCCGGCCCAGCCCCGGGTCGGTGAGCAGGCGGTCGATCAGCTCCGCGTCCACCTGATCCGGCTCCGAACGCAGACCGAGCCCGCGCCGCGCCACGGCGTCCGCGTTCATGTACTGGTCGGCGCCGTGCGGCAGCACGAGCTGCGTGACTCCGGCGTCGATCGCGGTCAGCGTCGAGCCGGCCCCGCCGTGGTGCACCAGCGCCGCGCAGGTCGGCAGCAGCGCGGACAGCGGCACCCACCCGGCCGCCCGCACGTTGTCCGGCAGTTCTCCCAGTGGCGACGGGTCCGCGTCGCCGAGGGCGAGTACGAACTCGGCGTCCAGATGCCGTGCCACGTCGACGAGCTTGGTCAACGACGTGAGCGCGCCGACCTGGGTCAGCACCGTGCCGAGGGTCACCGCGACGCGCGGGCGCGCGGGCCGTTCGAGCACCCACTCGGGTAGCACGGCGCCTCCGTTGTACGGCACGTACCGCATCGGCCAGCCCCGCACCGGCCGGTCGACCATGCTCGGCGGCGCCACGTCGATCGACTCGCGCACCTCGGGAAGCCCTTGCACGCCATGCCGTTCGCGTTCCTCGACCATCTTCTCGAAGATCGCCTCGGTCATCGACGCCTCGTCGGTGAACCCGAAGCCGTGCGACACGGCCGGCACGCCGAGCTTCGCGGCGACCAGCGGCCCGGTGCCCTCCATCGACGAGTGCACGACCACGTCCGGCCGCCACGATTCGGCCGCCGACACGGCCAGGTCCACCGACACGCCGGACAACCTGGCGAAGATCGCGCCGACGAACTCCAACCCCTTCTCGGTGTCGACGTCCGTGCTGTAGTCGAACCCCTCGGGTTGCTCGCTGGCCGCCTGATGGAACACCGCGCCGATGTCGACACCCGGCGCGGTGTCCACGACGTGCAGGCCGGCGTTCGCGGCCTCCTTGCCGCCCGGGGTCGCCACCAGCACCTCGTGGCCGGCGGCACGCAGCGCGTGCGCCAGGGAGATCGTCGGGAACACATGGCCAAGACCGGGGGAGGTCGCGAAGAGTGCGCGCACGATTCCCATTCAACCCGGATCTCTCCGAGCAAGGGTCACGCGGCAATATCGCGGCGCACCGCTACCCTCTTTGACCGCAGCGCGGACGAGGAGGCAAGTGGTGATCAGTACGAACCAGCTCAAGAACGGGAACCACATCGAGGTGGACGGGATCGTCTACAAGGTCGTGGAGTTCCAGCACGTCAAGCCCGGCAAGGGGCCGGCGTTCGTCCGCACGAAGCTCCGACGGGCGACCGACGGCAACGTGATCGACAAGACCTTCCGGGCCGGCGAGAAGTTCCGCGCCGTCCACACCGAGGCGCGCAAGATGCAGTACCTCTACGAGGACGGCACCGACGCGCACTTCATGGACAGCGAGTCGTTCGAGCAGCTGCCGATCCCGGTCGAGGCGGTCAAGGGCGCGCTGCGGTTCATCCGCGCCAACGACGAGGTCGACCTGCTGTTCATCGACGGCAGCCCGGCCGACATCCAGCTGCCGGCCTCGGTCGAGCTGGAGATCACCCACACCGAGCCGGGCCTGCGCGGCGACACCGCCTCGGGCGGCGGCGACAAGCCGGCGACGCTCGAGACCGGCGCCGAGATCCGGGTGCCGCTGTTCGTCAACGTCGGCGACCGCGTCAAGGTCCAGACCGAGACCGGCGAGTACATGTCGCGGGCCTAGCCCCGCGACCGCCGCACCCGCCCCGCGGCGCCCGCCGCCGCGGGTAGATTGCCCTCCGTGCGCCCAGCGCTCCGCCGCCGCGCGGCCACCGGCCTGGCCGTGGCCGCCGCGCTGCTGCTGCTCGCCGGGCTGGCGCTCGGGTACTTCCAGCGCGCGCTCGCCGACGACGAGCAGTTCGCCGACCGCGCCACCGCCGCGCTGCGCGACGACAGCGTCCGCTCGCTGACCGCCGAGGCGGTCACCGACCAGCTGATCCTGCGCCAGCAGGCCGACCTGATCGCGGCCCGGCCGCTGATCGAGTCGGCCGTCGACGGGGTCGTCGGCAGCCGCGCCTTCACCGGGCTCTTCCGGCTCGCCGTCCGCGACCTCCACCGCTCGCTGCTCGACGGCTCCAGCGACACCGTCACGCTGGCCCTGACCGACGTCGGCACCGTCGCCGGCGCGGCGCTCGAGCGGCTGCAGCCGAAGCTCGCCCGCCAGCTGGAGCTGACCGGCCGGGTCGAGGTGGTCCGGCGCGACGTCGGCGACCTCTCGGCCGAGCTGGCGCGGGCCGCCGACGACGCCTGGCTGGCGACGGCGCTGCTGCTGGCGGGCGCGCTGCTGCTGGCCGCCGCGGCGCTGGCCCTGGCCCGCGACCGGCGGCGGACGATCGTCGTGCTCGGCGTCGCCGTCGCCGCCGCCGGGGTGCTGCTGGTGGTGGCGCTGGCGATCGGGCGGACGCTGGCCGTGCGGGCGGTCGACGGGCCGCAGGAGCGGGCCGCGGTCGGGGCGATCTGGGACGCCTTCCTCGGCGACCTCCGCGGCGAGGCGTGGCTGGTGGCGGCGATCGGGGCGACCGTCGCCGCGGCCGCCGCCTCGCTGCTGCGACCGACCCCGCTCGGCGAGCCGCTGCGGCGGCTCGGCGCCCGCCTGCGGGCCGACCCGCGGACCCCGGCCGGCCGCGCCGCCCGCGGGATCGCGCTGGTGACCGCCGGCGTGCTGCTGCTGGTCGCCCGCGACGCGGTGCTTTCGCTGCTGGTCTCGCTGGGCGGCGCCTACCTGGTCTACGAGGGCGTGGTGATCCTGCTGCGGCTGGTCCAGCCCGCCGCCGGGCCGCGCGCCGACGCCGACCATCCGCCCGCCGGTCCCGCCGGTCCCGCCCGTCCCGGCCGCCGGCGGACGTTGGCGGTCGCGACGCTGGCGACCGCGCTGGTGCTCGCCGCGACGGCGGCGTTCGTGGCCGGCGGCGGCACCAGCGCGCCGGCGGCCGGCCCGGTGACCGCCTGCAACGGCCACGCCGCGCTCTGCGACCGGCGGCTCGACCAGGTGACGCTGCTGGCCACCCACAACTCGATGTCGGCGCCGCTGCCGGGCTGGTTCTCCGCCCTCCAGGAGAAGCCGATCGCCGGCCAGCTGGAGGACGGCGTCCGCGGGCTGCTGATCGACACCCACTACGCCGACCGGCTGCCGAACGGCCGCTACCGGACGGTGATCGCCGGCGACGTCCGCGAGCAGGCCGCCCGCGACGGCGTCGGCCCGCAGGCGATCGACGCCGCCCTGCGGCTGCGCGACCGGCTCGGCTTCGCGGGCCAGGGCACGCGCGGGATCTACCTCTGCCACTCCTTCTGCGAGCTGGGGGCGACCGCGCTCGACGGCGTCCTGACCGACCTTCGCCGGTTCCTCGTCACCCACCCCGGCGAGGTCGTGGTGGTGATCAACCAGGACGAGGGCGTGCCGCCGGCGGCGTTCGTGGCCGCCGTCCGCCGGGCCGGGCTCGAGCGGCTGGCCTACCGCGGCCCGGTCGACCGTCCGTGGCCGACGCTGCGGCGGATGATCGACCAGGACCAGCGGCTGGTGCTGCTGGCCGAGCACCAGGCCGGCGCCGCGCCCTGGTACCGGCCGGCCTACGCGGCCGCGCTCCAGGAGACGCCCTACGCCTTCGCCCGTCCGGCCCAGCTGACGTCGGCCCGCGACCGGGCCGCCAGCTGCGCGGCCGGGCGCGGTCCGGCCCGCGCCCCGCTGCTGCTGCTCAACCACTGGATCACCACCGACCCGCTGCCGCGGCCCTCGCTCGCCGACCAGGTCAACGGCGAGCGGTCGCTGCTGGCCCGCGCCCGCGAGTGCGCGCGGCTGCGCCACCGGCAGCCGAACCTGATCGCCGTCAACTACTACCGGCGCGGCGACGCGGCGAGGGTCGTGGATCGGCTGAACGGGATCGGCGACGGCCGCCGCTGACGGCCGCGGACCGCCCGGGCCCCGGCGTCCCGTACTCTTCGCCGCTGCATGTCCCGCAGGAGCGAGCAGCGGCGCGAGGCCGTCTTCACCGTCTACCAGCACGATCTGACGGGGAGGCCGCTGCACGAGCTGTTCGACCAACGAGCGGCGCTCTTCACCCGCTCGCTGGCCCACGCGACGACCGACCACCAGGACGAACTGGACGACCTGATCGGCCGCTACGCCAAGGGCTGGACGCTGGAGCGGATCGCCCCGCTGGAGCGCTCGATCATGCGCGTCGCGCTGCTCGAGATGCTCTACCCGGAGGTCGTCCCCGGCGAGACGCCGATCCCGCCCGAGGGCGCGATCTCCGAGGCGGTCGAGACGGCCAAGAAGTTCTGCGGCAGCGACGCGCCGAAGTTCGTCAACGGGATCCTGGCCGCGGTCCTGCGCGACCGGACCGCCGGCGAGCCGCCCGCCGCCGCCGGCTAGGCGACGGCCGCCACAGCCGCCCGCCGGGCGAGCGTGACGAGGACCCCGCCGGCCCCGTCGCCGATCCTTCACACTGTGGGGGTGGCCGACGATGCCGATCGCGACTTCCAGATCCAGCTCGCGCGGCTGGAGCACGCCCTCGGGCGGGTGACCGACGACGCGGCCGAGCCGGACGCGCAGGTGACCGCGGCCGAGCAGGCGGCGATCACCGCCGGCGAGGCGGGCGCCGCCTTCGACCGGATGGTGCGCGAGAGCGGGGGTGGGGGCCAGTGACCGGCACGCCCTCCGCCGACGCCGCCGCGACCCCGGCGCCGGTCTACCCCGACCACCTGCGCGACACCGTCGAGCGCTACCTGGAGCAGCTGCGCTTCCCGGCCCGCAGCGCCGGCGTCGCCGGCCTCGAGGAGGCGATGCGCTACTCGCTGCTGGCCGGCGGCAAGCGGATCCGGCCGGTGCTGGCGCTCGCCACCGCCCGCGCGCTCGGGCTCGACGACCGCGACGTGCTGCCGCTGGCGGCCGCGGTCGAGCTGGTCCACACCTACTCGCTGATCCACGACGACCTGCCGGCGATGGACGACGACGACCTCCGTCGCGGCCGTCCCACCTGCCACGTGGCCTACGGCGAGGACGTCGCGATCCTGGCCGGCGACGCGCTCTACGCCGAGGCCTTCCACCTGCTGCTGCGCGAGGGCGCCCGCCCCGACGGCCCGCCGGCCGAGCGGGTGCTGGCGGCGGCGACCGAGCTGGCCGACGCGACCGGCGTCGACGGCATGGTCGGCGGCCAGTTCCTCGACGTGAAGGGGATCGAGGCCGAGGGCGACGGCGACGCGGCCGCCCAGCTGCGGGTCGTCCACGGGCTCAAGACCGGCCGCCTGATCGGGGCCTCGGTCGGCGGCGTGGTGCGGCTGGCCGGTCTCGACGGCGAGCGGGCCGACCCCTACCGCCGCTTCGCCACCGAGCTCGGCGTGCTGTTCCAGATCGTCGACGACATCCTCGACGTGACCGGCACCGCCCAGGACCTGGGCAAGCCGCAGGGCAGCGACGAGCGCCACGGGAAGCGCACGTACGTGACCGAGTACGGTCTGGAGGGAGCGCGCGAGATGGCCCGGCGCCACCACGCCGCCGCCGCCAGCGCGCTCGACGACGCCGATCCCTCCGGCGCCCCCGACCTCCGGACCCTCACCGACTTCATCCACACGAGGACGAACTGACGCTCGCATGACTCGGCTGCTGGATCGCATCGACCGCCCCCAGGATCTCCACGGCCTCTCGGAGGAGGAGCTGCAGCAGGTCGCGCAGGAGGTGCGCGAGCACATCATCGACACCGTCGGCGAGATCGGCGGCCACTTCGGCGCCAATCTCGGCACCTGCGAGATCGCCGTCGCGCTGCACTCGATGCTCGACAGCCCGCACGACAAGCTGCTGTGGGACGTCGGCCACCAGGCCTACCCGCACAAGGTCCTGACCGGCCGCCGCGACCAGCTGGCGACGATCCGCAAGTACGACGGCCTGGCGCCGTTCTGCGCGATCTTCGAGTCCGAGCACGACATCATGGGCGCCGGCCACGCGTCGACCTCGGTCGGCTACGGCGTCGGCCTCCGCGAGGGGATGCGGCTGAAGCAGGAGGACGTCTCCGCCCGCGCTCCGGGCGAGGACGGCACCCCCGGCCGGGTGGTGGCCGTGATCGGCGACGGCGCGATGACCGGCGGCGTCGCCTTCGAGGCCGCCCACCAGGCCGGCGGCCTCGGCACGCCGCTGGTCGTGGTCCTGAACGACAACGGGATGTCGATCAGCCCCAACGTCGGGGCGCTCTCCCGCTACTTCCAGGGCGTGCGGCTGAAGCCGAAGCTGTGGCACGGCCGCGAGAAGGTCGAGGAGGCCCTGACCGACCTGCCCGGCGTCGGCGGGCTGGTCGAGCGGGTCGGGCCGACCCTCAAGGGCTCGATGAAGCTGCTCAACAGCGAGGGCGAGCTGTGGGAGTCGCTCGACTGGGCCTACGTCGGCCCGGTCGACGGCCACGACGTCCGCGCGCTGCGGGCCGCGCTGCGGCAGGCGTTCGCCGCCGACCGGCCGGTGGTCGTCCACGCCAAGACCGTCAAGGGCAAGGGCTTCGCGCCGGCCGAGGACGGCGGCCTGGCGGGCATGGAGCAGTGGCACGCGGCCAAGCCGGGCAGCATCGTCGGCGGCGAGCCGGCCCCGAAGGTCCCGGCCGACCCCGACGCGCCGCCGAAGCCGCCGGCCTACACCCAGGTCTTCGGCGAGCGGATGGTGGCCGAGGTCCGCGGCGACCGGCGGGTGGTCGGGATCACCGCCGCGATGAACTCCGGCACCGGCCTCAACCTGCTGCAGGAGGCCGAGCCGGCCCACTACTTCGACGTCGGGATCGCCGAGCAGCAGGCGCTGCTGTTCGCCTCCGGCCTGGCGCTGGAGGGGCTGAAGCCGGTCGCGGCGATCTACTCGACCTTCCTCCAGCGGGCCTACGACCAGATCGTCCACGACATCGCGCTCCAGGAGCTCGACGTGGTGCTGGCGATGGACCGCGCCGGCCTGGTCGGCGACGACGGGCCGACCCACCACGGCGTCTTCGACATCTCGTACCTGCGGGCGCTGCCGAACCTGGTGATCGCCGCCCCGCGCGACGAGGCCGAGCTGGTCCACCTGCTGCACACCGGGATCGCCCACGACGGGCCGTTCGCGCTCCGCTACCCGCGCGGCGAGGCGGTCGGCGTGCCGATGCCGGCCGGGCCGCTGGTCCAGGAGATCGGCAAGGGCGAGGTCCTGCGCCAGGGCGACCGGGTGGCGATCCTCGGCTACGGCACCGGCGTCCAGGTCGGGCTCCAGGCCGCGGCGCTGCTGCGCGAGGCGGGGATCGAGACGACCGTCGCCGACGCCCGCTTCGCCAAGCCGATCGACGTCGAGCTGGTCCGCGCGCTGGCCCGCGAGCACGAGCTGCTGGTGACGATCGAGGAGGGCGTGCTGCCGGGCGGCTTCGGCTCGGGCGTCTTCGAGGCGGCCGAGGAGCACGGGATCGCGCTGACCACCGCCGCCGGGATCGCCGGGGCCACGCAGCTGATCCGGATCGGGATGCCTGACCGCTTCGTCACCCACGGGGCCCCGAAACTGCTGCACGCCGAGGTCGGCTACAGCGGCCGCGCGGTCGCGCTGCGGGTGGCGGCGGCGCTCGGCGTGACCGACGCCGTGCCGGCCGAGGCGTAGCCGTGCCCGCGCCATCCCGCGCCCTGCTGCTGCTGGCCGCGGCCGGCAGCGTCGCGCTCGCCGCCTGTGGCACCGACACGCTCGACACCGGCCAGGTCGAGCGCACGATCGCCGAGCAGTTCAAGGCCAAGGGCATCCCGCTGACCGACGTCACCTGCAAGGACGACGTCGAGGCGAAGGTCGGCACGCCGGTCTCGTGCACCGGCAAGAACCCCGGCGGCACCGTCCTGCGGCTGGAGGGCAAGGTCAGCGAGCGCAACGGCGACCGCGCCCGGTTCGAGGTCAAGGCGGTCGGCGGCACGGCCATCGGCAGCGTCCTCGCCGACCAGGCGAAGGCGGTCCTGGAGCAGCGGGTGGGGCAGAAGGCCGACAGCCTGACCTGCCCGAAGACGGTCGAGATCCCGACCGCGAAGCCGATCCGCTGCACCCTCGCCGTGGGCGCGACCCGCTTCGGCGTGAGCCTGAACGTCAGCGCCGAGGGGGCGCTGAACGTGAAGGTCGACGACCGGCCGCAGCAGCGCTAGCCGCCCCGCCAAAGTGAAACGGCCCGCTCGAGAGCGGGCCGTTTCGGGGAGGAGAGTGCTGTGTGGGTCCAGCTATGTGATGTTGCGTTTCGTGCTCTGGGAGAAGTCTTGGTCGGTCAGCGAGCGCTGTACCGGGTCGCGAGGCTGAGGGCGAAGAGCGCGGAGGCGATCACCAGGATCGCGATCGCGACGGTGCCCTGACCGGCGAGGGCCAGCACCAGCGCGGCGCCGGCGCCGCCGAGGGCGAGGCCCTGGTCGTACGCCTGGTGCGCCGCCACCGACACGATCCCGCGGGGACCGTTGCCGATCGAACTGAGCGCGACCCCGGTGACGAGGACGCCCAAGCCGAAGCCGACGACGATGCCGGCGGGGTCGGCCCCGACGGCGAACGGCGCGACCATCAACGCCAGACCGAGCAGGAACTCGATCGCCCCGTGAGCGGGGAAGGAGATGAGGCGGGTGCTGCTCACGACGAGACCCATGTTGGGGCACGAACGCCTGTTCCGGTGTGCGGTCGATCACAGCCGATGTGACCGTCCTGTTGCGGCGCCGCCGCGCCCAGGCAGTACGGTGTGCCGGCCGATGGCCAAGGTCCGCCTCGACACGCTCCTGCACCAGCGGGGCCTGTACCCGTCGCGCTCGGCGGCGGCCGCCGCGATCCTCGCCGGCGACGTCCGGATCGGCGGTCGCGGATCGTCGGGGCCGGGGGCGCTGAAGCCCGGGACCCAGGTCGACGCGGGGGCCGAGGTCGAGGCCGCCGCGCCGCCGCGGTTCGTCTCGCGCGGGGGGATCAAGCTGGCCAACGCGCTCGAGCGGCTGGCGATCGACGTCGACGGCCGCCGGGCGCTCGATGTCGGCGCGTCGACGGGCGGCTTCAGCGACTGCCTGCTGCAGGCGGGGGCGGCGGCGGTGACCGCGGTCGATGTCGCCTACGGCGAGCTGGCGTGGGCCGTCCGCAACGATCCGCGGGTGACGGTGATCGAGCGCCAGAACGCCCGCCACCTCACCGCCGACCAGCTGCCGTACGCTCCCGATCTCGTGGTGGCGGACGTCTCGTTCATCTCCCTGACCAAGCTGCTGCCGGCGCTGGCCGCGATCGTCGCGCCGCGCTTCGACGCGCTGCTGATGGTCAAGCCGCAGTTCGAGGTCGGCCGCGACCGGATCGGCGACGGGGTCGTGCGCGACCCGGCGCTGCGGCGCGAGGCGATCGTCACCGTCGCGACCGCCGCCCGCGACGGCGGCTGGTCGGTGCTGGCCGCCGCCCCCTCCGGCCTGCCGGGTCCGAAGGGCAACCGCGAGACCTTCCTGCTGCTGGCCGAGGGCGCCCGCGGCGGCGTCGACGACCTGGCGGCGCTGGCGCTCGCGGCTGAGCCGGGGGAGGACGCGTGAGCAGCCGCCCGCCCGCCCGTACCGTCTCGGTCCTGACCCACGGCCGCCCGACCCAGGCCGCCGACGCGCTGGCCGCGCTGCGGGCGATCGCCGCCGAGGCCGGCGCCGAGCTCTGGTTCGACGTCGAGGAGACGGCCAAGCACGGCCTCGAGCCGGCCCCGGGGATCGTCGTCGACGCGCCCTGGCGGGCCGACGCCGACCTCTGCGTGGTGCTCGGCGGCGACGGCACGATCCTCAAGGGGCTGCGGCGGCAGGTGCTGACCGAGGTCCCGGTCTTCGCGGTCAACCTCGGCGAGATCGGCTTCCTGGCGACGGTCGAGCCGGCCGAGCAGGACGAGGGCCTGCGGCGGGCGCTGGCCGGCCAGTTCGACGTGCTGCCGCTGCCGGCGCTCGAGGTGACCTTGCCCGACGGCAGCTCGCACGTGGCGATCAACGACGTCAGCGTCCACCGGCGTTCCGGCGACCGGGTGGCGGCGCTGCGCTACAAGATCGACGGCGAGGACGTCGGCCACGTCCGCTGCGACGGGCTGGTGGTCGCCACCCCGGCCGGCAGCACCGGCTACAACCTGGCCAACGGCGGCCCGGTGCTGGCTTGGGGCGTCGAGGGCTACGCGGTCTCGTTCATCGCCCCGCACACGCTCTCCGCGCGCGCGCTGGTGGTCTCGCCGGAGGGCGTGCTGGAGCTGCACAACGGGTCGTCGACCCCGGTCGAGCTGGTCGTCGACGGCCGTCCCCGCGGGCTGCTGGCGGCCGACGCGCTGATGGGCGTGCGGTTCCGGCGCGACGCGGCGATGCTGGCCCAGACGCCGGACTCCAGCTTCTACCGCCGCCTGCGCGAGAAGTTCGGCCGCTTGGCCGGCTGAGGCGGGGCGGGGCGGGACCGCCGTGCCGCGGCCGATTCGCTGCCGATCCGGCGACGTTCGCGCCGATCCGGTGCCGGTTCTGTGCCAAATCCGCGCGACGGCCCGCCGACGGGGCGATCCGTCCTGTCGCGCTGCCACGCTCACGGCGTGCTGCTGGAGCTGCGCGTCGAGAACCTGCTGCTGATCGAACGGGCCGAGCTGGACCTCGTCCCGGGGCTGAACGTCGTCACCGGCGAGACCGGGGCGGGCAAGACCGTGCTCGCCCACGCGCTCGACCTGCTGCTGGGGGCGAAGCCGCGGAGCGGGATCGTCCGGCCGGGCGCGGCCGAGGCCTGGGTCGAGGGGGTCTTCGCGCTGCCGGACGAGCTGCCGGAGGAGATCGCCGACCGGCTGCCGGCCGACGCCGAGGAGCTGGTCCTCGCCCGCCGCGTGACCGCCGAGGGCCGCTCGCGGGCGTTCCTCGGGGGCCGCTCGGCGACCGCCGCCGACCTCCGCGAGGTCGGCACCGCGCTGCTCGCCTTCCACGGCCAGCACGAGGCCCGGCGGCTGCTCTCGCCGGCGGCCCAGCTGGCGCTGCTCGACGGCTTCTGCGACGCCCACGGCGGTGCCGGCGCCGGCCACCTGGAGCGGCGCGCCGAGCACGCGGCCGCCTACGCGGCGGAGCGCGACGCCCGTCGCCGGCTGGAGGAGCTGCGCGAGGCGGCCGGCGCCCGCGAGCGCGAGCTCGACCTGCTGCGGTTCGAGCTGGCGGAGATCGACGAGGTCGACCCGAGCGCCGACGAGCGCGAGGAGCTGGCCGCCGCCCGCGAGCGGCTGCGCCACGTCGAGGCGCTGCGCCAGGCGGCCTTCGTCGCCGCCCAGGCGCTCGGCAGCGAGGAGGGCGGCGCCGGCACCGCGCTGGTCGCGGGCGAGGCCGCGCTCGACGGCGTGGCCGGGGTCGACGCGGCGCTCGACGGGCTCGGCGAGCGGCTGCGCTCGCTGCGGATCGAGGCCGACGACCTGGCCGGCGAGCTGCAGCGCCACCTCGACGGGCTCGACGCCGATCCGGCCGAGCTGGAGCGGGTCGAGGAGCGGCTGCAGGCGATCTCGCGGCTGGAGCGCAAGCACGGCGGGACGGTCGAGGCGGTGCTGGCCCACGCCGACCGCTGCCGCGCGCGGCTGGCCGAGCTGGAGGACGTCGAGGGCGCGACCGCCGCGGCCGAGGCCGACCTGGCCGAGGCCGGCCAGCGACGGACGCTGCTCGCCGAGCGGCTGAGCGCGGCCCGCCGCGAGGCCGCGCCGGCGCTGGCCGCGGCGACGATGGAGCGGCTGGCCCAGCTGGCGATGCCGGCGGCGGTGCTCGAGGTCCAGGTCGGCCCGCGCGATCCCGGCCCGACCGGCGGCGACCAGTGCGAGCTGGTGCTGGCCCCGAACCCCGGCGTGCCCGCGGCCCCGGTCCGCGAGGCGGCCTCGGGCGGCGAGCTGTCGCGGGTGATGCTGGCGCTGCTGGCCGTGGCCGGCGACGGCTCGGGCGCGACCCAGGTCTTCGACGAGATCGACAGCGGCGTCGGCGGCCAGACCGGCCGCGCGGTCGGCGAGCAGCTGCGGGCGCTGGCCGAGGGCGGCCAGGTGCTCTGCATCACCCACCTGCCGCAGATCGCCGCCCTCGCCGACCGCCACTTCGCGATCGAGAAGGACGTCGACGCCGAGCCGGCGCGGACGGTGGTCCGGCGGCTGGCCGAGCGCGAGGTGGTCGGCGAGCTGGTCCGGATGCTCGGCGGCGAGCACGGCGACAAGGGCGCCCGCCGCCACGCCGAGGAGCTGCGGCGGGCGGCGTAGGCCCGCGTCGGGGCTCAGCCCTCGCGCTGCTGGAGGTCGAGCGCGGCCGAGTTGATGCACCACCGCTGGCCGCTCGGGCCGGGACCGTCGGGGAAGACGTGGCCCAGGTGGCCGCCGCAGTTGGCGCACTTGACCTCGACCCGCACCATCCCGTGCGAGCGGTCCTCGTGGAGCGAGACCGCCTCGGCGACCATCGGATCGGTGAAGCTCGGCCAGCCGGTGCCGGAGTCGAACTTGGTGTCGCTGGAGAACAGCTCGGCGTGGCAGGCGGCGCAGCGGTAGGTGCCGTCCTCCTTGGTGTCCCAGTACTGGCCGGTGAAGGCCGGCTCGGTCCCGCACTGGCGCAGGACGGCGTACTGCTCGGGCGTCAGCTCCTGACGCCAGGTCCCGTCGTCCTTGGCGGCGGCGGTCGGGTCGGGGGCGGTGGGGGTCTGGTCGGTCACGGGGTCCTCCGAGCGATTCGGGCGGGCCGGCCGGGCGGCCGGCGTGCGCCTCCGTTTCCCGATGGTTGCAGGTCGTCCGCGCGTCCCGGGAGCGATCGGGGGTCGCGGGCGGCCGCCCCCGCAGCCCGGGACGTCCGCACGGCCCGCTACCGTCATGCGTGGTCGGTGAGCGTCGAGCGTCCGGACCGGGAAGCCCCCGCGTCCCCGCCGCGGCCTGCTGGAGCCGGCCCGCCCGCCCCGCAATCGCGACCGCCCAGGACCGCCCGTGCCCGAACGCAGCCAGACCAAGTACGTCTTCGTCACGGGCGGCGTGGTCTCGTCGCTCGGCAAGGGCATCGCCGCCGCCTCGATCGGCCGCCTGCTGGTCGCGCGCGGGATCAGCATCAGCATCCAGAAGCTCGATCCGTACATCAACGTCGATCCGGGCACGATGTCGCCGTACCAGCACGGCGAGGTCTTCGTGACCGAGGACGGGGCGGAGACCGACCTCGACCTCGGCCACTACGAGCGCTTCACCGGCACCAACACGTCGAAGGCGTCGAACGTCACCACCGGCGGCATCTACGACACGGTGATCCGCCGCGAGCGGCGCGGCGACTACCTGGGCGGCACCGTCCAGGTCGTCCCGCACATCACCAACGAGATCAAGAACCGGATCAAGCTCGCCGGTGAGTCGTCGGAGGCCGACGTCGTCATCTGCGAGATCGGCGGCACCGTCGGCGACATCGAGTCGCTGCCGTTCCTCGAGGCGATCCGCCAGTTCCCGGCCGACGTCGGCCGCCGCAACTGCATGTTCATCCACCTCACCCTCGTGCCGTTCATCAAGCACGCGGGCGAGCTGAAGACGAAGCCGACCCAGCACTCGGTCAACGAGCTGCGCCGGATCGGCATCCAGCCCGACATGCTGCTCTGCCGCTCGGAGGCGGTCCTGAGCCAGGACATCCGCTCGAAGATCGCCCTCTTCACCGCGCTGCCGGACGACATGGTGATCTCGGCCAAGGACGTCGACGACGTCTACGAGATCCCGCTCTGGTACCGCGAGGAGGCCGTCGACCGGCGGGTCCTCGAGCACTTCGGGCTGGAGGCCCCGGCGCCCGACATCACGGACTGGGAGCAGGTCGTCCGCCGCACCCGCGAGGCGAAGAGCCGGGTACGGATCGCCCTCGTCGGCAAGTACGTCAAGCTCGAGGACGCCTACAAGTCGGTCGCCGAGGCGCTCAAGCACGCCGGCGTCTGGGACGGCGCCAAGGTCGAGATCGACTGGGTCGACAGCGAGCACCTGGAGAACGAGCAGGTCGCCCTCGACCGGCTCGGCGACGTCGACGGCATCCTCGTCCCCGGCGGCTTCGGCGGCCGCGGGATCGAGGGCAAGATCCTGGCCGCCAAGGTCGCCCGCGAGCAGGGGATCCCGTACCTGGGGATCTGCCTCGGGATGCAGGTCGCGGTGGCCGAGTTCGCCCGCCACGTGGCCGGCATGCCCGGCGCCAACTCGACCGAGTTCGACCCCGAGACGGAGTGGCCGGTGATCGACCTCCTGCCCGAGCAGAAGGAGGTCCGCGACCTCGGCGGCACGATGCGGCTGGGCGCCGACCCGGTCAAGCTGGTGCCCGGCACCCGGATCCGCGAGCTGTACGGCGAGGAGACGGTCTACGAGCGCCACCGCCACCGCTACGAGGTGTCGATCACGCTCCGCCGCAAGCTGGAGAGCGCCGGCCTGATCGTCGGCGGCACCTCGCCCGACGGCCGCCTGGTCGAGGCGATCGAGCTGGCCGACCACCCGTTCTTCGTCGCCGCCCAGGCCCACCCGGAGTTCAAGAGCCGGCCCGAGCGGCCGTCGCCGATCTTCCAGGGCTTCGTCACCACCGCCCACCGGCAGGCCCGCGAGCGCCGCGGCGAGGCCGACGAGGTGACCGTCGCCAGCGTGGTCCAGGAGGCCGACGCCCGCGGCTGACCGGCGGCCCGCGCCCGTGTCCGCGCCGATCCGCCCGGCCGACCCGGCCGAGCGGCAGGCCCTGCACGACGTCTTCGCGGCGCTCTGCGCGATCCCGAGCCCCTCGGGCCGCGAGCGGGCCTGCGCCGACCACGCGGCCGACCTGCTGCGGCGGCTCGGCCTGACCGTCGAGGAGGACGACGCCGGCGCCCGGATCGGCGGCGACGCCGGCAACCTGCTCTGCCGGATCCCGGCCGCCGCGCCCGTTCTCGGGACGGAGGCGGGGGAGCCGCCGACGATCCTGCTCTGCGCCCACCTCGACACCGTCCCGGTCGCCGGCCCGATCCGGCCGCTGCGCGACGAGCACGGCTGGCGCGACGAGGGCGGCGGGATCCTCGGCGCCGACAACAAGGCGACGGTGGCGGCGCTGCTGGTGCTGGCCCGGCGGCTGGTGCGGGAGCCGGCGCCGGTCGCGGTCGAGCTGCTGCTGACCGTCCAGGAGGAGCCGCAGCTGCGCGGCGCCCAGGCCTTCGACGCGGCCCGCCTGCGGGCCACCTGCGGCTACGTGGTCGACCACCCGAGCCCGCTCGGCGGGATCGTCGTCGGGGCGCCGGGTCACGTCCGCTTCGACGCCCGCTTCCGCGGCCGCGCCGCCCACGCCGGGATCGCCCCCGAGGAGGGCCGGAGCGCGATCGCCGCCGCCGCGCGGGCGGTCGTCGCGCTGCCCCAGGGCCGGCTGCCGAGCGGCGCGACGGTCAACGTCGGCGCGATCGAGGGCGGGGTCGAGGAGGCGCCGGACGGCGAGCCGGTGACGAACGTCGTCCCGCCCCACGCCCGGATCGTCGGCGAGGTCCGCGGCCTCGACCGCGACACGCTCCAGGCGACGGTCGACGCGCTCGAGGCGACGCTCCACGACGCCGCCCACGACGCGGCCGGGCCGGTCGACCTCGACCTGACGCTCCAGACCCGCTTCGCGCCCTACCGCCACCGGGCGACCGCCGAGCCGGTGCTGCGCGCGACCGCCGCGCTGGAGCGGCTGGGGCTGACCCCGCGGCCGTTCGCCGACGGCGGGGCCAGCGACGCCAACGTCCTCAACGCGGCCGGCCTGGCGACCGTCAACCTGGCCGGCGGCAACGAGCGCGCGCACCAGCCGGGCGAGCGGATCTCCGCGGCCGCGCTGGAGACCACCCTCGACCTGCTGCTGGCGCTGGTCGACGAGCATCGGCCCGGCGCGGCGCCCACCACCGCCGACGCCTGAGAGGATGGCCTCCGTGAGCAGCGAGGGACCGCGATGAGCACCGCCGAGGAGCGCCGCTTCGAGCGGGTCGGGGGCGAGGTCCTCTACGACGGCCGGATCGTGCGGCTGGTCGAGGACCGCTTCCGGTTCGCCAACGGCGACGAGGTCAAGCGCGAGATCGTCCGCCATCCGGGCGCGGTCGGGATCCTGGCCCACGACGGCACGCACCTGTGGCTGACCCGCCAGCCGCGCGAGACGATCGACGACCCGGACAGCCTGGAGATCCCGGCCGGCAAGCTCGACGTCGCCGGCGAGCCGCCGATCGAGTGCGGCAAGCGCGAGCTGGCCGAGGAGATCGGCCGCGCCGCCGACTCGTGGCAGCCGATCCTCGCCTTCCAGCCCTCGGTCGGGATCCTCGACGAGACGGTCCACCTGTTCTGCGCCTGGGACCTGCGCGAGCAGCACGCCGACAGCGGCGAGGTCGAGCGGATCGAGGTCGTCCGCTGGCCGATCGACGACCTCGACGGCGCGATCGCCGCCACCAACGACGGCAAGACGCTGATCGCGCTGCTGTGGGCGAAGGCCAACGGCCTGCCCGGCGTGGGCTGAGGCGCCGGCCCGGCCCGGGCGCCGCGCACGGCCGCTTGCGCCGGCCGCACGGCCGGTTGCAGCGGCAAGGGACCGGTGGGGTCGCGAGCAATCGAGCCCGCGACCATGCAGCCACTCGCCGCGCCCGCACCCCAGCGTCAGATCACCGGCCTGGTCCTGGACTTCCTGGCCTACCTGGAGTTCGAGCGCGGGCTCTCCCGCAACACGCTCGAGGCGTACCGCTCGGACCTCCAGCAGTACGGCGCGTTCCTGGACGGCCGCGACGTCGACGTGCTGGAGGCCACCAGCGAGGACATCACCGCGTTCCTCGACGAGCTGGCCGCCGGCGGCACCAACGCCGACGGCAGCCCGCGGCGGCCCGCGGCGGCGGCCACGATCCAGCGCAAGGCCGCCTGCCTGCGCAGCTTCTACCGCCACGTCCGCCGCGAGGGCCTGCTCGAGGCCGACCCGACGGCCGACGTCCGCGGTCCCCGCAAGCGCGAGCAGCTGCCGAAGGTCCTGACCCGGGCCGAGGTGGCGAAGCTGCTGGCGATGCCGACCAACCACGGCGAGGTCTCGACGATCGCCCTCCGCGACCGGGCGATCCTGGAGCTGATGTACGCCTGCGGCCTGCGGGCGAGCGAGGCGACCGGGCTCGACGTCGGCGACGTCGACCTGGAGGAGGGCATGCTGCGGGCCCGCGGCAAGGGCAGCAAGGAGCGGCTGGTGCCGGTCGGGCGGCGGGCGGTCGAGGCGGTCACCCGCTACCTCCGCGACGCCCGCGGCGGGCTGGTCGGGGGCGGCAGCGAGCGGGCCCTGTTCGTCAACGCCCGCGGCGGCCGGTTGAGCCGCCAGGGGCTCTACAAGATCGTCCAGCGCCACGCCCGCACCGCCGGGCTCGAGGGCCGGATGAGCCCGCACACGCTGCGTCACAGCTTCGCCACCCACCTGCTCGCCGGCGGCTGCGACCTGCGGACGCTGCAGGAGATGCTCGGCCACGCCGACATCGCCACCACCCAGATGTACACGCACCTGTCCGCCCAGCGGCTGCAGGACGTCTACCGCAGCGCCCACCCGCGGGCCCAGCACGCCGGGGCCTGAGCGCCCGGGCGCGATCGACGGCCGCTGCGCCGTCGGTCGGGCCGATCCGCGAGAATCGCCGCCGTGGTCCCGCGTCCGCGCATGCCGAAGGCGAACCAGCGCCTGCGCCGCGACGGCGCGGCCGGACGGGCGCCGGGCGCCGGAAGGCGGCGGATCGGCCCCGGGGTCCTGCTCGTCGTCGCCGCGCTCCTGCTGCTGCTCCCCGCGCTCGGGGTCGGCCGCGACCCGACGGTCCCGCAGTCGCTCGTGCGGCCGCTGCCGCCGGAGCGGTTCTCGCGCCAGAACGTCGGCTTCGGCACCCTGCTGCGGCTGCCGGAGGATCCCTGGAGCGTCCGCAAGGCGGCCGACGACGACCTCCGCCCGCTGCGTGCCTCGGCGTCGAGCGGCCCGGCGGTGGTTTCGGTCTGGATCTACCCCCGTGGTCGTCGCGGACCGCGGACCCACGAGCAGCTGGTGGCCGCCCGCCGGCGGCTGGTGGCGGCCTCGCGGACCCGCGATCCGACCTACCGCACGATCGCCTCGGCCCTGACCCGCTACGACCGGCTGCCGGCGATCGAGCTGCGCGGCCGCGAGTCGGTCCTCGGCCGGCGGCGGACGGTGCGCTCGGTCCACGTCTTCGTCGGCGGCCGCGAGATCGTGGTCGACGCCTACGCGCCGGCCGACGACTTCCGGCGGGTCGACCGGACGGTCTTCCGCCCGATCCTCGAGTCGCTGCGGGTCGCGCCCGACTGGCGGACCGTCCGCGAGCCGGACCGGACGGGGACGGGGTGAGCCGCCGCGCCTTCGTGGTCGTCCTCGACGCCTGCGGAGTCGGCGCCACCAGCGACGCGGCGGAGTACGGCGACGAGGGCAGCGACACGCTCGGTCACCTGGCGGCGATCGAGGGCGGGCTGGCGCTGCCGACGCTGGCGGCGCTCGGCCTCGGCCACCTGACGGCGATCGCCGGCGTGCCCCCGAGCGGCGCGCCGGTGGTCCACGGGCGGCTGGCGCCGATCGGGCCGGGCAAGGACTCGATCGTCGGCCACTGGGGCCTGATGGGCGTCGCCGCGCCGGGGCCGCTGCCGGCCTGGCCGGAGGGCGTGGCGGCGGACGAGCGCGAGGAGTGGGGGCAGGCCCTGGGCGTGCGCTTCCTGGCCGGCGCCCGGACCGACGGGATCACGGCGATCGAGCGCTGGGGCGAGCAGCACCTGGCCTCGGGCGACCCGATCCTCTACACCTCGGTCGACTCGGTCCTGCAGGTGGCGGCCCACGACGACCACTGGCCGGCCCCGGCGCTCCACGAGCTGTGCGCCCGGCTCCACGCCGCGCTGACGCCGGAGCGACGGCCGGCGCGCGTGATCGCCCGCCCGTTCGCGGGCCGGCCGGGAGCGTTCCGCCGCACCGACGGCCGCCGCGACGTCGCGCTGCCGCCGCCGGGCCGGTCGTACCTGGACGAGCTGCTGGCGGCCGGCCAGGCCGTCCACGGCGTCGGCAAGGTGGTCGACGTCTTCGCCGGCCGCGGCTTCACGGCGACCCATCCCGGCGCGACCAACGCCGTCGCCCTCGCCACCGTCGAGCGGCTGCTGGACGAGCTGCCCGCCGGCCTCGCCTTCGCCAACCTGGTCGAGACCGACGAGCGCTACGGCCACCGCAAGGACACGGCCGGCTTCCACCGCGCCCTGCGCGAGATCGACGCCGCCGTCGCCCGCTGGCTGCCGCGGCTGGGGGCGGACGACCTGCTGATCCTGACCGCCGACCACGGCGTCGACCCGGCCGCCCCGCACCGCGACCACACCCGCGAGCTGGCGCCGCTGCTGGCGACCGTCGGCGGGACCAGGGGCGGGCCCGTCGTGGAGGGCGCCCGCCACGACGGCGTCCTGGCCGACGTCGGCGCGACCGTCCTCCGCTGGCTGACCGGCGGCGACGCCCCGGGCCTGCCCGGCCGGCCGCTGCTCGGCTGAGCGGAGGACGGCCTGCGGGCGGGCGTTCCGCTCCGTCGGCGCTCCCGCCCCGACCCCCGTTGACGATCGTTTCCATGATGGAAACGATCGCCAAGCGCACCCGGGAGACGCGCGAACCCCGATCGCCGCTCGCCCGGCCGCGGCGCCCGTCAAGCTCCAGGGGATGCCCGAGCTGCCCGAGGTCGAGACGATCCGCCGCCAGCTGCTGCCGCTCGTCGTCGGGCGGACCGTGACCGCGGCGACGATCGACGATCCGCGCTGGTGCGCCCCGCAGCCGGTGGCGGAGGTCGAGGCGGCGCTGACCGGTCGCCGGATCACCGCGATCGACCGCCGCGGCAAGCACCTGCTGTGGCGGACCGACGGCGGCACGATCGCGATGCACCTGCGGATGACCGGCGTGCTGCTGGTCGACGCGGAGGAGGGCGACGCGCCCTACGAGCGGGTGCGGCTGGTGCTCGACGGCGAGCGCACCGTTCGCTTCTGCGACCCGCGCCGGTTCGGGACCGGTCGCTGGTTCGCCGGCGACGCCGAGGCCGACCGCTGGATCGACGAGCGGCTGGGGCCGGAGCCGCTCGCCGACGGCTTCGACGGGCCGGTCCTCCAGGCCGCGCTGCGGGGCCGGCGGGCGCCGATCAAGGGGCTGCTGCTCGACCAGCGGATCGTCGCCGGCGTCGGCAACATCTACGCCGACGAGGCGCTCTTCCACGCCCGCGTCCACCCGCTGCGGCCGGGCGGGCAGCTGACGGCGGCGCAGTGCGCGGCGCTGGCCGAGGGGATCCAGCTGGCGCTGGCCGACGGGATCGCCTCGGGCGGGGCGACGATCGACGACTTCCGCCACGTCGACGGGGTCGAGGGCTGGTTCCAGAACGACTTCCGCGTCCACCGCCGTGCGGGCGAGCCGTGCCCGGCCTGCGGGACGGCGGTGGTCAAGCGGGTGGTGGCCCAGCGGGCCACCTACAGCTGCGACCGCTGCCAGACGAAGCCGCGGTCGCCGCGGGTCAGGCCGCGGCGGTGAGCTCGGACAGCCGGCCCGAGCGGTCGGCGGCGGCCAGCTCGTCGAAGCCGCCGAGGACCGTCTCGCCGACCAGGATCTGGGGGAAGGTCATCATCCCCGTCTTCTGGGCGAGCTCGATCCGGGTCTCCGGGTCGCGGCCGAGGTGGATCTCCTCGTACGCCAGGCCGCGCTGGTCGAGCAGCGCCTTGGCCCGCATGCAGTACGGGCACGCGTCGGTGGTGTAGACGGTGATCGCGGAGGGCTGGGTCATTGCTTCACAAAGTATAGTAGGTCGGCGATGACGAGCCGCCGGCTCAGCACCGAGGCCGTCGTGCTGCGGTCGATGCGCTACGGCGAGGCGGACCGGATCCTCCACGCGATCAGCCCCGAGCACGGCCGGATCGGGGCGATCGCCAAGGGCGCGCGGCGGCCGCGGAGCAAGCTCGGCGGCCGGCTCGAACCGCTGGCCGTGGTCCGGCTGGAGCTGCAGCGGGGCCGCAGCGACCTGCTGACCGTGGTCGGCGCCGACACGGTCGCCGTCCACCACCGGATCCTGACCAGCCACGCCGCGCTCGACCACGCCCAGCGCGCCTGCCACGCGGTCGACCGGACCTGCGTCCCCGACGAGCCGGCGCCGCGGGTCCACGGCCTGCTGCGGAGCCTGCTGGCGCTGCTCGACGGCCGCCCCGACGCGGCCCACGAGGGGCTGCAGCTGGCCTTCCGGCTGAAGCTGCTCTACGCGCTCGGGCTGCAGCCGGCGCTCGGGGCCTGCGTCCGCTGCGGGCGCCCCGACGCGCTCGTGGCCTTCGACGACGCCCAGGGCGGGGCGGTCTGCGCCGCCTGCCGCAGCGGCGCGGTCGCGATCGACCCCGGATCGCTGACCTTCATGATCTCGGCCCTCGGCCTGCCGTTGCAGGACGCGCCCGAGGCGCCGCCGGCGGTCGCGCGCCAGGTCCACCGGGCGGTCGGCGGCCTGGCGGCCCACCACCTCGGCGTCGAGCTGCGGGCCGACGCCGGCTGACCGGTCCCCGCCAGGGGATACCATCCGCCGCCTCATGACCGCCTCCAGCTGGGTACAGGACTTCGCCGAGGGCTCCAAGGAGCAGCGCGACCTGCTCGGCGGCAAGGGCGCCAACGTCGCCGAGATGACGCGGATCCTCGGCGCCGACCGGGTTCCCGGCGGCTTCACCATCACCACCGAGGCCTGCGTCGCCTACATGCGCGCCGATCGCGCCTACCCCGAGGGCCTGGGCGACCAGGTCGCCGCCGCGCTCGCGCGGCTGGAGCAGCGGGCCGGCAAGCGGCTCGGCGACGCCGGCGACCCGCTGCTCGTCTCGGTCCGCTCGGGTGCGCGCGAGTCGATGCCGGGGATGATGGACACGGTCCTCAACCTCGGCCTGACCGACGCCTCGGTCGAGGGGCTGGCCGCCCGCACCGCCAACCCGCGCTTCGCCTGGGACTCCTACCGCCGCTTCGTGCAGATGTACGGCAACGTCGTCAAGGGCGTGCCGGGCGAGGCGATCGAGGAGACGATCGCCGGGCTCAAGCGCGAGCGGGGCGTGACGCTCGACACCGAGCTGGACACCGCCGCCCTGCAGGAGCTGGTGGCGCGCTTCAAGGCCCTCTACCGCGACCACACCGGCGAGGACTTCCCGCAGGACCCGCAGGTCCAGCTCGACGGCGCGATCCGGGCGGTCTTCGACTCCTGGATGGGCGAGCGGGCCGTCCATTACCGGCGGATCAACCGGATCCCCGACGACTGGGGCACCGCGGTCAACGTCCAGCAGATGGTCTTCGGCAACAAGGGCGACAGCTCGTGCTCGGGGGTCGCCTTCAGCCGCGACGAGGTCACCGGCGAGCCCACCCCGTCGGGCGACTTCCTGGTCAACGCCCAGGGCGAGGACGTCGTCTCCGGCGTCCGCAACACCCAGGACCTGGCCGAGCTGGCCGACCGGATCCCGGCCGCCCACGGCGAGCTGCTGGAGATCCTGCGGACGCTGGAGCGCCACTACGGCGACATGCAGGACACCGAGTTCACGGTCGAGGAGGGGCGTCTGTACATGCTGCAGACGCGCAACGCCAAGCGCCCCGCCCAGGCCGCGGTGCGGTTCGCCGTCGACGCCGTCGAGGAGGGGCTGCTCGACCGTCCCGCCGCGCTGCTGACCCTCGACGCCGAGGCGCTCGAGACGCTGCTGCACCCGACCTTCGACCGCAGCGCCGACTACACGGTGCTCGGGACCGGCGTCAACGCGTCGCCGGGGGCGGCCAAGGGCGCCGCGGTCTTCACCGCCGAGGAGGCGGTCCACGCCGCCGAGCGGGGCGAGAAGGTGATCCTCGTGCGGCCCTTCACCGAGGCCGACGACGTCGCCGGCTTCCACGCCGCCCAGGGGATCCTGACCAGCGAGGGCGGCAAGGCCAGCCACGCGGCGCTGGTCGCGCGCGGGATGGGCAAGCCGTGCGTCTGCGGCGCGACGGCGCTCCAGGTCGACCTGGCCGCCCACGTGGCGCGGATCGGCGAGGTCCTGATCCACGAGGGCGACCTGATCGCGATCAACGGCACCACCGGCGAGATCACCACCGACGACGTGCCGCTGGTCGAGCCGTCGCAGGACCCGGCGATGGCGGCGGTGCTGGAGCGGTTCGAGACCGTCCTCGGCTGGGCCGACGAGCTGCGGGTGCTGGGCGTGCGGACCAACGCCGACACGCCCGAGGACGCCGCCCGCGCCCGCCGGCTGGGGGCGGAGGGGATCGGCCTCTGCCGCACCGAGCACATGTTCATGGAGGCCGACCGCCAGCCGAAGATGCGGCGGATGATCATGGCCGAGGCGGAGGAGGAGCGGCGGGCCGCGCTGGCCGAGCTGCGGCCGCTCCAGCAGCAGGACTTCGAGGGCCTGTTCGAGGCGATGGCCGGCCAGCCGGTGACGATCCGGCTGCTCGACCCGCCGCTGCACGAGTTCCTGCCCAAGAAGGAGGAGGTCGGCGAGGAGCTGCACCAGGCCTACGCCGACAAGCGCTACCACCGGGTCGGGGTGCTGGCCGACGTGCTCGAGCGGATCGAGACGCTGTCCGAGGCCAACCCGATGCTCGGCACCCGCGGGGTCCGGCTGGGCCTGCTCTACCCCGAGGTCTTCGAGATGCAGGCCGAGGCGATCTTCGCCGCGGCGGTCGCGGTCCGGGAGCGGACCGGGACCGCGCCGGCGCTCGAGGTGATGATCCCGCTGGTCGGCTACGAGCGCGAGCTGGAGATCATGCGCGGCTTCGTGGTCGCGGTCGGCGATCGCCACGGGCTGGCGCTCGGCGAGGACTACGTCGTCGGGACGATGATCGAGCTGCCGCGGGCCTGCTTCCTGGCCGACTCGATCGCCCACCACGCCGACTTCTTCAGCTTCGGCACCAACGACCTGACCCAGACCGGGCTCGGCTTCAGCCGCGACGACATCGAGGGCAAGATCCTCGCCCGCTACATCGACTTCAAGATCCTCGACCGCTCGCCGTTCGAGACGATCGACACGCCGGGCGTCGGCCAGATGCTGCGGATGGGCGCCTGGCTCGGCCGCAAGACGAAGCTCGACCTGAAGCTCGGCGTCTGCGGCGAGCACGGGGGCGATCCCGACTCGATCGCGTTCTTCCACGACTCGGGGATCGACTACGTCTCCTGCTCGCCGTTCCGGGTCCCGATCGCGCGCGTCGCGGCGGCCCAGGCGGCGGTCCGCAGCCCGCGCCCGTAGACGGCGGACACGCGCGCGCCGGCTCGCGGGCGCGCGCCCGTGGGACACGGTCCGATCCGTCGTACCACGAGCTTGGCGGGGCGGGACCAATCCGCCGACCTCCGTCGGAGCGGCTGGTATCGTGCCGCCCTCGAATGGGTCCCGCCACAACTCCTCCGCCCGAGCCGCCGCTGAGCCGCCAGACCGCGAGCCTCGAGGCGGTCATCCTCCGCGGGCTCCCGGTGATCCTGGGAGCGACCCTGATCGGGGTCCTCGCGGCGCTGCTGTTCTCGCTCACCACGCCGCAGACGTTCGAGGCGGAGGCCCGGGTCCAGGCCCGGCTCGAGGCGCAGGACAGCTCGATCCTCAGCGCCGGCAACTCCGGCGCCGGCGTCGCGCAGACGGTCGACCAGGTCGCCTACACCGCGATGAACACCCTCGAGCGGCAGGACGTCGTCCAGGAGGCCACCAAGCGGCTGGCCGAGGCGGGCGTCACCGGCGAGGACACGCTGAAGCTGGCCCAGGGCCTCGACACCGAGATCACCCCGGGCACCGGCATCATCTTCCTCCGCGCCAAGGACCACGACGCGAAGAAGGCGGCGAAGATCGCCGACTCGTTCGCGCTGGCCCTGCGGACCACCCAGATCAACGGCCAGCGGCAGGTCTACTCGAAGGCGGCGGAGCGGCTGCGCAAGGAGTACCGCCAGCGCCGTCGCAGCGGCGCCGACGGGGCCGACGTCGGCAACCTGACCCGCGAGTCCTACGCGGCGACGATCTCGCGGCTCGACTCGCTGGCCCAGATCGCGCAGCCGATCCAGCTGCTCCAGCGGGCCAACGTCCCGACCAGCGCGATCGCGCCGAAGCCGGTCCGCAACTCGCTGATCGGGGCCGCGGTCGGGCTCCTGATCGGGCTCCTGATCGTGACCCTGCGGGCGACGCTCGACCGCCGCCTGCGGAGCGTCGACCAGCTGCGCGGCGCCGGCGCCCCGCTGGTCGGCACGATCCCCGACAAGCTCGGCAACGCGGTCGACAAGAAGACCGGTCGGCTGTCGCTCGGGGCCGGGCAGCTGGAGCCGTTCCGCGTCCTCCGCCGCAACCTCCGCTTCCTGACCGCGGACGAGGAGCCGAAGGTCGTGCTGGTCACCAGCGCCCAGCCGAGCGCCGGCAAGTCGGTCACCGCGGCCGGCTTGGCCGCCGCCTACGCGTCCTCCGGCCGCTCGACGCTGCTGGTCGAGTGCGACCTGCGGCGCCCGGTCCAGGCGTCGCGGCTGCAGGTCCAGGGCGCGCCCGGGCTGGGCGAGTACCTGCGCGGCGTCGCCGAGCCGGCCGACGTCGTCCGGCGGGTGCCGCTGAGCGCGATCCTCGACGGCAGCGACGACACCGCCGAGGTCGGGACCGACGTCGTGCTGGTGCCGGCGGGCGAGCCGACCGGGGCCGCGGCGGAGCTGGTCGACTCCCGCCGCTTCGAGGACTTCCTCAACGAGGTTCGCGACGTCTACGACGTGATCGTGGTCGACAGCACGCCGCTGCTGCAGGTCGCCGACGCCGGCCTGCTGGTGCCGAAGGTCGACACGGTGCTGGTCTGCGCATGGCTGGGGGCGACCAGTCACGAGACGCTGAAGACGGCGCTCGAGACGGTCGAGCGCAACGGGGGGACGGCCACCGGCGTGGTGGCCACCGCCGTCTCACGACGGCAGGACCCGGCCCACGAGGCGTACGGGTACACCTACTACGGTGCCTACGGCGCGGCGTGACATCGCCGACCGGGGCGATCGTTGGTCGGTGCGACCGGCCACGGCCGGCGCGGCGCCGGACGGTCCGGTCCGGCGGCGCCGGCGCGCGCCCGGCGGCGGCCGGCTGAGGCGCCGCCGCGAGCGGCCCCAGCGGCCGCCCGAGGAGCGGCTCGACCGGCTGGTCCTCCGCTGGGGGCTGTTCTTCGCGTTCTTCTTCGGCGGCTACGCCGGGACGACCGGGCAGTTCCTGCCGAACGAGCTGCTGATCGCGGCCCCGTTCGGGGTCCTCTACGTGCTGCTGGCGATCCACTGGCCGGCGGTCGCGGTCGGGATCTTCATGCTCGGGCTGCCGTACGGGCCCTACGTGGCCCAGATCGGCGAGTTCAAGGTGATCACGCCGCTGGTGCTGGCCGCGGTCCTGATCCCGATCCTGTTCTTCCACGGGATCGGCCGCCAGCGGCTGGCCTCGCGGCCGATCGGGCCCGCGATCCCGTTCGCCTTCGGGACCCTGCTGGCGTGGGGGATCCTTTCGACCGCCTTCGGCGGCGACGTGGTCGCGACCGGCGCGCGGATGCTCTACCTGAGCGTCTTCGGGCTGCTCGGCGCGGCGCTCCTGTTCGCGATGCGGCGGCGGGTGGTGCGGGTCGAGGACGTCGGCCTGACGGTCGTGATCGGCGGCGCGCTCGGCGCCTGCGGCGTGCTCTTCCAGTTCCTGCTCCAGTTCGCGCGCGGCGAGGGCTACACGATCAACTGGGTCAACGAGCGGCTCGACCTGTTCGCCGCCGCCAGCCGGGTCGCCAACCTGAAGAGCGGCGACTTCGACCTCGTGCGCGGGATCTTCCCCTTCATGGCGGTGCCGAGCGCGGGCCAGTACCTGATGGTCGCGATCCTGCTCGGCGCGGCGATGCTGCTGCTGCGGATGCGGGTCTCGCGGACCGTGATCGTCGTCTGCCTGGGGATCATGCTGGCGGCCCTGATCGTGACCTTCTCGCGCCAGTCGTGGGTCGGCCTGGCGGTCGCGCTGATCGCCTTCGCCGGGCTGCGGACGCTGCCGTGGCTGACCTTCGTCGCGCTGCTCGGCGTCGGCGGGCTGGCGCTGCTGCGCAAGGACGATCAGTCGTTCCTGAGCTACGTGCTGTCGGCGGCCGACACCAGCACCGAGTCGACCGGCGAGCGGGTCTCGCTGATGTCGCGGGCGGCCGCCCAGGTGCCGGACCACGTCTTCCTCGGCACCGGCCGCTTCAGCGACCGCTTCGACGAGCTGAGCGGCCACATCACCTCGGCCCACAACGTCTACCTGCAGGTGGCGCTGGAGTCCGGCGTGTTCGCGGCGATCGCGCTGATCGTGCTGCTGCTGACGGTGATCGGGACGGCGTTCCACCGGCGGCTGCTGCCGATCGCGGCGCCGATCGTGGCGGTCGCCGTGGCGGCGCTCTTCGACGACACGATGTACCTGCCGCGCAACGGCATGCTGGTGGCGATCGTGATGGCGATCGCCGTCTTCTGCATCACCGTCGAGGACCGGCGGGTCTTCCAGCAGCCGGCGGCGGACGCGGGGACCGCCCCGCCCGAGCCGCGCTGGACGTTGCCGCCGGACGACGAGCCGCCGCCGCGTCGCGAGCGGCCCGCCACCCCCTGGGTCCCCGTCGAGCGCTGACCGTGCCCGTCGACACCGAGCGGATCAGCGTCGTGATCCCGACGCGCGACCGCGCCACCCTGCTGGAGCGGACGCTGCGGTCGCTGGCGCGCGTCGAGGGGGCGGCGGGGCTGGAGATCGTCGTGATCGACGACGGCAGCGAGACGCCGCTGGCCGACCAGCTGCCGCTGGCCGAGCTCGACCTCGACCTGCGGGTGCTGCGACAGGAGCCGGGTGGCCTCAACGTCGGCCGCAACAGCGGCGTGGCGGCGACCAGCCGCGAGATCGTCGCCTTCCTCGACGACGACGTGCTGGTCGAGCCCGACTGGGGGATCGGCGTCGCCGCCGCCTTCGACGGGCGGCGGGCGCTGATCGGCGGCCGGATCCTGGCCGACGCGCCGATCCCGGTCCCCGACTGGGTCCACCCCCAGAAGCGGACCTACATCTCGGTCCTCGACCTCGGCGACCGGCCAGGGCCGTTCCCCTCCTGGGCCGGCCCGGTGGGGGCGAACTTCGCCGTCCTGCGCGACGTCCTGCACCGCGTCGGGACGTTCCGGCCGGGGCTCGACCGGACCGGCAAGTCGTTGCTCTCGGGCGGCGACACCGAGCTGGTCGGACGGGTGCTGGCGGCCGGCCTGGTGGTCGAGTACTGGCCGGCGGCGACTGTCCACCACCACATCCCGGTCGAACGGCTGACGAAGGCGTGGTTCCGCGAGCGGGCCCGCGCCCAGGGCCGCACCAACGTGCTGATGGACGGCGCCGACGACCTCGGTCCGCGAGCGCTGGCCGGCGAGGCGCTGCGGGCGCTGCGGGCCGGCGGGATCGCGGCCAAGCGGGTCCGCCAGCGGCAGTCGCTGATCGACGCCGAGCTGTGGCTGTGGTCGTCGCGGGGGCGGCTGGAGGCGCGGCGCGACCTGCGCCGGGCCCGCCGCGAGCGCGAGGACGGCTGATGCGGGTCCTGCTCGTCTCGCAGGAGTACCCACCGGAGACCGGCTGGGGCGGGATCGGCACCTACCTGGGGCTGGTCGCCCCGGCCCTGGCCGCCGCCGGGGCCGAGGTCCACGTGCTGTCGGTGGTCGACGGCCAGCCGTCGTCGACCCGCAGCGCCGACGGGGTGACCGTCCACCGCCGCGGGCTCGGGCGCCGCGTCCGCGGGCCGGGCCGGGTGCTGCCCCAGAGCTGGAAGCGGATCGAGCTGGCGGCCGCGGTCGCCCGCGCCGTCCGCGCGCTGGACGGCTCCTTCGACGTGGTCGAGTCGCCGGAGTGGATGGCCGAGTCGCTACTGCTGCGGCGGCGGCCGCTGGTGGTCCGGCTGCACTCGTCGGCGGCCCAGGTCTTCCCCTTCGTCGGCCGCTCGGGGCTCGACGCGCGGCTGGCGATCGCCGCCGAGGAGCGGGGGATCGCCCGCGCCGACCTGCTGGTCGGGACCGCCGTCCAGCTGGCCAGCCACCGCCACGCGGTCCCCGACGTCGCGATCAGCTACCCGGTCGCGCTGCGCGAGCCGCGGCCGGCCTGGGACCCGGCCGGCGGGGCGCCGCCGCGGATCGTCTTCGCCGGCCGCTTCGAGCACCGCAAGGGCGTCGACCGGCTGCTGGAGGCGCTGCCCGCCGTCCGCCGGCGGGTGCCGACCGCGCTGCTGGAGATCGTCGGCCGCGACACGACGACCCCGACCGGCGGCAGCGTGCTCGACGAGCTGCGCGCCCGCGCCGCCGCGCTCGGCGTCGCCGACGGGCTGCGGGTGACCGAGAAGTGGGGCCGCGAGGCGGTCGAGGAGGCGCTCGACGGCGCCGCGGTCTGCGCGGTCCCCTCGCGCTGGGAGAGCTTCGGCTACGTCGCGGCCGAGGCCCTCTCCGGCGCGACGCCGCTGGTCGTCTCCGACTGGCCGTCGTTCCGCGACGTGACCGGCGACGAGGGGCTGGTCCCGATCGTCGCCGGCGACGACCCCGAGGCCTGGGGCGCCGCGCTGGCGGCCGCGATCGAGGACCCGCGGGCGGCCCGCGAGGCGGCCGAGGCGGGCCGCGACCGGCTGCGGGAGCGGGCGGCGCCGGCGGTCGTGGCCGGCCAGACGCTCGACGCCTACGCCCGCGCGCGGGCGGGGAGGGGACGATGAGCAGCGATCCGATCCCGACGGTCCGCGCGACCGTCGGCGTGGTGGTGCCGACCCGCAGCCGGCCCGACGCGCTGGCCCGCTGCCTCGACGCGCTGCGGGCCGCCCGCGAGCACCTGCCGTTCACGGTGGTGGTGGCCGACTCGACGCCCGATCCCGAGGTCCGTGCCGCCGGCGCCGCCGTCTGCGCCCGCGACCCGTGGGTCCGCCACCGCCCGCACGACCTGGTCGGTCCCTCGGCCGCCCGCAACTTCGGCGCCCGCGAGAGCGACGCCGAGATCCTCGTCTTCGTCGACGACGACGTCTACGTCGAGCCGCAGGCGGTGGTGCGGCTGGCCGCCGCCGTCGAGGCGACCCACGACCCGGTCGTCGTCGGCGGCACGGTGGCGATGGAGCCGTGGACCGCCGACGGCGGCTGGTCGCTGCTGATGGTCACCCGCCCGAACGGCTTCTGCCGGCCGGTCCGCCCCGGCGAGCGGCCGACCTTCGTCATCAGCGCCCTGATCGCCCACCGCCGCGCGCTGGTGATCGACGTCCCCTGGGACGAGGACCAGCGCTACTACGACGACCGCCTGCAGTGCCTGCGGTGGCTGATCGCCGGCGCCCGGCTGGAGCTGGAGCCGCGGGCCCGCGCCCACCACGACGACGTCCGCAAGCCCTACCCGCTGGCCCAGGAGCGCGACCGGATCTACGCCAACCTGGTGCTGGCGCTGGTGCTGGAGGACGATCCGCGGGCGGCGATCGGGTTCGACACGCTCGGGCTGGCCCACAGCGTCAAGCGGGTCGTCCGCAGCCGCGCCCAGCTGCGCGAGCTGCTGGTCGGCTGGGCCGGGGCCCACCGCCGCTTCCTCGCCGACCGCCCGGCGCTCGAGGCGCTGCGCGGTCGCGCCCGCCGCTGAGCGGCCGCGGCCGCGGTCAGAGCACCGGCGTCCGGTGGCGGACGCTGCCGACCACCAGCGCCGCCGTCTGGACCGCGTCGCCGGCCAGCGCCACGGCGACGTGGAGCGGCCCGGCGGCGCGCAGGTCGCGCGCCACCCGCAGGCCGTGGGGCAGGGCCAGCAGCAGCGGCGCCCGCCGGCGGCTGACGGCGGCGAGGGCCAGACCGGCGCCGGCGGCGGCGCTGGTCGCGGTCCGGCGGTCGACGAAGAGCCCGCCGGTCAGCAGCGTCCGCCGCAGCTCCGGCACCTGGCGGACCAGATCGGGCAGCTGGTGCATCTCCCAGCGGCGCCGCAGCCAGCCGCGCGGGTCCTCGGGCAGCACGGCGTGGTGGACGAGCGCGTCGGCCGCCCAGCCGGCGCGGGCGCCGCGGCGCAGCAGGCCCCAGGCCATCCGGGTGTCCTCGCCGAAGGGCCGCGCGGGGGCCTCCTCGGTCGGGCTGCCGTCGTCGTGCCAGTCACGGAAGCCGCCGGCGGCGAGGAAGTCCTCGCGGCGCACGAGCAGGTTCGCGGTCGGGTAGAGCCCCTGGTCGGCCGCCACCCGCAGCGTCCGCTCCCACGCCCGCCGCTCGCCGGGGTCGGGCTCGATCGGGCCGGCGACGAGGTCGGCGTCGCGGGCCGCCGCCACCAGCCCGGCGAGCCAGTCGGGGGTCGGGTAGCAGTCGATGTCGGTGAAGGCGATCAGCGCGCCGCGGGCCTCGCGGACGCCGTGGTTGCGGGCCACGCCGGGACCGGCCCCGCGGTCGTCGAGCCGCAGCACCCGCACCCGCGGATCGCCGCTGGCCGCGGCGCGGGCGCCGGTGTCGTCGCGCGAGGCGTTGTCGACCAGCACCAGCTCGTAGGCGGGCGCGTCGCGCTGGGCGAGGACCGCGGCGACGGCGCGGTCGACGGTGGCGGCGCCGTCGCGGGCCGAGATGACGACGCTGACGACCGGATCGGCGGGCACGCGCGGAAGCCTACGAGACCGCCTGGCGGCGCGCCGGGCCGGCGCGGGTCCGAGGTCGGCGGCTGCGACAATCGGGGCGATGGCGGCGGTGACGACCTCCCTCGGCGATCCCCACGCGCGGCGGCGGGCGTTCGAGGACGCCTTCCTGGCCCCGGCGGCGGCCCGCACCTGGCCGGCCGGCCGGGCGGCGGAGGAGCCGGACTGCCCGCTGCGGACGCCGCTCCAGCGCGATCGCGACCGGATCGTCCACAGCAAGGCGTTCCGGCGGCTGAAGCACAAGACCCAGGTCTTCCTGGCGCCCGAGGGCGACCACTACCGGACCCGCCTGACCCACACGCTCGAGGTGACCGGGATCGCCCGCACCGTCGCCCGTGCGCTGGAGCTGAACGAGGACCTGGTCGAGGCGATCGCGCTCGGCCACGACCTCGGCCACGCGCCCTTCGGCCACATCGGCGAGGAGGCGCTCGACGCCTGCCTGAAGCCGCACGGCCGCCACTTCCGCCACTGGGAGCACTCGGTCCGCCTGATCACCGTGCTGGAGGACGCGCCGAGCGCCGTCCGCGAGGCGGGCGGGCGCGGGCTGAACCTCTGCGCCGACGTCGTCGACGGGATCGGCGGCCACTCCGGGCGGGCGCCGATGCCGCGGACGCTGGAGGGGCGGATCGTCCGCGTCGTCGACCGGATCGCCTACCTGAACCACGACATCGACGACGCGATCCGGGCCGGCGTCCTGACCGAGCGCGATCTGCCGGTGGGCCCGATCGGGGTGCTGGGGGCGACGGCCTCGCGGCGGATCGACCGGCTGGTGCAGGACCTGGTGGCGACCTCGCGCGAGGCCGGCGACATCGTCCAGGGCGACGAGGCCGGCGCGGCGATGGACGAGCTGCGGACCTGGATGTTCGAGCACGTCTACCTGGCCCGCGACGCGCGGACCGAGCACCGGCGGGTCCACGCGCTGGTCCGGACGCTGTTCGAGCACCACCTGGAGGCCGACGGCGGCCCCGACGGCGACCGCGACCGCGGGGCGGCCCCGCCGTTGCCGCTGGCGGGCGAGGACGGCGGCTGGGACCGCTACCAGGTGCACGCGGTGCCGGTGCCCGGCGCCGATCCGCTCGAGCGGGCGACCGACTGGGTGGCGGGGATGACCGACCGCTACGCGCTGCGGGCGTTCTCGGAGCTGGTCGTCCCACGGGTTCACGCGCGGTAGGAGGGCCCGATTCCGCGCTACCAGAAAGAGGACATCGACCGGATCCGCGACGCGGTCGACTTCGTGGCGCTGGTCGAGGGCCGGACCGAGCTGCGGCGGGCCGGCGTCGGTCGGATGACGGGGCTCTGCCCGTTCCACGACGAGCGCACGCCGTCGTTCTCGGTCAACGTCGACGACAAGCTGTTCCACTGCTTCGGCTGCGGCGAGGGCGGCGACCTCTTCCGCTTCGTCGAGCTGACGGAGAACGTCGACTTCCCGGGGGCGGTCGAGCTGCTGGCCGACCGGGCCGGGATCCAGCTGCGGACCGAGGAGGAGAACCCGGCGCTGGCCCAGCGGCGCCAGCGCGACGCGCGGCTGCTGGAGCTGCTGGACCGCACCAGCCGCTGGTTCGAGCGCCAGCTGTGGGCGGGCAACGAGGCGGGGGCGGCCCGCAACGAGCTGCGCCGGCGGGGGCTCGATCCCGAGGTGCTGCGGACGTTCCGGGTCGGCTACGCGCCCCGCTTCGGAGTCGTCGACGGCTCGCGCCAGGCCGGCTACGCCGACGAGGAGATGCTGGCGTCGGGGATCGCCCAGCCGTCGAAGCGGCGCGAGGGCGACCTGCACGACCGCTTCCGCCAGCGGATCACCTTCCCGCTCGCCGACCGGCGGGGCCGGATCATGGGCTTCGGGGCGCGGGCGATCATGCCCGACCAGAAGCCGAAGTACGTCAACTCGTCCGACGGGCCCGTCTACCACAAGGGCCGCCACCTGTTCGCCGCCCACCTGGCCCGCAAGCACGCGGCCCGGACCGGCGAGGTGATCCTCTGCGAGGGCTACACCGACGTGATCGCCCTCCACCAGGCGGGGCTGCAGCACGCGGTCGGGCTGATGGGGACGGCGCTGACGCCGGAGCAGGTGCAGGAGCTGGCGCGGCTGGCGCCGTCGGTGGTGCTGGCGCTCGACGCCGACGAGGCGGGCCGCAAGGCGATGCTGCGGGCGGCGGAGCTGGCGCGGGGGAGCGGGCTGGAGCTGCGGGTGGTGGCGCTGCCGGACGGGATGGACCCGGCCGACCTGCTGGTCAGGCGCGGGACCGAGGCGCTGGCCAACGCCTTCGCCGAGCCGATGGCGCTGGCCCGCTTCCACGTCGGCCACCTGCTCGACGCGGCGGATCTCTCGACGGCCGAGGCGAAGGACCGCACGATCGCGACCCTGCGGCCGGTCTTCGCCGAGATCCCGGCCGGGGTGCTGCGGATGGAGCTGGTGGGGCTGGTGGCGGGACGGCTGCGGCTGGACCCGTCGATCCTCGGGCCGCTGCTGGAGCAGGGCGGGGCCGGGGGGCCGGTGGCCGGCGTCGCGGGGCCGGGCGGCGGAACGGCGGGGGTCGGCCGCGGCGGCGGGCCCGGCGGGGGCACGGGCGCGCCGGGAGCCGCCGGCGGAGCGGGCGGCGGCTGGTCGGGCGGCGGCCGTGGACCGGGCCCGAGCGGCGGTCCCGGCGGACCGGGCCGCGGGCCGGGAGGCGGCGGCGCGCCGGCCGGCGGCTGGGGCGGACCGGTGACCAGCAGCTTCGCGCCCTCCGGCGGCGGGTTCGCCCCGGTCGGTCCGGGGGGCTTCGGGCCAGGCCCGGCGGGTGGTGCCGACGACGTCGCCCGGGCCGAGGTCGCGTTCCTCGCCGAGTGCCAGGCGGCCGGCGCTGAGAGCTCGGGCCTGCTCGACGAAGCCCGGATCGCCGAGCTGTTCGCCCACGAGCCGCACCGCCAGGCGGCGGCCGTGCTCCGCGACGCGCTCCGCGAGCAGCGTCCGCCCCAGAGCGAGGATCCGCTGGTGCGGCGGGTGCTGGACGGCGTCGCGGAGGCGGCGGGCAAGGTCCGCCACCCCTCGGTCGCCGCCGCCGAGCTGGCCGGCCTGCGGGTCGAGCTGGGGGCGGTCACCCGCGCCCTCCGCCGCGGTGGCGGCGAGGCGCCGGCCCACGACCTGGTGCTCCGTCGGCTGGACCTCCAGCAGCGCGTCAACCACGGGATCGGCGAGCTGCTGAAGGGGCCGCGGCGGGGGGCCTAGTAGCCGCCCGAGTCGACGTTGCTGCACTCGCTGCGGTTGACCAGCCGATCGAAGACCAGCACCGAGGAGACGCGGTTCTTCAGGTTGAACCGCAGCTGGTCGAGGTTGAGCTTCTGGTTGGGCGAGAGCCAGTCGTAGTCGCCCGCCTCGTCGCAGTTGCGGCGGGCGTAGACGAAGACCGCGCCGCTCGTGCGGTTGTAGGCCGAGGCGGCGTTGTCCTCGACCTGCACGAGCCAGCCGTTGCGGCCGGCGGGGCCGTCGTTGAACAGCTCGTTGGCGAGGTTGCCGTCGGTGATCTCGAAGTCGGCGCGGGCGCCCGCGTAGCCGCTGTTGAACCAGAGGCAGAAGCGGCCGCTGGGGCACTCGCCGGCGGCGGCCGGCCGCTCACCCGGCCCCGAAACGATCGAGGCCCCCGCTTCCGCGAGGGCCTCCAGCTCCGGGGGTGGGACTCGAACCCACAACCCTTCGATTAACAGTCGAATGCTCTGCCATTGAGCTACCCCGGACCGCTGTCGTCGGCATGGTACGGGATCGGGGCGGGGATCGGCGCCCGGGCCCCCAGGGCCTCGACCAGCGGCGCGGCGCGGTCGGTGCCGTCGCCGGCCGCCACCCAGTCGGCGACCGCCGCGGCCCGCTGCCGGTAGCGGGGATCGCGGATCGCCTGGAGCACGGCCGTCCGCAGCACCCGACCGCCGGCCAGCCGCCGCGGCAGCCGGATCCCGGCCCCCGACCAGGCCAGGCGGGCGGCGTTCTCGTACATGTCGCCGGCGGCCGGGATCGCGATCACCGGGCGGCCCGCCGCCAGCGCCCGCAGCAGCGTCCCGTGGCCCGCGTGGCAGAGCACGACGTCGGCCTGGGGCATCACCTGGCCGTAGCTCATCCACGGCACCAGCCGGGCGTTGGCCGGCACCCGCAGCGGCGGCAACCGGCGCGCGGCGGCGGCGCTGGTCCGGTTCTGGGCCGCCAGCACCCGCACCGGGGCGTCGGCCAGCCCGTCGAGCGCGGCCCGCAGCAGGTGCCCGTCGGGATCCTGCGAGGTCGACGGCGCCACCACGACCAGCGGGTCGTCGCCCGGCGGCGGCGCGACCGGCGCGGCCGGCGGCTCCCAGACCAGCGGCCCGACCAGGTGGGTGCGGGGCAGCGGCCGCCGTCGCGGGTACTCCAGCTGGGGAACGCTGCCGACCAGCACCAGCTGCTCGCTGATCCCCCCGTGGTGGCGCTCCAGCGGCGGCAGCCCGACCCGCGCCCGGGTCTCGTTCAGCTCCACGCGCCCACGCTCGAGCGACCACCCGACCAGCGCGTTCGGCAGCGCCCAGAGAGCTCGGCCGATCGGCCCGCCGGGACGGGCGCCCGACGAGTAGGGCGGCCAGCCGGGCTCGCCGCGCGGGTCGACGTGGGGGATCAGCGTCGCGCACGGCACCCCGCAGCGCTCCGCGGCCAGCGCGGGGGCGAGGGTCAGGATGTCGGCCACCGCCGCGTGCGGCCGCAGCTGCTCGACCAGCGGCACGGTGTCGACCGTGGCCCGGGCGACCGCGGCGTAGGGCTTCAGCGGCTCCTGGCCCAGCTGCGGGAAGACCCGGTACTCGGGTGCGGCGGCGAACCGCATCCCGGCCGCCTCGACGTCCTGCTGCCACTTGGTCCAGGTCTGCATCCAGACCTCGTGGCCCCGGGCGGCGAGCCGCGCGCCCAGGGCCATCATCGGGAAGGCGTGACCGGGGTCGCCGAACGCGCCCAGCAGCAGCCGCAGCGGGCGCGGATCGGTCACGCGGGCCGGAACTAGAGCGCCTCGAGGGCGGCGGCCAGCTCGCGCATCTGCTGGATCCGGCCGTCCTTGGTCGGGGTCACCGGGGTCGCGATGATCGTGTCGACGCCCGCGTCCTCGTAGACCCGCAGCCGCTCGGTGACGTGCTCGCGGCTGCCGAAGAGCGCGACGGCGTCGATCAGCTCGGGCGGGATCGCGCCCATCGCCTCGACCTTCTTGCCCTCCAGGTACAGATCCTGGATCTGCTTCGCCGCGTCGCCGAAGCCGTAGCGGGTGACCGCGGCGTTGTAGAAGTTCTTCTCGCGCGAGCCCATCCCGCCGACGTAGAGCGCCGTGAAGCCGCGCAGCATCCCCTCGGCGCCGCCGTCCGGGTCGGGACCGATGTGGACGTTGACGCTCGGGCAGACCGCGACCGAGTCGGCCGGGCGGCCGGCCTTCTCCTGCCCGGCCCGGAGCGGGGCGAGGGCGGTGTCGGCGTGCTCGGGGGCGAACATCATCGGCAACAGGCCGTCGGCGATCTCGCCGACCAGCTCGGTGTTCTTGGGGCCGATCGCCGCGATGTAGATCGGGATCCGCTCCTGGATCGGGGCGATCGTCAGCTTCAGCGCCTTGCCGGGGCCGTCGGGCAACGGCAGCTCGATCGTCTCGCCGTGGAACTCGAGCCGCTCGCGGGCCAGCGCCTTGCGCATCACCGCGACGTACTCGCGCGTGCGCAGCAGCTGCTTGCCGAACCGCTGGCCGTGCCAGCCCTCGGCCACCTGCGGGCCCGAGGTGCCGAGGCCGAGCACGAAGCGGCCGTCGGAGAGGTTGTCGAGCGTCGCCGCGGTCATCGCGGTCATCGCCGCCGAGCGGGCCGGGATCTGGAAGATGCCCGAGCCGATCTTGATCTTCGAGGTCTGACCGGCCAGCCAGCCAAGGATGGTCGCGGCATCGGAGCCGTAGGCCTCGGCCGCCCAGACCGAGTCGAAGCCCAGCCGCTCCGCCTCCTGGACGATCTCGAGCTGGTCCTGTCGCGTGAGGCCGAGGCCCCAGTATCCGAGCTGCACGCCGAGCTTCATCTGCAATCTCCCGTTCACCGGCAGGTCTGCCGTTGTCCTCGTCGACGGTCGCGCCTACTGTGGGCGGGCCGTCCGTCGCGCACTCTACGTCAGTCCCACGGGTTCTCCGAGCATGAACAGCCGCCGCCGCACCGCCACCGCCATCCACGACCTCCGTCGCACGATCGACTGCCTGCCGCTGTCGACGCGCCAGGCGATGCTGGAGGGGGTCCGTCGCGACCCGATCATCGTCGGGGCCTACACCGACGGTCAGGGCGGCGTCTGCCCGATGCTCTCGGCCCACCGCCGCGGCGGACGCACGAGCTTCCTCGCCTTCGCCCGCACCTGGGACCGCTTCACCGCGGCGCCCTCTCGCGGCTCGCGTCCGGCGACCCCGCGCGAGCTGCGGATCCTGGAGCGGCACCTGGAAGCGAGCATCGCCGCCACGATCGACGAGGGCAGCAGCGCGCCGCTCTCGGACGTGATCGCCGAGCACCAGGACCTGGTCGAGACCCGCCGCCGCAGCGTCCGCCGCCAGCGCGCGCTCGGCGAGCAGCCGTCGCTGGCCGAGGCGATCGCCGCCCACCGGGCCTCCGCCGACCGGACCGCGCTCGACCGCGAGCACGAGGTCGAGCCCGAGGTCGAGGTCGAGGTCGTCCGCGCGCCGGCGCCCCGGCGCCGCCGCGGCGGCGCCGTCCGGCTGCCCGAGTGGATGCGGCCGATCGGCTCGCTCGAGGACTATGAGGCCGCGCTGGCCGAGGTCGATCGTCAGCGGGTCCGCCTGGGCCTGGTCGACGACACGGCCGGCCCGCGCGACCGCCAGCCGGCTACCCGCTGACCGGCCGGGCGGGGCCGGGCGTGGCCTCGCGTGGGCCTCGCGTGGCGGCTGACCCCCGGCGTCTGGGGCTGATCCGCCACGCGAGGGCGGGTAGGATCCGACGCCGGATGGGGGATCAGACAGTTTCGGCCGCGCTGGCCACGGTCGACCAGCAGGCCTGCGACGCGATGGCGGAGCGGTTGCGGACGGCGAGCGAGCGCGCGCCGGCGCCCGCCGACGACCCGGAGGGCCGCTGGCGCAGCGACTACCTCGACAACCCCGAGGTCGTGCCGCTGAACTTCACGAAGTGCTTCGCGATCCTCGAGGCGACCGGCGGCGGGTCGCTGGAGGGTCGCTCGATCCTCGACATCGGCTGCGGCGGGGGCGGCTTCGTCACCCAGGCGCGCTCGCTCGGCATGCGGCCGGTCGGAATCGACATCTACTCGGGTCAGGCGCACTCGCGGGCGGCGGCCGAGGGCCTGCTGCGCGCGCACGGCGTGCCCGAGGAGGACCTGGCCGGGATCGTCCGCGAGGGCGACATCACCGAGCCGGTCGGCGACCTGGCGGACCGCTTCGACTTCGCGATCTCGATCGGGATGCTGGAGCACATCCCCGAGGCCGACGCCCGCCGGCGGGCGGTCGAGAACATGATCCGCGTCCTCAAGCCGGGCGGAACCCTGCTGCTGGTCTGCGGGCCGAACCGGCGGATGCCCTTCGACCTCTTCCACTACGGGCCGCGGTTCCCCTTCTACCACCAGCTGCCCGCGCGGCTGAAGGCCCCGTACATGCGGCGCCTGATCAAGCCGCGGCGGCCCGACCTCAACGAGGTCCAGACGGCGACCGACTTCCTGACCGGCGTCACGATCGGCGAGATCGAGCGCGCGATCCGGACGGTCTCGCCGGCGGCCGACGTCGCCCAGGCCTTCCCGACCTTCGTGCGGATGGCCGTCACCCGCTCGTGGCTGCGGCGGCCGGCGGTCCAGACCGGGGTCCAGGCGCTCAGCCGGGCGCTGGTCCGCGCCAAGGCCGAGCCGCTGATCCTGATCGTCGCGACGCGGCGCTGAGGCCGGGCGCCTCAGCGCTTCGCCACCGAGCGCGAGAAGCGGATCCGCCCGTCGGCCTCCTCGCGCTGGTCGCCGCCGGACTGGGCGTGGGTGAGGAGCACGCCGGTGCCGCCGCCGTCGAGGCCGCCGGTCGCCGCCAGGGTGGGGGCGAACTGGACGTTCCAGTGGCCGAGCGGGGCGTCGATCGGGGTCCGGAGGCAGTTCTGCATCGCGATCGACTCCCAGTCCTCGAAGTAGCCGGTGGTGACGAGGCCCATCTCGTCGATCGACGGCCAGGCGACCTCGACGGCCCAGCCGCCGGCCAGCTTGCGCTCGACGCCGCCGACGGTGCGGCGGTTGGTGGCGTAGACGTAGATCGGCGCCCGCTCGTGGAAGGTGGCGGTCGAGGTCCGCTCCTCGCGGTCGCAGCCGGCGTGCCACGAGCGGTCGTCGGTGCCGTAGGTGGCCTGGTAGGTGATCGCCACGTCGGCCTTGCCCTTCGCGCTGCGGCCGGTCGTGTCGGGGAAGGTCGCCGTCCCGTCCTTCACGGTGACCGTCAGCTTCTCGCTCTCGACGCCGCCGCGCAGTTCGCCCGAGCGCGAGATCGTCCACGACCCGGAGACGGTCGCCGTGGTCTTCGCCGGCTTCGAGCGGCCCTTGCGGGGGCGCTTCTTGCGCTTCTTCTTGGCGATCGCGGGCGCGACCTGGGGTGCGGCGGACGTGGGCGCGGCGCCTGCCTCGACCGGGACGACGGCGACCGCCGCCGTCAGGCCGAGGACGAGCAGCGGACGCCGCCGCGACGAGAGGAGCATCGCCCGAACCTAGGGCGCGCCAGGGCCGCTCCGCATCGGTGATCCCACGGGACCCGCGCGCTGCCCTCAGGGCGCGTCGGGCCCGTGCACGAAGGTGGCGTCGAGCAGGAAGCCCTGGACCGCCGGGTTGGGCTGGAAGTTCGCGGACGGGTTCGGATAGAGCGGCAGCGCGAGCAGGCGCTTCTCGACCCGGCCGTCGCCGTGGGTCAGGGTCAGCGTCCCGCGCTCGCCGATCGCGTAGCGGCCGGAGCGGGCGGGCGGCAGGCCGTCGAGCGTGCCGCCCTCGCTGTCCGGGTAGCCGAAGCGGCCGGACGCGTCGAGCTTGATCACCTGGCTGCCGGTCCAGCAGCTGCAGAGCGCCTCGCCGTAGGCGGTGCCGACCAGGTCGAGCCGCGCGCCGGCGGCCGGGATCGCGGCCTCCAGGTAGGTGACCCCGTCGCGCTCGAAGCGGTGGCCGCCGTCGAGCAGCGCGGTCGCCTGGCCGTCGACCCGCAGCGACCCGCCGTCGACCGCGTAGGGCACGCAGCCCGGACCGGCGGCGGTGCAGGCCGGGACGCCGCCGTCGGGCGAGCCCTCGAAGGCGAACGAGCCCGAGGTGAAGAAGATCCCCGGGTTGGTCGTCGTCGTCCCGGTCGGGATCACGCGGTAGAAGTAGCGGCCCTGGAACGGGTTGCTCGCCGACGTCCCCCGCAGCCGGACGCCGAAGCTGCCCTTGGCGCCGCGGACCCGGCGGCCGCTGGCGGTCAGCCGCACCCGCACCGGTCCCGCGACCGCCCGCGTCAGCCGCACCGAGACCTTCACCGTCCGCGACCGGCGGCCCTTCAGCGCCGTCCGCAGCCGCGTGCGCGCGGGCGTGACCTTGGCCCCTGATCCCGGGGAGACCCGCAGCGTCAGCGAGCGGATCGCCGAGCGCGAGCGGTTGCGGACCGTGATCTTCGCGGTCAGCGAGGCACCGACCGACGGCACGGTCACGTCCTTGGCGGAGACGGTCAGCGGGCTCGAGGCGGCGGAGGCGGGCGCGGCGGCGGCGAGCAGGCCGGCGGCGGTCGCGAGCGCGACGGTCGAACGGCGGGGGAACGGGCGGCAAGTCGGGGGGCGCATGCGCGCCAGACGCTACCGGGTGCGCCAGCGAACACGCGGCGGTTTCCGGTGGCCGGCGCGGCCGCCCGCTCACGGCACCGTCACCGTGGCCCGGACCGGGTAGTGGTCCGAGGCCACGGCGCCGGCGGCGAAGCCGACCAGCGTCACCGGCGAGAGGCTGGCGCTGCCGCCGGTCCGGACGCCGACGTAGTCGAGCGTGTCGCGGTAGCTCGCGTAGCCCTGGGCTGCGACCAGCGGGTTGGTGACGCCGTCGTAGCTGTAGCCGTAGGCGGACGGGTCGCCGACGGTGAAGCCGGACCGGACCTGGGCCTGCTGGATCTCGTTGCGGCCGGCGCCGTCGAGCCGGGTCGCGCCCGCGTAGTACTCGACGTTGAGGTCGCCGGCGAGGACGACCGGATCGCCGCCGGTGCGGGCGCCGACGAGGGTGGCGATCTCGCCCAGCTGGTTCATCCGCACGCGGTGGGCCTCGGGGCGGGCGCTGGCCGTGGTGTCGGCCTGGAGGTGGGTGCCGGCGATCCACAGCGGTCCGTCGCCGGTGTCGATCCGGACCAGCGCCACGCCCTTGTTGGCGTAGTAGTCGGCCGTCCACCGCTGCGAGGCGTTGAAGACGTGCTGGTAGCTGGCGGTGATCGGGCGCTTGCTCAGGATCGTGACCCCGCCGTTGACCACCACCGGGCTGTTCGAGCAGTTGCCGGAGACCGCGGTCCAGCCGGCGCTGGCGCTGCAGCTCTGGCCCAGCAGCGGCGTCTGGTGCGGGTACTCGGTCCGGAGGCTGGTGCGCATCGTCTCGGCCTGGGCGCTGAAGGCCTCTTCGAGCACCACCACGTCGGCGTTCTCGCGCCGGATCAGGGCCGCCGCATGGTCCGCCCGTTGCTGCTTGCCGGCGGTGTTCGTGTCCGCGACCCAGGGCAGCTGGTAGAGGTTGAACGTCAGCACGCTGACGTCGCTGCTCGCGCTCGCACGGGTCGCGAAGGGCGAACCGGCGAACGCGAGCAGCAGCAGGACGAGGGCGCCTGCGAGCCGGACGCGGTTCTCAAACGCTCGTGTGTTCTGGATCACGGCGTGACGCTACCACCGCCGTCGACCCGTGTGTGTCTGGCGTGCTCAGCGCACGTTGTAGCCCCGCGCCTCCCAGAACGAGGTCGGGTTCGGGTTGTCGAGCGTCGGGTCGTTGACGCTCTTGGCCGCCAGCGTCCGGCGGCCGAGGCGCATCTCGACGTGGGTGTGGGCACCGCCGCTGGAGGAGACGCCGCGCCAGGCCTCGGTCGCGATCTGCTGGTCGCGGCTGACGCGGTCGCCGACCGTGACGCTGGCCAGCGGCGCCGAGTGCAGGTAGATGACCGTCTTGTCGTAGGTGGCGTTGTAGACGGCGATCGTCGAGAGCCCGCCGCTGCCGTTGGCGCCGCGGACGACGTTGATCACCTCGCCGGCGACCAGCGCCCGGACCGGCGAGCCGATGCTGCGGGCGATGTCGATCCCCTCGTGGCGGCCGGGGGTGTTGACGTAGCCGTCGAAGCCGCAGGTGATCCGGCCACCGGTCAGGTCGTAGAGCCCGAACGAGAGGTTCTCGTTGCCGGTGCTGCTGGTGCCGAACTTGTGCGACGCGTTCTCGTTCTTGAGCGTCGCGTTCAGGTTCGCCTTGACGCCGGCGGCGAAGCCCTGGCTGGCCCCGCCGTAGCCGCTGTTGTAGTAGACGGTGACCGCGCCGGAGGTCCGGTTCCAGACCGAGGCGGCGTTGTTCTTCACGCAGACGCCCTGGCCCGCGCCGGGGCCCTTGAAGTCGTAGCAGTCGGGCTGGCTGGCGCCGTAGTCGGAGATCGACCCGGCGAAATCGGACACCGAACCGGCCTGGTCGCTGTTGTAGTACAGGCAGAACTCGCCCGACTCGCAGACGCCGTCGCGGGCGGCGGCGCTGGCCGACGGCGCGGCGACGACGGTCGCGCACAGGACCGCGCCGGCGACGCCGGCCAGCGCGAGCTTCCTCTGGAACATCACGGACTCCCTGGTGGGTGGATGCGGCGACACACGCGTGCGCCGGGCGCAGCATCACACCCCCGTGGGCAGCCGACCGTGTACGACGTGTTACCGCGACGGGCCGGGTGCCGACGGGCGCCGACGCGCCACCCGCGCCGTCGAATACGGTCCGCCGATGACCGCAGGATCATCCCCCCGGCGGGCGGCCGCTCCGCCCCGCCCGTCGGCGCCCCAGCAGGTGTCCCGATGAGCGCCGGGCTCGCCGCGCTGCTCGACGACGTCTCCGTGCTCGCGCGGGCCGCCGCCGCCTCGATCGACGACGTCGCGGCGGGGGCCGGCCGGGCGAGCGTGAAGGCCGCCGGCGTGATCGTCGACGACGCCGCCGTCACGCCCCGCTACGTACAGGGCTTCACGCCCGAGCGCGAGCTGCCGATGATCAAGCGGATCGCGGTCGGCTCGGTCCGCAACAAGATCCTCTTCATCCTGCCCGTCGTCCTGCTGCTGAGCGAGTTCGTCGACTGGCTGCTGACGCCGATCCTGATGGTCGGCGGCACCTACCTCTGCTTCGAGGGGGCGGAGAAGCTGTGGGAGGCGATCGGCCCGCACCGCCACGCCGCCCGCGACGAGACCGGCGCCCGCGACCCGGCCGACGAGGAGCTGCTGGTCAAGGGGGCGATCCGGACCGACTTCATCCTCTCGGCCGAGATCATGGTGATCTCGCTCAACGAGGTCACCGACGAGCCGTTCCTGGCCCGGGCGATCATCCTCGTCGCGGTCGCCTTCGCGATCACCGCGGTGGTCTACGGGGCGGTCGCGCTGATCGTGAAGATGGACGACGTCGGCCTGCGCCTGGCCCAGGTCGGGGAGGGTCCGGTGGCGGGGCTCGGTCGCGGCCTGGTCCGCGGGATGCCGGTCGTGCTCTCGGTCCTCTCGACGGTCGGGATCGCGGCGATGCTGTGGGTCGGCGGCCACATCCTGCTGGTCGGCCTGAAGGACCTGGGCGCCTCCTGGCTCTACGACCAGGTCCATCACCTGGAGGAGGACGTCCACCACGCGCTCGGCGCGCTCGGGGGCGTCGGCGGCTGGCTGACGAACACCGCGGCCTCGGCGGTGCTCGGGGTGCTCGTGGGGGCGGTCGTGGTGGCGATCGTCCTGCGGCTGCACCACCACGGGGACGGGGCCGCGGAGGCGCACTGAGGGGCGCGGGGCCGGCCGGGGCGTGCCCGGCCGGCCCCGCCGCGGCTCAGGCCGACGTCGCGACGGCGTCCGGGCCGGCCGCGGCCGCGGCCGGATCCATCCACATGATCTGCCAGCCGTGGCCGTCGAGGTCGTAGAAGCTGCGGGAGTACATGAAGCCGAGGTCCTCGGCCTCGTCGACCTCGGTGCCGCCGGCCGCGAGCGCCGCCGCGCCGATCTCGTCGACCTGCTCGCGGGAGTCGACGCTGAAGCAGTAGAGGGCCAGCGTGTGGGTGGTCGGGTCGGCGATCGGCAGCTTCGCGAACTCGGCGAACTTCTCGCGGCCGAGCAGCATCACGAAGGCCTGCTCGCCGATCAGCATGCAGGCCGACTGCTCATCGGCGAACGCCGGGTTGAAGGCGAACCCGAGGCGGGCGAAGAATGCCTTGCTGCGCTCGACGTCGGCGACGGGGAGGCTGACGAAGAGCATCCGGCCGGGGTGCGTGGGAGTGGTCATGGGCCGTAGGACCGCCGCCGGCGGCGGAACTCATCGGTCGTCGATCGCAATAGGCCGGCCAGGACTCGAACCTGGATCGGACGGATTATGAGTCCGCTGCTCTGACCATTGAGCTACCGGCCCGTCGACGGTCGCAGCCGCCGCGGGCACCAGCCTGGCAGAGCGACCGGCGGCGCGGTCCGTGGCAGGTCGACCGGACGGATCGCGAGCCGGCGAGAAGGAACGGCGGCGGTGAGGAAGAACACCTCACCGCCCATGAAGCGCACGGCCTCCACTTCCCCGACCGCACTCGCGCCGATCGTCGATCATCAGACGCTCACCGAGTACATCCAGTCGCGTTTCGACGAGTTCTCGCGGTCCCAGAAGGACGTCGCGCAGTACATCGTCGACCACCTCGACGAGGTCGCCTTCCAGACCGCCGAGGAGCTGGCGCGGCGGGCGAACACGTCGAGCTCGACGGTGGTCCGCTTCAGCCAGGCGCTCGGCTTCCACGGCTTCCCCGACCTGCAGGACGCGGCCCGCGACGAGTACCGCCGGCGGGTCGAGTCGCGCGGGGGCGGCGGGGGCGAGAGCGAGCCGCTCTTCGGCCTCGACCAGAGCCCCGGCGAGGCGTCGATCGCCGCCGACCACCTGGCCGTCGAGGAGACCGCCCGCCGCGTCTCGCGCAGCGTGCTGGAGCAGGCCGTCGCCGACATCGGCAAGGCCGACCGGGTGATCATCGTCGCCGCCGACCAGGTGGCCTACTTCGGCACCTACTTCCGGCACCTGCTGATGCTGCTCGGGGTCCAGACCGACATCGTCGCCAGCCACGCGCAGGAAGCCCGCGCGCGCCTGGCCCGCCTGGACGAGAACGCGGTCCTGGTCGGGATCACCGCCGGCCGCGCCCACCCGCTCGTCGTGCGCGCGCTGCAGCTGGCCCGCCACCGCCGGGCGAAGACGATCGCGATCACCGACGCGACGCTCTCCGAGGCCGCGAAGCTGGCCCACCACTCGCTCTTCTACTCGTCGAACAGCCCGTCGTTCGTGCGCTCGCACGTCGCGCTGCTGTCGCTGCTCCAGGCGCTGGCCCAGGGCGTCTACGCCAACGACGGCGCCCGCGCGGACCGGATCCGCGCCTACCGCCTGAAGTAGCGGCGCCCGCGGGGCCCGGTCCACCGATCGGCGAATGGACCGCCGGGCGGCCGTTCCGGCCGGTCCACGTCGCTCTACACTCGGTGGCCGAATGCGCGACGAATCGACCATCCGTGTCAAGACCGGCCTCGCGGAGATGCTCCGTGGCGGCGTGATCATGGACGTCGTCGACGCCGAGCAGGCCCGGATCGCGGAGCAGGCCGGCGCGGCGGCCGTCATGGCCCTCGAGCGGGTCCCCTCCGACATCCGCCGCGACGGCGGGGTCGCCCGCATGAGCGACCCGGAGATGATCAAGGGGATCCAGGAGGCCGTCTCCATCCCCGTGATGGCGAAGGCCCGCATCGGCCACTTCGTCGAGGCCCAGATCCTCCAGGCGCTCGAGGTCGACTACGTCGACGAGTCCGAGGTCCTGACCCCGGCCGACGAGGCCAACCACATCGACAAGTGGGCGTTCGACGTCCCCTTCGTCTGCGGCGCCACCAACCTCGGCGAGGCGCTGCGGCGGATCGCCGAGGGCGCCTGCATGATCCGCTCGAAGGGCGAGGCCGGCACCGGCGACGTCGTCGAGGCGGTCCGCCACATCCGCTCGATCCGGGGCGAGATCAAGCGCCTCGGGACGCTCGACGGCGCTGAGCTGGGCACCGCGGCGAAGAACCTCCAGGCCCCGCTCGAGCTGGTCCGCTGGGTCGCTCGCGAGGGCAAGCTGCCGGTGCCGCTGTTCTCCGCCGGCGGGATCGCGACCCCGGCCGACGCCGCGCTGATGATGCAGCTGGGCGCCGAGTCGGTCTTCGTCGGCTCCGGCATCTTCAAGTCCGAGGATCCGGCCCGCCGGGCCGAGGCCGTCGTCGCCGCGACGACCCACTTCCAGGACGCGGCCCGGCTGGTCGAGGTCTCGACCGGTCTCGGCCAGGCGATGCAGAGCCTCGAGGCGCGCAAGCTCGCCGACGACGAGCTGCTCGCCGGCCGCGGCTGGTGAGCGTGGGACGGGCGCCGCTGATCGGCATCCTCGCCCTCCAGGGCGGGGTCGCCGAGCACGCCCAGCACCTGCGGGCGGCCGGCGCCGAGGTCCGGGAGGTCCGCACGCCGGCGGGCCTCGACGGGCTCGACGCGCTGGTGCTGCCGGGCGGCGAGAGCACGACGATGACGCTCGGGATCGCGCGCGAGGGACTGGCCGAGCCGCTGCGGGCGTTCGCCGCCTCCGGCCGGCCGCTGCTGGCGACCTGCGCGGGCCTGATCCTGCTCGACCGCGAGCACCTCGGCCTGCTGCCGATCCGCTGCGAGCGGAACGCCTTCGGGCGTCAGATCCGCAGCTTCGAGAGCGACCTGGAGGTGGCCGGCCTGGAGGGCGGACCGATCCGGGCGATCTTCATCCGGGCGCCGCGGGTGACCGAGCGCGGCGACGGCGTGACCGTCACCGCCGAGGTCGACGGCGCGGTGGTCGGCGTCCGTGCGGGCGCGATCGAGGGCTACGCCTTCCACCCCGAGCTGACCGACGACGGCCGGATCCACGAGCGGTTCGTGGCGGCGGTCGGCGCGGCGGCGGGGCCGACCGCGGCCGCGGCGTAGACGGCGCCGGTCGGGCGGCGGGCGGGAGCTCGGCGCGTCCGGCTAGGGCGCGAGCGACGGCAGCTGGGACGGGTCGTTCGGGACCGTCTGGCTGCTCGGCTGGGTCGGCGTCGCGGGCTCGTCGTCGCCGCTGAAGACCCCGGCGGCCGCGAGCGCGGCGACCAGCACGATCACCAGCAGCACGGCGGGGATGCCGAGCTGGCGGACCACCACCGCGACCACGCCGTGCTGGGCCGGCCGCTCGACCGCGGTCGGATCCTCCGCGACGGTGGCGGGCAGGACCGTCGTCGGCTGCTCGCGACGGCCGGCGCGACCGGCCGGGCCGGCGACGGCCGGGAACGAGGCGGGGCCGACCGGGTTGGCGGTCGGCGTGGCGGCGGCCTGCGGCGGGGCCGGGTCGGCGAGCTGCTGTGGCGGCGCGTGGTCGGCCGGGACGGCGGGCGGGGCGGCGGGGTCGGGCTGACCGGTAGGCGCGTGCGGCTGGGCCGGAGCGGCGTGCGGCGTCGCGGCGGGCTGCGCCGCCCGAGCGGCGGGTTCCGGCTGGCCGATGGCGGGAGGCGCCGCGTGCTCCGACGCCGCCGCGGGGTCGGCAGGGATCGTCGGACTCGGCGGACCATCGGGGTCGGCGGTGTGCGGCTGGGGCGCGGCCTGCTCCGGGGCAGGGGCCGGCGTTTCGTGCGTCGGGGCGGCGTGCTCGGCCGGGACCGCGTGGGCCTCGTGGCCCGTGGCCTCGGCGGCCGGCGGCGCCTGGTGGTCCGGCACCTGTCCGGCCGCTGCCGGGGCCACGTCGGCTGCGGGCGGCGCGGTGGGGCTGGGGTGCTCAGACGGAGCGGCGTCCGCGGGCGCGGCGACGTGGCCCGCGGCGGCGCTATGCGGCGCCGCCGCCGGGTGCTCCGGTTCGGGGGCGTGGCGGGCGTTCTGAGGCGCGCCGTGCGCCGGCGCGGCCGTCGGCGGGACGGCGTCGACCGGTGCCGTCGGCGCGGCGGCCATGGCCTCGGCCGGCTCGGCACCGACCTCCGGCGCGATCGGGCCGGCGGCGTCGTGCGCCGTCGGGCCGTTGGCGGCCGGCGCGGCGGGGGAGACCTCGACCGGCGACGCGGGGGCGGTCGGATCGACGCGGGCCTGACGGCTCTCGACCGGCGCGGCGGACGGGCGCGCGGCGGCGGCCTCGCTGGCGCGGGCCGCGGCCGGTCCGGCCGGGGACGGCTCGCCGGCGGCCGGACGGCCACCGACCGACGCCGGATCGGTCGCCCGGCTCGTCTCCCGCCGACCGGTCGGCCGGCGGCGCCGCAGGCCGCGGCGGCTGCGGCGCTCGGGGCGGGGGAGACCGGGCTGGGGAACGACGTAGCCCATCGCCTCGGGGCCGAGCGGGTCCGAGGGCGAGAGCACGACCTCGTTCCACTCGCCGGCGGGCGAGCCGTCGTCGTGGGTGGGCTCGTGCGGCTCGTCCCACGGGTCGTCGAGCGGGACCGGAGCGGCCTCGTCCTCCCACTCGTCGTCCTCGCCCCATTCGCCGTCCTCGTCGGTCGGCACGTCGGCGCTCGGCAGCGGCGCGTCGTGGACCAGCGGCGGGACGACCTCGGCGGCGGGCGCCGGACTCGGCGCGCTCGGCTCGGCCGGCGCCGCGGGCGGCTGCTCGACGGGGTCGGCGTGGACCTCGGGCCCAGCGGCCGGCGCCTGAACCTGCTCGACCGGCGCCACGGGCGGCTGCTCGTCGGCCTGGCCCCCGGCCGCCGGCCCGGGACTCGGCGCCTGAGCCGGCGGCTGCTCGACCGGCGCGGCCGGCGGCTGCTCCGAATGCTCGACGGGCTGGCCCGCGACCGCCGGCCCGGCGCCCGGCGCCTCGCCCGGCGGCTGCTGGCCCGGGCCCTGCGGCTGCTCGCCCGCCGCCTGCCCCAGCTGCTCGACCGGCTCGGCCACCGTCGCGGGCTCGGCCACCGCCGCGGCCTCGGCGCCCGCCGGAGCGGCCTCGACCGGCGGCTCGGCGCTCGCCACGTCGCCCGGGGGGGCCTCGACGACCGCCGCGCCCTCGCCCTCCGCGACGATCTCGCCAGCGGCCGGCCCCGGCGACCCCGCCGCGACCGGCTCCTCCTCGGCCGGCACCGCCGGCACCGGGGCCGGCGCCTGCGGATCCGGGATCTGGACCGCGGCCATCGTCGAGACGATCACGCTCGCCTCGGTCGCGTCGAGGGTCGCGCCCGCCTCGCTGCGGTAGCGCTCCTCGGCCCGCGCGAACGCGTCCTTCAGCGCCCGGCAGTCGGGGCAGCGGCGCAGGTGCCGCACCAGCCGCTGCTCGTCGGTGGTCGACAGGCGACCCTCGGTCCACGCCACCAGCAGCCGCGGCATCAGCTCGCAGGCGCTCGTCCGGCGGTCGGGACGCTCGCGCCCGGAGGGTCGGTAGGGGTTCTCCGCCAGCCGCGCCGCCGCCTCGCGGGTGGCGTGCAGCAGCGCCGCCTCGGGATCGAGCGCCTCGGCCCGATCGGCCGCGGCGACGGCGATGCGGAACGCGGCGAACGCCTCGCTCGCCGCCTGCAGGGCCAGATCCGGGCGCGCCACCTCGTCCGCGTACGCGAGCACTCGTCCCGCCCGCCGCTCCACGAGCAGCGCCAGGACCAGCGGCTCGGCGTCACGGATCCCCTGCGGCGTCACCGCTCCGTGCGTCGATGTCGACCTACCGCTCACCGATCTACGAAGGTTAGTGGCTCGTGTGGCGCCGGAGCGGCGACTGGACGCTCCGGGCGGTCGGGAACGGCGCGGGGGAGCGCGTGAGGGCTCAGCGCGGGGTGTCCTGCCGGATCGAGGGCGTGACCTGCGGCGGGGCGGACGACGTCGTCGACCGCGACGGCCGCGGGTTGCCCCCGCCGCGCGAGCCGTTGCCGCTCGAGCTGCCGTTGGAGCGCGACGGGGTCGGCGTCGGATTCGGGTTCGCCACCGGCGTCGAGGTGCTCGACGTCGTCGGCGTCGCGGTCGCCGTCGAGGCGCTCGCGTTCGCGTTCGCGGCCCGCTCGCGCGCGGCGGCCCGGCGGGCGGCCCGCCGGCGGGCCGCGGTGCGCTCGCGCGCCCGGCGGGCGGCGGCCCGGCGCTCCGCGCGACGCTCGGCCTGGCGCTCGGCGCGGCGGTCGGCGGCCGACGGCTCGTTCGGCGTCGCGCTGCCCTCGTCGACCGGCGTCGACTCGCCCCCCGGCGAGACGGCCTGGACGGCGGGCAGGGTCGCACCGCTCGGCGCGTCGTCGCCTCCGCTGGCCACGATCGCCCCGCCGATCGCGATCACCGCGACGCAGGCGCCGCCGACCACCAGCCGGGTCCGGCGGTGGTGCTGCGGGCCGATCGGGGCGGGCGGGGCCGGGATCGAGCCCGCGGGCGCGACCGGACGGCCGTCGTCGTCGACGGCCAGCGCGGCGGTCGGGGTCGTCTCCCAGCCGCCGACCTCGTCGGTCGGCAGGTCGCGACCGGGACCGACGCCCGCCGGCACCCACGGCACGCTCGCCGCCGCCGGGTCGGGCGCGGCAGCCACCGGCGCCGGCTCGGAGACGGTCCAGGCCGAGGTCGCCGGCTCCGCGGGCGCGACCGGCGCGGCCGGGGCCGCCGGCTCGACGGGCGCCGCCGGCGCGACAGCGACCGTCGGCTCGGCCGGCGTCCAGGCCGATGCGGGCCGGGCGGGCGCCGCCACGGTCGCGGTCGTCGCGGCCGCCTCCGGTGCCGCGGCCTCGCGCGGGGCGTCCGGATGCCAGGGAGAGGTCGGGCGCTCGCTCACAGCGATCGCAGCCCGAGGACCACGGGCAGGGTCCGGAGGATGATCTTGACGTCGGTCCAGGGCGACCACTCGAGCACGTACAGGTAGTCGATCTTGACCATCGCGTCGAACGGCACCTGGTGGCCCTGCAGCACCTGCCACGGGCCGGTCAGCCCGGGGGTGATGTCGAGCCGGCGGCGGTGCCAGCCGACGACGTGCCCGTCCTCCTCGGCGACCAGCGGCCGCGGGCCGACGATGCTCATGTCGCCGCGCAGGACGTTGAACAGCTGCGGCAGCTCGTCGAGCGAGGCCCGCCGCAGCAGCGCCCCGGCGCGGGTGATCCGCGGGTCGTCCGGGATCTTGAAGAGCCGGTGGTCGCTGTGGACGTTCAGGTGCCGCAGCTCGGCCCGGGCCTCGTGGGCGCCGTCGACCATCGTGCGGAACTTGAGCATCGTGAACGGCTCGCCGTTGCGGCCGATCCGCTGCTGGCGGAAGAGCACCGGCCCGCGCGAGTCGAGCCGCACGATCAGCGCGATCACCGCCATCAGCGGCAGCAGCGCGCAGACCATCGGGACCGCGATCAGCAGGTCGAAGGCCCGCTTCAGGACCAGCGTCGAGCGGGTGCGGGTGATCGGCGGCACGCCCATCACGCCGATCCCGTCCAGGTGCTCGACCAGCACCCGCGCGCCGGTCTCCTCGGCGACGCGGGGGACGACCGAGACCGAGACCGACGCGTGCCGCAGCTGCCGCAGCAGCTCCAGCGCCAGGTCGGCGTCGAAGGCGTCCGAGACGAGGATCACGCGCTCGACGTCGTGGGCCAGGCAACGGCTGGCGATCTCGCTGGCCAGGCCCGGGTGGTTGACGTGGCCGGTGGCCGGCACGACGTCGACCAGGGTGACGTGGCGCGGCCGGTAGGCGAACGAGCTGGTGAGGACCGACGAGAGCGCGTCGTCGCCGACGATCGCGACCCGCTCGGGCGGGGTCACGCGGTGGGCGAGCGCGCGCGCCGCCGAGCGCAGCGGCGGCAGCAGCAGCAGGGTCAGGACCCACAGCGCCAGCAGGTCCCAGCGGGTCAGCGAGTCGGTCGGCCGGATCGGCGCGACGACGAAGACGATCGCGGCGAGCGTCACGCTGACGGCGATCACCAGCCGCGGGACCTCGTCGAGCGTCGACGGGATCAGCCGCTGGACGTCCATGTCGTACAGCCGCAGGATCTTGGCGACGACCACCAGCACCGCCGAGCCGAGCAGGGCGATCGGGATCGCGAGCCCGCCGATCGCCTCGCCGCGGGCCAGCAGCAGCAGGCCGACGGCGCCGAGGAAGCTGGCGATGTCGGCGAAGCCCAGCAGCCGGCGACGGACGCTCTGGCGCTGGCCGCGGACGTAGCGAGCCGCGGTTGGCGCCTCGGCGGCCGCGGCCTCGGGCGCGCTCGTCGCCTCGCCGCTCAGTGAACGTGCGTCCAGCAGCATGCTGTGCGGTGCCCCCCCCGGCAGCGCGTCAGCTCGCCGCGTGCTGGCGGCGTTGCGCGACGGCGCGTACGGCGAGCCCGATCGCGAGCAGGATCAGCGCGATCAGGACGAGCGTCTCGAGGTTGAGACCGGTGAACGGCAGTCCGCCGCCCTTGTTGGACGGGCGCGAGAGCGAGTTCGGGACGGCGCCGCCCTCGGAGGGCTGCTCACCGCCGCTGGGCTCCTCGCCGGGGCCGCCGGTGGTCGTCGGACCGACGCCGCCGTCGTCCGTCGTGGTCGGCCCGGTCGTGTCGGTCGTGCCCGTGGTGGTGGGCCCGGTCGTGGTCGTCGGGGCCGTGGTCGTCGGCGTGGTGGTGTTGGTGCCGTACTGCGCCCCCGGGGCCGACTGGGCGTTCGCGGCCTGCACCGCGGCGATCGCGCCGGCGAGCAGCGCCAGCGTCACCGCGAGCACGAGCAGAACAGCCCGAGCACGCGCAGGTGGGGCGAGGAGACCAATGCGACCCGTCATTGCTCCGCGACTGTAGCGACCGGTTCGACGGATGTCACTCGTTTGCACGATTTTTGTCTCGAACGTCCGTCCGTTCGACTTGCGTCGAGCGATCATTTGCCCAAGCCCACCGTGTAGCGCGGATCGACCTGCTGCAGCCGCCGGAACGTCCGCCGCGCGGCCACCCGGTGACCGCGGCCGAGCTGGACCGTGAAGAGGCCCCGCAGCAGCATCTGATCCTCCGGCGTCCGCCGCTGCATCACCCGCAGGACGCGCTCGGCGTCGGCCAGCCGTCCGAGGTCGACGTCGGCCGCGACCTGCAGCTCGCGGGCGCGCTGGAGCGTCGCCGGGCCCTCGGCGGCGCGCGCCTCGCGCAGCGCCCGCCCGGGATCGTCGGCCAGTGCGCGCTGGCCGCGGTCGAGGTGCTGCTCGCGCCGGAGGGCGGGCAGCAGGGCGATCGCGAGCGCCAGCAGCCCGACCGCCACCACCAGGTGGACGGGGACCGCGAACGCGGGACGGGACGGCGTCGACACGGGGGCACGGTAGCGCGCCGAGGGGCGCCCGCGCCCCGGCCGGCGGCAGCCGCGGACGGCGTGCGCCCTTGCGCGCGCGACGCCTGCGAGGATGCCGCCGTGGCCAGCACGACCGTTCCGACGCGATCAGTGGTCCTGCCCGCCCTGCTCCGGCGGCGGGGGCGGATCGCCGACCTGCTCGGGGTCGCCGGCGGCGCCCTGATCGTGCTGCTCCAGGCTTTCGACGGCGGCGGCTACTTCCCGGTCCAGTACCTGGCCGCCGGCGTCGCCGCGCTGGTCGGCAGCGCGGTGCTGCTGGTCGTCCGCGGCGCCACCTGGCGGCCCGGGATCCACGGGCTGGTCGCGGCGGCCGGCCTGGTCGGGCTCGGGGCCTGGACCGGGATCTCGTCGCGCTGGTCGCCGCTGCCGGACGTGGCCGTGACCGAGATGCAGCGCCAGATCTCCTACGCGGCGATCCTCGGCTTCGGGCTGGTCGCCGTCGGTCCCGGCCGCCGCGCGCGGCTGCTGGTGCTGGCGATCGGCGGGGCGCTGGTGACGATCGCCCTGGCCGGGTTCGCCGGCCGGCTGCTGCCGGGCCTGGGGCTGACCAGCGCGCGCGAGGAGGCGTTCGGCGTCTACCGGCTCTCCTACCCGATCAACTACTGGAACGCCCAGGGCGCCGCGGCGGCGATGGCCGCCGCCTTCTGCCTCGGGCTGGCCGGCGACCGCCGCAGCGCGCCGTGGCTGCGGGGGCTGGCGGCCGGGTTGGTGCCGCTGCTGGCCGTGACCCTGCTGCTGACCGTCTCGCGCGGGGCGATCGTGGCCGCGGTGGTCGGGGCGGCGGTGGTCGTGGCGCTCGCCCGGCGGCCGCTCCAGACGCTGCTCGTCTCGGCGGTGGTGGCGGTGCCGACGGCGATCGCCGTCGCGATCGCGGCGACCACGCCGGCGGTGATCGACGACCCGTCGCTGACGCCCGGGCTCGACCAGGCCGGACCGCAGGTAGCGGTGGCGACCGTCGGCCTCGGCGCGCTGGCCGGGGTCGGGGCGGTGATCGCGCTCCAGCTGCTGCTGCGGCGCGAGAAGCGGCGGCGGCTGCGCGGCCCGCAGCTCGGCCGCACGCAGCGGATCGTGGCGCTGGCGACGGTCGTGCTGCTGGTGCTGGGGCTGGGCGGGACCGCGGTCGTCGCGGGCCGCGTCGACGGCGAGGCGGCCGGGCAGGTCAGCTCGTTCCGCCGCTTCCTCGACGAGCAGCGGCAGGAGTTCCTGGCCGCCGGTCCGGCCACCGGCACCGGCGCCGACCGCCTGAGCACGGCCAGCGGCACCCGCTCGGCCGGCTACCGGGTGGCGTGGCACGGCTTCACCGCCGACCCGCTGCTCGGCGACGGCGTCGGCGGCTTCCGCGTCCGCTGGCTGCGCGAGCGGACCACCGGCGAGCGGATCGTCAACGCCCACTCGCTGCCGCTGGAGACGCTGGGGGAGCTGGGCCTGCCCGGCTTCGCGCTGCTGCTGGCCTTCCTCGGCGCGGTCGCGGCGGGCGCGATCCGCGGACGGCTGCGACCGACCGTGCTCTCGCGCGCGCAGGCGGCCGGCGCGACCGGGGCGATCACGGCCTTCCTCACCTCCTGCCTGCTCGACTGGACCTGGCAGATGGGCGCCCTGACCGCGGCCGCGCTGCTGCTGGCGGCGACGCTGCTGCCCGAGGGCCGTCGCCACCGCCGCTCCCCGGGCGCGCCCGCGGCCTGAGGGTCAGCCGGCGCGCTCGGCCCGCAGCGCGTCGACCGCGGCGCCGGCGTTGGTCGCCAGCCAGGCGCGGTGGAAGCCGCGGCCGGGTGCGGCGCCGGTGCCGACCCGGGCCAGCGAGCCGGCGACGTTGAGCCCGGCGACCGCGGCGGCGGCGGCCGGACCCCGTCGGCGGGCCAGCCAGCGGTAGGTCGAGGCCATCGCGCGCCGCTGGCGGGCGTCGCCCCAGGCGGCGGCGGTCGCGGCGCTGACCTCGTGGCGGACGTGGGCCTCGGGCACGTAGCGGGTCGCCCAGCCGGCCTCGTGGGCGCGCCAGCAGACGTCGAGGTCCTCGGCGTACATCCACATCGACTCGTCGAAGCCGCCGATCGCCCGCCAGGCCGCCGCCCGCACCAGCAGCAACGCCCCGTGGGCCCACGGCACCCGCCGGCCGACGTCGGCGTCCCAGGCGCCCTCGAGCACGTGCTGGCGGCGCAGCCGCGGGCTGCGGTCGACCAGACCGGCGTTGAAGGCGGCGGTGAAGCGGACGCTGGGGAAGGGGTGGACCGAGTGCTGGGTGGCGCCGGTCGGCATCACCAGCCGCGGGGCCAGGATCCCCGCCCCGGGGTCGCGCTCGCCGGCCCGCAGCAGCGCCTCGAGGGCGCCGGGGGCGAAGGCGATGTCGGCGTTGGCCGGGGCGATCCAGGCGGCGTCGCTGCCCTGGGCGCCGCGGTTGACGGCCGGCCCGAAGCCGAGGTTGGCGCCGGGGTCGATCAGCGTCGCCCAGCCGTGGCGCTCGCGGACGATCTCGGCCGACCCGTCGCCGGGGGCGTTGTCGACCACGGCGACGGTCGCCTGTCCGCCGTCGACCTCGGGCCGCAGCGACGCCAGGCAGCGGTCGAGCAGCTGCGGCGTCCGGTACGAGACGACGACGACGTGGACGGGCGCGGCGGTCACGAGCGGATCAGGCCCAGCAGCTCGTCGCGCCGCTGCTCCATGTGCTCGACCGAGACGAGCGATTCGAGGCAGAGGCGCAGCAGCGGCTCGGTGTTCGACTGGCGGACGTTGAAGTGCCAGTCGTCGTAGTCGACCGAGACCCCGTCGACGTGGCTGATCGTGGCGTCGGCGTAGCGGCGCTCGATCTCGGCGATCTTGGCGTCGCCGTCGGCGACGGTCGAGTTGATCTCGCCGGAGATGAAGTACTTCGCGCGGTAGGCGCCGACCAGCTCGGAGAGCTTGACCCCGCGCTCCGACAGCAGCTCCAGGATCAGCAGCGCCGGGATCGTGCCCGAGTCGGCGTTCGAGAACGCCTCGAAGTAGTAGTGGCCGGAGACCTCGCCGCCGAAGATCGCGCCGGTCTCGCGCATCCGGGTCTTGAAGAAGGCGTGGCCGACGCGGTTGATCAGCGCCGTGCCGCCGGCCGCGGTGACGACGTCGGCGACCGCCCGCGAGGCGCGGCAGTCGTAGAGGATCGTCGCGCCGGGCTGGCGCTGGAGCAGCGCCTCGGCCAGCAGCGCGGTCAGGAAGTCGCCGTCGACGAACGCGCCCTGGTCGTCGATGAAGAAGCAGCGGTCGGCGTCGCCGTCCCAGGCGATCCCGAGGTCGGCGCCGGTCTCGCGGACCTTGTCGATGATGAACTGCCGGTTCTCGGGCAGCAGCGGGTTCGGCTCGTGGTCGGGGAAGTTCCCGTCCGGCGTCCAGTAGGCGGTCACCAGGTCCAGGCCCAGCTGCTCCAGGACCGGGCCGACCATCGGGCCGGCCATCCCGTTGCCGCCGTCGACGACGACCTTCAGCGGCGCGACCTTGGCCGGGTCGATGAAGGTCAGCGCCGCCGCCTGGAAGGCCGCGTAGACGTCCTCCTCGGTGACCGCGCCGGCCGTCGCCGCCGGCTCGCGGGCCAGGAACGCGTCGTCCTGGGCCAGCCGCCGGATGTCCTGGATCCCGCGGTCGCCGGAGAGCGCCAGCGCGCCGCGCTCGACCAGCTTGGCGCCGGTGTAGGCCTTCGGGTTGTGCGAGGCGGTGCACATCAGGCCGCCGTCGAGGTCGCGCGCCCCGACCGTCCAGTAGAGCATCTCGGTCCCGACCTGGCCGACGTCGAGCACCGACGCGCCCTCGCGGACGATCCCGTCGCGGTAGGCGCGGGCCAGCTGCGGGGCCGACAGCCGCATGTCGCGACCGAGCCCGACCCGGACCTGGTCGACGGGCTTCTCGGCCAGCTTCGCGATCACGTGCGCGAAGGCGCGGCCGATCCGATGGGCGACCTCGGCCGTGATCTGCTCGTCCGCGATGCCGCGGATGTCGTAGGCCTTGAAGATCTCCGAGGGGACGGACATGGGGCGGCATCCTATGCAGCGACGACCGCCGCCGGAGGTCAGCGGACGGCCCCGCGCAGGTACCCGGCGATCTCGCGCACGAGCGCCCGCTCGAAGACCAGGGTGCCGGCGGCCATCAGGATCCCGAAGGCGGCCAGCGAGGGGCCGAGCGGCACGTCCAGCTGCAGCATCGCCCAGCCGACGACCGACGCCGGCAGCACCGGCAGCAGCGAACGCAGCGCCAGCGCCGTCGGCGACCAGTGGCCGAAGCGACGGCGGACGTAGACGGTTCGCACGACCAGCTGGCCGAGCGCCTGGGCGACCGCGCTGATCGCCAGCCCCTCGAGCCCCCAGAGCAGCACCGCCGGGACCTGGAGGACGGCGAAGAAGACCAGCGCCATCACGCCGTTGACCGCCATCGGCCGGGCGTTGCCCTGGACCAGCTCGTACTGCCACCAGTTGGTGCCGAGGTGGGCGACGGCGACGGCGACCGCGAACCACTGGACGATCGGCACGGCGTCGTTCCAGCGCTCGCCGTAGAGCAGCGGCACCAGCTCGGGACCGAAGATCAGCAGCAGCGACGCGACCGGGATCGCCCACGCCAGGCCGACCCGGTTCGACTTGCCGAACGTCTCGTGGAGCACGTCGGGCTTGTCCTGGGCGGCGGCGATCGCGGGGTAGAGGACGGTCGAGACCGCCTGGTCGATCCGCTGGGCGAAGAAGGTCAGGTTCGAGGCCAGGGTGACCGCGCCGACGGCGACCAGGCCGATCTCCCAGCGGGCCAGGACCATCAGCCCGAGCGAGACGAGCGAGGCGGTGACCGCGCTCAGCCACAGCGGCACGGAGATCCCGCCGTAGCGCCGCAGCGCCTCGCGATCGAAGCGCGGCCGCAGCCGGTAGGGGCTGGTGGCGATCGCGATCAGCGCCGTCGCCCAGGCCCCGACCAGGATCCCGAGCACGATCGCCCAGGCGCCGAAGCCGGCGACGGCGAGCCCGATCGCGACGATCGTCCCGATCACCGGGTCGACCGACTGGATCAGCCGCAGCTTGCCGAAGGCCATCCGCCGGTTGAGCAGCCAGAGCGGGGCCTGCAGCGTCTGGGCCGGCCAGGCGAGGGCAGTCGCCATCCCCAGCAGCAGCAGCCGGTCGTCGCCGTACATCAGCGCCAGCAGCGGGGCGACGGCGATCGTCACCACCATCAGCAGCGCGTTGACGGTGACCTCGATCGCGAAGACCCGCTGGAAGGCCCGCTCCTGGTCGTCCTCGTTCTGGCCGACGAAGATCTCGTTGGCGCCGGTGGTGCGGAAGGCGGCCAGCAGCGCGCCGGCCACCAGCAGCGCGCCCCAGAGGCCGTACTCGGCCGGGCCGACGATCGCCGGCAGGACCATGTTGCGGCCGGTCTGGACCGCGCCCATGATCGCCATCCAGACGCCGCTGATCAGCACGCCGCGGGTGGCGTGCTCGCGCAGCGACCGGCGTCCGAGGTCGACGCCGCGGGCGGCCGCGGCCTCGGCGGCGGACCCCGGCGCGGGCGCCGGGGAGCCCGGCGGCGGGAGGGGCGATGGAGTGGGAGAGACGCTCACCGGCAGGCTGTGACCACGTTGGTCGCGGACGGACCCTCCGCGACGGCCGGGCCAGTCTACGGCCCTCGGGAAGCGTTGCCGAGAAGCGGACGCCGTCCGCAGTCGCGCGGGGTCATCGCTGGACGTACACTCCGCGCCGTGGCTCAGCCGATCACCCGCGAGTTCCTGGCCGACGTGCTGGCGCTCGTCACCGCCAAGGACCCCGTCGTCGAGTTCGGATCGATGCAGGTCGAAGCCGACCAGGACATCGATCTCCGGCGCTTCTTCCCCGACCGGCCGTTCATCGGCACCGACTTCCGGGACGGTCCCGGCGTCGACCGGGTCGAGGACCTGCGGGGGCTGACCTTCGCCGACGGCGAGATCGGCACCGCGGTCAGCCTCGACACGCTCGAGCACTGCGCCGACCCGGTCACCGCGGTCCGCGAGATGCACCGGGTGCTGCGGCCCGACGGCGGCCTCTGCCTGATCAGCTCGGTGATGCTGTTCGGCATCCACGGCTACCCGAACGACTACTTCCGGTTCACGCCCGAGGGCTTCCGCCAGCTGCTGGAGCCGTTCGACGACGTCTGGGTCTGCGGGATCGGCGAGCCGGGGATCCCGCGCGAGGTCTTCGGGGTCGGCATCCGCGGCGGCTCGCTCGACGCGCTCTCGCTCGACCGGATGCCGCAGCTCGCCGCCCACCAGAAGTGGTGGGACGACGCCGCCGGGATGGTCCGCCTGGGGCCGATGCGCTACCCGCCGCGGCAGCTGGCCAAGGAGCTGGCGCGGGAGTCGCGGCGGCTGGTCCGCGAGCGCCTCCGCGGTCGCTCCGCCGCCCGCGGCTGAGCGGCGCCGGGCGCCTGGTTACCGATCAGTAGCCAAGCGCCCTACCGGCGAGTAGGCTTCGCCGCATGTCCGAGACGACGACCGTGCCCGCCGGCCTCGAGCAGCCGCTGGAGCTGCCCCGCGGCGGGCGGCTGGCGAACCGCCTGGCCAAGGCGGCGATGAGCGAGCAGCTCGGCGACCGGGCCAACGGCCCGACCGACGACCTGGTGCGGCTCTACGACCGCTGGGGCCGGGACGGCGCCGGCCTGGTGATCACCGGCAACGTGATGGTCGACCGCCGCCACCTGGGCGAGCCGCGCAACGTCGTCGTCGAGGACGACCGCGACCTCGACGGCCTCCGCCGCTGGGCGACCGCCGGCCAGGCCCACGGCGCCCGCGTCTGGGTCCAGATCAACCACCCCGGCCGGCAGGCGATGTGGTTCGCCGGCGGCCACCGGCCGGTCGCGCCGAGCGCGGTCGCGCCGAAGATCCCCGGCTTCGTGACGCCGCGGGCGCTGACCGGCGACGAGATCGAGGAGATCGTGCGCCGCTTCGCCGCCACCGCGGCGATCGTCCAGCGGGCCGGCTTCGCGGGCGTCCAGCTGCACGGCGCCCACGGCTACCTGATCTCGCAGTTCCTCTCGCCGCTGGCCAACCAGCGCGACGACGCCTGGGGCGGCGACCCGCAGCGCCGCCGCCGGTTCGTGATCGAGGTGCTGCGCGCGACCCGGGCCGCGGTCGGCCCCGACTACCCGGTCGGGATCAAGCTCAACTCGGCCGACTTCCAGCGCGGCGGCTTCAGCGAGGAGGAGTCGGCCGACGTGCTCGCCGCGCTGGCCGACGAGGGGGTCGACCTGATCGAGATCAGCGGCGGCACCTACGAGGCGCCGGCGATGGTCGACGCCGTCGGCGAGGGCCCGCAGGTCCGCGCCAGCACCCGCGAGCGCGAGGCCTACTTCCTGGACTACGCCGAGCGGGTCCGCGAGCGGCTGCCCGGGGTCCCGCTGATGGTCACCGGCGGCTTCCGGACCGCCGCCGCGATGGGCCAGGCGATCCGCGACGGCAGCTGCGACCTGGTCGGCCTCGGCCGGCCGCTGGCGGTCGCGCCGGACGCCGCCGGCGAGCTGCTCGGCGGCGGCCGCGCGCGGGCCGACGCGGGCGAGAAGCGGCTCGGCGTGCGGTCGCTCGACGGCGCGATCGACCTCTACTGGCACACCCGCCAGCTGCACCGGATCGGCGCCGGCCGCGAGCCGCGCCCCGGCGAGCCGGCCTGGCGGACCGCGGCGGCGATGGTGGTCGACAACGGCTGGGGCGCGCTTCGCCGACGCCGCGGGGGCTGAGCCGGCGTCGCCCGGGCGACGCCTAGGCGCTGGCCGCGCGCCGCAGCGCGCCCACGACGTCCGGCCCGGTCAGCGGCCCGAGGTGGCCGGGGACGACGATCGCCGGCTCCAGGTCGGCGAGCTTGGCGATGCTGGCGCGGGCCTGCTCGGTGTCCTGGTTGTAGGGGTCGAGCGGGACCGCCGGCGGCTGCGGCTTGCCGTACATGCTGGTCATGTAGAAGCAGTCGCTGACCAGCGCCACCCGGTCGCGCTCGCGGAAGAGCCCGATCAGGCCCGGGGCGTGGCCGGGCAGGTCGATCACCCGGAAGCCGGCGATCTCGTCGCCCTCGGCGACCGTGCCGGCGATCGGGGTCGGCCCGCCCTCCCACGAGACCCGCATCAGGACCCGGTGCAGCAGCCGCACCGGCAGCGGCAGCTCGTTCATCCGCCAGTAGTCGCGGTGGCCACCGGCCTCGGCCGCGGCCACCTCCAGCCGGTGGCAGAAGACCGGCGCGGCGACGTGCGGGGCGGCGCCGCGGTGGTCGTTGTCGGCGTGGCCGAGGACGATCCGCTTGACGCCGCCGCGGGCCGCGGCGGCGTCGCTGATCGCCTGCGCCATCCCCTTCTCGCCGGCGTCGAAGACGGTCACGCCGCTGCCGTCCGGCTCGTCGATCAGGACCACGTTCATCGCGCCGCCGAAGCCGCCGCGCAGCAGCGAGACGCCGTCGGCGATCGGCTCGGGGGTGGGGGACTTCGACATCGGGCTGCTCCTCCGGACTGCGGACCGCGGCTGCTGGTACCGTGCGGTACCGACGACGGGGCCACGCTACCAGGCAGGTGCCCCCGCGATCCACCGTCATTCCGCCCGATGAAGCCGCGCCCCGACACCGCCGACCCGATCGCCGCCGCCCGGATCGCCGACCAGCGCCGGCGGCTGCTGCGGGGGATCGCGGCGGCGGTCGACGAGAAGGGCTTCGCGGCGACCACGATCGCCGACATCGTCGGCCACGCGCGGGTCTCGAAGCGGACCTTCTACGAGCACTTCGAGGACAAGCTCGACTGCTTCCTGACCTCGTACCGCGCAGGCAGCGCGCTGCTTCGGCGGCGGATGGCCGAGGGCGCGGTCGGCGACGGCCCGTGGATCGAGCGGGTCCGCTCGGCGCTGCGCGGCTACCTCGGCGTGCTCGCCGACACGCCCGAGGTCACGCGGACCTTCGCGGTCGAGATCCTCGCCGCCGGTCCCGAGGCGCTCGAGGTCCGGCGCGAGATGCACCGCCGCTCGGCCGAGCAGCTGCAGGAGGTGGTCGAGCGGATCCGCGAGGAGCACCCGGAGCTGCGGCCGCTGTCGTCGCCGATGGCGGCGGCGATCGTCGGCGCGATGACCGAGCTGGTGGTGGTCGGGCTCGCCGACGGCCGCACCGGCGAGCTGCGCGAGCTCGACGGCGAGATCGTCTTCCTGCTGCACGCGGTGCTGACCGCGCCCGAACCCCCGACCCCGCTCACCGATCCCGGAGGATCCAGCTCATGACCACACGCGCCGCCATCGTCACGGGCGCCAGCAGCGGGATCGGCCTGGCCGTCGCGCGGATGCTCGGCGAGGAGGGCTACGCGCTGACGCTGGCCGCCCGCCGCGCCGACAAGCTCGAGGCGGCGGCCGACGAGCTGCGCCAGGCCGGGCTGACCGTCCACCACGTGGCGGTGCCGCTGCAGGCGGAGGAGTCGGTCCAGCGGGTCGTGGCCGAGCACCGCGAGCGCTACGGCCGGCTTGACGTGCTGGTCAACAACGCCGGGATCGGGATCGGCGCGCCGGTCGGCGAGATCCAGACCAAGCGGCTGGACCTGCAGCTCGACGTCAACCTGCGGACGATCATCCTCTTCTACCGCGAGTCGGTCGGGCTGCTGCGCGAGGCGGCCAAGGAGCACCGCAACGCGCTGGTGGTCAACACCGCCTCGATCGCCGGCAAGTACGGCCAGGCGTGGCTCTCGGTCTACGCGGCGACCAAGGGCGCGGTCGTCAACTGGACCGAGTCGATGCACAAGGAGCTGGCGCCGGAGGGGATCAAGAGCACCGCCCTCTGCCCGGCCTTCGTCGACACCCCGATGACCGACTTCGTCAAGGGCTCGGTCGCCGCCGACGAGATGATCACCACCCAGGACATCGCCGAGTCGGTCCGCTTCCTGCTGCGCGTCTCCCCGGCCTGCTGCGTGCCGGAGATCCAGTTCGTGCGGCCCAACGACACGATGTAGGGCCGCTCACCGCACGCCGCGCAGCATCCTCCGCCGGCGCAGCGCCGTCCGCAGCGGGCCGGCCGCCGCGGCCGGCCGGTAGGCGACCAGGTGCGAGCGCTCGTGGAGCAGCTGGTGGCGGACCAGCCCCGGAGCGGCGCGGCCGAGCAGCGCCCGCAGCGGCATCGGCTGGTGCAGCTCGAGGTCGTCGTCGGCGGTGTCGAGCAGGTTGGCGACGACCAGCTCGCCGAGGCCCTCCATCCGCACCAGCACCGCCTCGGGATCGGTCGCGTGCTCGACGACGTCGAAGGCGTAGACGGCGTCGAACCGCTCCAGCGGCGGCAGCGCGTCGAGGTCGAGGATCGGCGCGTCGTGGCCGCGCCGCTTCAGCCGCCAGGCCAGGTACGCGGTCGAGGGGTTGGCGAAGTCGGCGAACGTCACGTCGTAGCCGTCCTCCAGCAGCGCCAGGCCGTCGGCGCCGATCCCGCAGCCGAAGTCGAGCAGCCGCGCGCCGGCCGGGACCAGCTCGCGCAGCAGCCGGTGGTAGGGCGCCTTCGCCCCCGACATCGAGAACGCGGTCAGGTCGTAGAGGTAGCTCTCCGACGTCCGGTAGAAGCGCTCGGCGTCGCCGATCGCCCGCCACTCCTCGCGCACGCCGGCGTCGTGGCCCCGCAGCCGCTCCAGGTCGAAGCGGTCGCCGAGGTAGGCGCGCAGCTCGGCGAGATCGCGCTCCGGGTCGAGGGCCACGGCGGCATGCTCGCAGCCGCGGCCGCGCCACGCCGTCCGGGGGTGGAACACTTCGCCGGTGGCCGAGCCGGAGATCAGCGTCGTGATGCCGACCGGCGGCCGGCGCGACCTGCGGCGCCCGCTCGACGCGCTGGCCCGGGCGCTCGCCGCGCAGCCCGGCGAGGTGGTGGTGGCGATCGACGCCGCCGCCCCGCCGGAGGCCGCCGCGGCGATCGAGCGCGACGTCGCCGCCCGCGGCCACCGCAGCGTCCGCGCGACCGTCCCCGGCGCCTCGGCCACCCGCAACGCCGGGTGGCGGGCGACGAGCGGCGCGCTGCTGCTGTTCGTCGACGACGACGTGCTGCTCGACCCGCCGGCGCTCGGGGCGCACGTCGACGCTCACCGCGACGGCGACCCGGCGCTGGCCACGATCGGCCGCCTGCGCTGGCCGCCGTGGCGCCGCACGACGCCGTTCGAGCGCTGGGTCGACGACGCGCTCCAGTTCGGCTTCCACGAGATCGCCGCCGACGGCCGGACCGGCTGGTGGCACCTCTTCACCTGCGACTGCGCGATCCGCCGCGCGCCGCTGGAGGCGATCGGCGGCCTCGACGAGCAGCGCTTCCCGTTCGGCTACGAGGACCTCGACCTGGGCCTGCGGCTCGACCGCGAGGTCGGCGGGCTGCGGGTTCGGCTGCTGCCCGACGGCGGCGCGATCCACGACACCCGGATGACGCTGACCGAATGGCGCCGGCGGATCCTGCGGATCGCCCGCGCCGAGCGTTCGTGGCAGCAGGCCCACCCCGACGTGGCGACCGTGCTCGGGCCGCGCTTCGAGCGGGTCGGGCGGGACCCCACGCCGCGCTCGGGCCCGCTGGCCGGGCGGCTGGCCCGCTGGCTGCCCGAGGCGACGCCGGCGGCCGGCCCCTGGCTGCACGAGCGGGCGCGAGTCTGGTGGGAGCACGACCTGGCCGCCCGCTTCCGGGCCGAGGCGGCGCGGCTGGCGGCCGAGGAGGGCGCGCCCTAGGCGTCGGCGGCCGGCGGCGTCCCCGAGCCGCCGGCGTCGCTGGTCGCGCCCGGCTCGCCGAGGTTGCGCAGGACCTTGGCCGGGATCCCGCCGGCCATCACGTTGTCCGGCAGGTCGCGGTTGACCACCGAGTTCGCGGCGACGATCGTGCCGACCCCGATCGAGGCGGTGATCGTGCACTTGTTGTTGATCCCCGCGCCCTCGCCGATCACGATCGGGCGGAAGACGAACGGCAGCTCGTACCAGCGCTTGCCGGGCTCGTCCCAGCCGTGGCGGCCGTCGTAGATCGTCGTGTCCTGGGCCAGGCCGACGCCCTCGCCGATCTCCAGCCGGGTGGTGATCTGGACCAGCGCCGAGTTGGTGAAGATCGCGCGACGCCCGATCACGATCTCCGCCTCCGGGCCGAGCTCGATCATCGTGCCGCGCCGGAACTCCGCGTAGGGACCGACGACCAGCTTGCCGCCGAACGGCGCCACCAGCTGGAAGCGGGGCCCGATGTGGGCGGTCGGGTCGATCTGGAGGTCGACGTTCGGGTGCCGCAGGTAGAGCCAGCGCCGCCGCAGCCGCGACGCGAGGTGCGGCAGCTTCAGGTCGAGGTCGCGGGCGATCCGCAGGTGGATCCGTCGGAGCAGGCTCATGTCGGGCGTCGGGCGGTGGCGAGCAGGTTGGCGCGGGTCAGGACGTGCAGCGGCCGCACCCGGTCGGCCCAGGCCAGCAGCCGCCGCGCCGCCCGCGAGGGCACGAAGCCGAACCAGTGGAGGTCGCCGTGGCGGACCTGGACGTCGACGAAGCCGGCCGCGGTGAGGGCGTCGCGCAGCTCGCGGGCCGACAGCTCGCCGACGTGCATCTGGTGCTCGATCGGCTTGCGCGGGTCGCGCGGCCAGCGGCGACCGCGCGGCCAGATCGCCCGCACCGCCAGGTAGGTGCGGTCGTAGACCAGCCGGTTCGGCATCGTGTGGACGAGCAGCGTGCCGCCCGGCCGCAGCACCCGCAGCGCCTCGCCGAGCGCCTGCTGCAGCTCGGGGCCGGTCAGGTGCTCGACCACGTCGAGCATCGTGCCGTGGTCGGCGACCGCGTCGGCGAGCGGCACGTCGCGGACGTCGGCCTCGTGGAACTCGACCCGGTCGTCGACGCCGTGGGCGGTGGCGGTGTCGTGGGCCAGCCGGATCGCGTCCGGCGAGTACTCGACCCCGATCGCGCGCCGGGCGCCGGCCAGCAGCGCGGCCACGACCAGCTCGCCGCGGCCGCTGCCGAGGTCGACGATCGTCGTCTCCGGCCCGACGCCGAGCGTCTGCACGACCCAGCCGTAGATCCCGTCGACCGCCCGCCGCTCGTCCCAGGCCACGGCGTCGCCGCAGGCCTCGCGGAAGTACTCCTCGTCGTAGGCGGAGGCCGGGACGCGGGGCGGGGTCAGCTTCGGTGGCGTGGTCATCTAGGCGGTGGCGCGACCGCGGCCCAGCAGGTAGCGGGCCGCCTCCTTCGCGAGCCGGCGCTCGAAGAGCCCGACGGACGCGAGGACGATAGCGCCAAAGATGCCGATCCGAACCCCGACGGGCAGGGGGTCCGAGGCCAGCGCGGCGGCGCTGGCCAGCAGCGTCGGGGCCAGCGCACGGCCGGCGTGGCGGGTCATCGAGAGGCCCGGGAAGAGCCGCTGAGCGAGCACGCCGCGGACCAGCAGCCCGGCCAGCGCGGTCAGCGCCAGCGCGATCCCGTAGCCGTCGACGCCCTGCCACGCCAGCAGCGGGATCGTGAACGCGACGAAGCCGCCGACGTGGACGGCGGCCAGCGCCAGCAGCGAGCGACCGTGGCCGCGGACGAGCAGGAACTGCCACAGGTTGGTGCCGATGTGGCCGATCACGATCGCGATCCCGAACCAGCGCAGGACCGGGATCATCGGCTCCCAGCGCTCGCCGAGGACGGTGTGGACCAGCGTCGTCGGGAACAGCGCGCAGGCGGCCCCGACCGGCCCCGCCCACAGCAGCGACATCCGGTTCGCCTTGCCGAACGCCTCGACCAGCAGCGCGTCGTCCTCGCGGCGGGCGCTGATCGCCGGCATCACCGCGTCGGCGATCGCGGCGTCGAGCCGCTGGGCGGCCAGCGCGACCGTCGACGCCAGCGTGATCGCGCCGACCGCGGCGGTGCCGACCAGCAGCTCGGCGGCGACCACCGAGCCGAGCAGCACCGCCGCCGCCGAGCCGGTCGCGGCGGCGACGGGGGCGGAGACCTTCAGCCGCGCCCGCAGCCGGGCGACGTCGCGGATCGGCCGCAGCGGGAAGGGGCAGGCGCGGATCGCCAGCAGCGCGGTCGCCCAGGCCCCGACCAGCCCGCCGAGCACCAGCGACCAGGCGCCGAGCCCGGCGACGGCCAGGCCGACGGTGATCGCGGTGCCGAGCAGCGGCTCGATCGTCTGCAGCAGCCGCAGGCGGCCGAACTGGAGCGAGCGGATCAGCGGCCACATCCCCGCCTGCAGCACCATCGCCGGCGCGGCCAGGGTCGAGGCCAGCACCAGCCACAGCATCTCGCGGTCGCCGTAGACGATCGCCATCACCGGCGCCGCGACCACGATCGCCACGGTCAGGACCGCGTTGACCCCCAGCTCCAGCGTCAGCGCGGCCCGGAAGCTGCGCTCCTGGTCCTCGTCCTCGTCGGCCAGGTAGGCCTCCAGGATCCCGACCTGCTTGAGCACCCCGGCGGCGCCGATGATCGCCAGCACGCCGCCCCAGAGGCCGTACTCCTCGGGTGCGACCAGCGCCGCGACGAGCACGCCGCGGAGCATCTGGACCAGCGTCGCGAAGGCCTGGAAGGCCGCGTTCCAGGCGATCCCGCGGGTCATCGCCACCCGCATCGAGCGGGGGACGGGCAGGACGGTGCGGGGCCGCGGCGGCGCGGACGGAGGAGGGTCGGACATCAGGCGGGCAGCGCGAGTCTAGGCCCGCCGGGGGCGGGGGCGCCGCTCAGGCCACGCGCCGGCCGCGCAGGACGTGCTGGAAGGTCACCAGCGTCCGCAGCCGCCGGGGCACCAGCCGCGGCAGCCGCGGGTCGATCCGCGACGGCTGGAACGGCCGCAGCTTCATCACCCGCTGGACGTCGGCCTCGGGGTCGGCGACCGGGACGCCGGCGTCGGCCAGCAGCTCGATCGCGTTGAGGACCGTGAACCAGCGCAGGTGGGTGCGGTCGAAGATCCCCATCTCGTGCCGCGGCCAGCGGTCGTGGCGGAAGAGCGACCAGTGGGTCTGCCAGTAGCCGACGTTCGGCAGCGAGACGATCGCCACCCCGCCCGGCCGCAGCAGCGCCGCCGCCGAGGCCAGGGCCTGCTCGGGGTCGCGCAGGTGCTCCAGCACGTCGGCGCAGATCAGGCAGTCGAAGCCGTCGCCGACCAGCGAGCGCGCGCGGTCGGGGTCGGCGAAGGCGGCCTCGACGTCGGCGGTCTCGACCCGGTCCAGGCGGGTCGCGGCCCGCGCGGCGTAGACCGGGTCGACCTCGACCCCGACGACCTCGACCGCCGGGTCGCGCTGCTTCAGCCCGGCCCCGAGCGCGCCCGACGAGCAGCCCAGGTCGAGCACCCGCCCGACGCCCGCCGGCACCATCGCCTGGACGTCGGGGCGCGGGTTCTCGTAGGCGAACCGCCGCAGCTCGTGCGCGTCCGCGGCGCCCGCCTCGGCCACGGTGCTAGTAGGTCGAGTGGAGCACGACGTGGGGGACCGTGAAGCGGTCCTTGCCCCGGCCGGCGTGCATGTCGAACTTGCCGTGGACGGTGGTGGTGTCGAAGCCGGCGGTGTAGTGCATCGCCTGCCAGGTCTTGACCGTCGGCATCCAGAAGACGACCGCCTGGTCGCGGTTGGCCAGGAAGCGGGCCGACCGCCACGGCAGCAGCGCGCCGCGCTTGTCGTACTCCTCGGCCGAGATGAAGGTCCCGCCCGGCTTGACCAGGTTGCGGATCCGCTCGAGCGCCAGCAGCTGGTCGCGGAGGTGGATCAGGACCGAGCCGCAGAAGACGAGGTCGAACTGGCCGTACTCCTCCGGGGTGGCGAAGTAGATCGACTGGACGACCCGCTGGACCTTCGACTGCTTGACCTCGTGGGCGAGGTGGAAGCCGGCGCCGCGCTGGTCGTCGCGCATCTCGCTCTCCGGCGGCCGGCGGCGCGGCGGCCAGTCGAGCAGCCGCTCGTCGTCGAGGTCGAGGGCCACGACCTCGGCGCCGCGGCGCTCGAACTCGAAGGCCCAGAACCCGTCCCAGGTGCCGACGTCGAGCACCCGCTTGCCGGTCAGGTCGTCCGGTATGCCGTAGTGCTTGACGTCTTCACGGAGGTCGAACCAGCCATCGGTCACGACCCCCGGCGCGAGCTCGAGCGTGTGGTACCAGGGTCGGGAATCGGCGGCTTCACGGGCGTCCATCGCGGCGGAGTGTAGAGCCCGTTCGCGTCGCCGCAACCGTCGCGTAGCAGGCAACGAGGCGGTGGACGCCGTACGTCAACGGATTCATGACGACAGGGGCCGCAAAGGCCCCTAGACTGCGGCGCCGTGGAAGGCCAGCACACTCCAGACGACCTGCCGGTCGTCGTCCTCTGCGGTGGACGGGGTACCCGTCTAGGGGCGGGTCAGACCCTGCCCAAGCCGCTGGTGGACGTCGGCGGGCGACCGATCGTCCAACACGTCGTATCGATCTACGCCGCCCAGGGGCAGCGCCGGTTCCTGCTCGCCGCGGGCTACAAGGCGGATCTGCTCGCGGAGGCGGTGGCCGCGATCCAGTGGCCCGAGGGGGTCGAGGTCCGGTGCATCGACACCGGCGTCGACACCGAGACCGGCGGCCGCGTCCACCGGCTCCGCGATCAGCTGGGCGGCGAGCCGTTCCACCTGACCTACGCGGACGGCGTCGCCGACGTCGACCTCGCCGCGCTCGAGGCCCGCCACCGCGAGGCCGGTCGCACCGCGACCGTCACCGTGGTCCGGCCCGAGCTGCAGTTCGGCGTCGTCGACATCGCCGACGACGGGGCGATCACCGGCTTCCGCGAGAAGCCGCGCTCGACCCACTGGATCAACGGCGGCTTCATGCGCTTCGAGCCCGACGTCTTCGACGTCCTCGACCCCGACTGCGTGCTCGAGCGCGAGCCGCTCGAGCGGCTGGCCGCCGAGGGCCGCCTGCACAGCCGCCGCCACGAGGGCTTCTGGGCCTGCATGGACACCTACAAGGACGCGCGGCGGCTGAACGAGCTGTGGGACGGCGGCGTCGCGCCGTGGGACGACCAGCGGCTGCTGGCCACGCTCTCCGGCGACGCCGAGGTCTCGCGATGACCGCCGTCGAGTCGGACCGCGCGGCGGCCGCCCGCCAGGCGATCGCCGACAACCCGATCTGGTACCACGCGATCGAGCTGGCCCCGGGGGTCGTGACCCCCGGCTTCGTCGATCACCGCCCGATCACGGCCAAGCTGCTGCCCGACGACCTCAGCGGTCAGCGGGCGATCGATGTCGGCACCTTCGACGGCCACTGGGCGTTCTCGATGGAGCAGCGGGGGGCGGCCGTGACGGCGCTCGACCTGCCCGACTTCGACGCCACCAGCTGGCCGCCGATCCACCGCGAGCGGCTGCTGCAGGAGGCCGCCGAGCGCAACATGCAGCTCGGCCGCGGCTTCAAGCTGGCCAAGGAGCTGCTCGGCTCGTCGGTCGAGCGGGTCCAGGTCGACGTCCAGAAGCTCGAGGTCGACGACCTCGAGGGCGAGTACGACCTGGTCTTCATCGGCGCGATCCTGCTTCACCTGCGCGACCCCGTCGGGACGCTCGAGCGGCTGGCCGCGCAGCTGAAGCCGGGCGGGCGGCTGATCATGATGGAGGCCTTCTCGTGGCGGGCCCAGCTGCGCTCGCCGCGCAAGCCGATGGCGCACTTCCGGACGCTCGAGTCGCCGTTCAACTGGTGGGTCCCGAACCTGCGGCTGCTCCAAGCCTGGATGCTGACCGCCGGCTGGGTCGACGTCGAGCGCCACGGCTTCCTCCGCCCGCCGGGCAAGAAGGAGATGCGCCAGACGTACGTCCACTTCACGGCCCGCAAGCCGTGAGGGCGGAGGCGCTGCAGCGGATCGCCGCGCTGCCCGACGACGCGCTGGTGCTCGACGTCGGCGGCTGGGCGGCGCCGCTGGCGCGGGCCGACTGGGTGATCGACCTGCTGCCCTACGAGACCCGCGGCCTCTACGGCCACACCGCGCCCGACGAGGAGCGGTTCAGCGCCGACCGCTGGGTCCAGGCCGACATCTGCGGGCCCGAGCCGTGGCCGTTCGCCGACGACCAGTTCGACGTCGTGCTCTGCTCGCACACGCTCGAGGACGTCCGCGACCCGGTCTTCGTCTGCCGCGAGCTGTCGCGGGTCGCGAAGGCCGGCTACGTCGAGGTCCCGGCCCCGATCGAGGACCTGACCTACGGGGTCCAGGGCCACTGGGTCGGCTGGTCGCACCACCGCTGGATCAGCGAGGTCGAGACGACCGCCGAGGGCCAGGGCTTCGTCCTCACCCACAAGCCGCACCTGCTCGCCGCCCCGGGCCGCCACCTGCCGGCCGGGACCCACGAGCGGGTGCCGGAGGAGCAGCGGGTGCTGGCCTGGTGGTGGGAGGGGCAGATCCCCGCCCGCGAGCGGGTCCACGTCGCCGCCGAGGAGTTCGACGCGTGGCTCGCCGGCCTGCTCGGGGACTGCGCGACGGCGGCCGGGGTGCCGGTGCCGCGCCCCGGTGGGATCGAGCACCCGATCGGGGCCGAGGTCGCTCGCCGCTGGACGCCACGCAGGATCGCCGCCGGGCTCGGACGTCGAGCCGGCTTCTGGAAGGATGCGCGCCGATGACCGGGTTCGGAGAGTCGATGAGGGGGCGCTCGGTGTTCGTCACCGGGGCGTACGGGATGCTGGGGGCGTGGCTCGTCCGCGCGCTGCTGGAGCGGGGGGCGCACGTGACCGTGCTCCGCCGCGACCAGGTGCGCGCGTCGATGCTGCGGCTCGACGGCCTGGAGGAGCAGTGCGCCGTCGTCCAGGGCGACCTGGTCGGCGAGGGGGTGGTCGAGCGCGCGATCGGCGAGTACGAGTGCGACACCGTCTTCCACCTCGCCGCGCAGACGATCGTCGGCACCGCCAACCGCTCGCCGGTCTCGACCTTCGAGGCCAACATCAAGGGCACCTGGGTGCTGATGGAGGCGTGCCGTCTGCAGGGCGTCGAGCGCGTGATCGTGGCCGCCTCGGACAAGGCCTACGGCCCCCACGAGACGCTGCCCTACCAGGAGCACTTCGCGCTCCAGCCGAAGTTCCCCTACGACGTGTCGAAGGCGGCGACCGACCTGATCGCCCGCTCCTACTGGCACACCTACGGGGTGCCGACGGCGGTCACGCGGCTGGCCAACATCTACGGCGGCGGCGACCTCAACCGCTCGCGGCTGCTGCCCGAGGCGATCGCGGCGGTGCTGCGCGGCCGCGCGCCGGTGATCCGCTCGGACGGCTCGCCGGAGCGCGACTTCCTCTACGTCGAGGACGCCGCCAACGCCTACCTGGCGATCTGCGACCAGCTCGACGCCGACGCCGATCGCGCCGAAGGAGAGCCGCTGCTGGCCCGCGGCCACGCGTTCAACGCCGGCGGCGACCGGCCGCACAGCGTCAAGTCGGTGATCGACGCGGTGGTCCGCGTCAGCGGCGTCGACCTGGAGCCGGACATCCGCGGCCAGGGCACGCCGTCGGGCGAGATCGACCGCCAGTACGTCGACTCGACCAAGCTCCGCGAGCAGACCGGCTGGGCGCCGCAGGTCGACCTCGACGAGGGCATCCGCCGCACGATCGCCTGGTACCGCGAGCACCCGGACGCGATCGCGACGTGACCCCGCCCGACCGCGAGCGGGCGGGCGGGTCCGCGCCGCCGCGGCCGGCCGCCCCGGACGTCTCGGTCGTGATCCCCACGGCCGGGCGCCGGGTCGGGCTGCTGTGGGCGCTCGACGCGCTCGCGGCCCAGGAGCTGCCGGAGGGCGCGACCTTCGAGGTCAACGTCGTCCACGGCCCCGAGCGGACGCCGGTGCTGGAGGCGGCCCGCGAGCACCCGCTGGTCCGCTCCGGGGTGGCGGCGATCGTCGCCTCCGACGGGCTGGTGGCGTCGCAGAAGCGCAACATCGCCTGGCGGATGGGGCGGGCGCCGCTGATCGCCTTCACCGACGACGACTGCCGGCCGCAGCCGGGCTGGCTGGCCGCGTTCCTGGCCGCCCACCGGGCGCACCCGGAGGGGCTGCTGCAGGGCGGGGCGGCGATCGACCCCGACCAGCACGACGTCGCGATGCGGGCGCCGCGGCCGCGGCTGCAGCGGTTCGCGCCGCCGACCCCGTGGGCCGAGCTCTGCTCGATGGCCTTCCCGCGCGGGCTGCTGGAGGCGGTCGGCGGGCTCGACGAGGGCTACGGCAGCGTCGGCGAGGACACCGACCTGGCCTGGCGGATGCACGAGCGCGGCGCACCGTGGGTGGCCGTGCCCGACGCGGTCGTCGACCACGCGGTCGAGACGCCGGGGCTGCGCGGCTGGCTGCGGGTCAGCACCCGCTTCGGCGAGACGACGCGGCTGAAGCGGCGCCATCCGCAGCTGCGCGGGCACTTCCCGCTCGGGATCTTCTGGGTCGCCAACCACGGCTGGCTGCTGGTCGGCGCGGCCGGGCTGGGGTGGGCCGCGGCCCGCCGCGACCCGCGGCCGGCGGCGCTGGCGCTGCCCTACGCGGCCTGGCACGCGAGCCGCTACGGCCGCTCGCCGAAGGGCTACGCCCGCGGCGCGGTCGAGCTGCCGGCGGCGGCGCTGATCGACGCCGCGCGGATCGCGGGCTTCGTCGTCTGGTCGGCCCGCGAGCGGACGGTGCTGCTGTGAGCCCGCTGGCGCCGACGCTGCTGCACCCGACCTTCTGGCCCGAGGTCCGGCGCGGGTCGGAGCGGGCGATCCGGCTGCTGGCCGACGGGCTGGTGGCGGAGGGGCACCGGCCGCGGCTGGTCTGCGGGCACCCCGGCCGCGCGATCGTGCGCGGCGAGGAGGAGGGGCTGGAGATCGTCCGGCTGCCGCGTCCGGCGCGGCGGCGGCTGCTGCGCCAGCGCTACGACGTCCACGCCGCCCACCACCCGCTGGCGGCGCCGCTGCTGGTGGCCGACCCGGGCCCGCTGCTGCACGCCTTCTACCCGACCGAGGCGGTGCTGGCGGCGCGGGTGATCGGCTGGCGCCGGCGGCTGCGGCAGGGCGCGCGGCTGCCGCTGGTGGTCAGCGTGATGGGCCCGCCCGACCGGCCGTGGGCGGTCGTCGAGCGCGGTCGGCTGGAGGGCCTGGTCGACGCCGCGCGGTCGGCGGCGGTGGTGACGTCGCTGAGCGAGTTCGCCGCCGAGCGGCTGTGGCGGACCTTCGCCGTCCGCAGCGAGATCGTCGCCCCGCCGGTCGACCTCGACGCGTTCATGATCGACGCGACGGTCGAGCGCGACCCGGTCCCGACCCTGCTGTTCTCGTCCGATCCGGCCAGCGGCGCCAAGCGGTTGCCGCTGCTGCTGGAGGCGCTGGCGCTGCTGCGGCGCGAGCTGGCCGAGCTGGAGCTGGTGGTCTCGCGCCCGCGCGATCCGGCGCTGACGCGCGAGCTGGAGGCCGTGCCCGGCGTCCGGCTGCGCGACCTCGACGAGCGGCCGGCGCTGGTCGACGCCTACCGCCGCGCGTGGGTGACGGTGCTGCCCTCCTTCAACGAGGCCTTCGGCCTGGTGGTGGCGGAGAGCCTGGCCTGCGGGACCCCGGCGGTGGCGTTCGCCGGCGAAGGCCCGGCCGAGGTGATCCGCGACGATCGCGTCGGCCGGATCGCTCCCGAGGCGACGCCCGAGCAGCTGGCCGCCGCGATCCGCGGCGCGCTCGAGCTGCGGCCCGAGCCGGGCCTGCGCGAGCGCTGCCGGGCCGCGGTCGACCACCTCGGCGTCCCCGGCCACACGGCGCGGACGCTGGAGCTGTACGCCGCCGCCCTCGACGGCTGAGCGTCGCCGTCCGGCGGCGCGGTGGGCGCGGGAGAGTGCGGGGGAGGGCGGGGGGCGGCGAACGTCACATGCCCGGACCCCTCCCCACGGCGTGCGACGTTCACCCCCGCCGGCGACGGGCAACGTCGCACGCCCCGGCGCCGGTCCGGCGCCGTGTGACGATCACCCCTCCCGCGCGGCCCCGACCGCCCGGCCCGCTTCCGGCGTCTATCACCCACGCACGGACCCACCGCCGCCACCCCCGAGCGGCGCGACGCCACGAAGCGAGCGCCGGCCCGCCACGCGGCGGGTCGACGGCGTCCTCCGCACCGATCGGTGCGTTCGCTGTCCACGGCGTTGGTTACCGGCGGTAGGAGGCGCGCGAGGGCCGGCGCAGGGCCTCCTGTGTACACCGATCTCCAGGGTCGAGCGGGGGAAAAGAGTGGGGTGGGCACCCCACTGGTGATCCGGGGGTGGGACCTGGGACCATCGACGACGTGATCGCCGGCCGACCCGGCTGCGCCACGTGTCCGGGGGGTCACGTGGCCGCCCAACGGGTCGGCCGGATCGATCGCCGCGACGGTCCCCGACAGCGTCACGCAACCTGAGACCGGGACCGCGGGTCCTCGGCCGCGCCACGGGGGGTGCGCCGTCGAGGACCCGCCGTCGCTCCTCCGCCGTCCGCAGCGCCGTGCCGACCGGCCCCGCGGTACGCTGGAGCGCATGGCCGGGCACTCCAAGTGGGCGGGGATCAAGCACAAGAAGGCGATCGTCGACTCGCGTCGCGGCAAGCTCTTCACCAAGCTCGCGCGCCACATCACCGTGGCCGCGAAGGAGGGCGGGGGCGACCCCGTCGGCAACGCGGCCCTGGCGCTGGCGATCCAGAAGGCCAAGGACGCCTCGATGCCCAAGGACAACATCCAGCGGGCGATCGACAAGGGCACCGGTGCCGGCGCCGACGCGGCCAACTTCGAGGCCGTGATGTACGAGGGCTACGGTCCGGGCGGCGTCGCCGTGCTGGTCGAGGCGCTGACCGACAACCGCAACCGCACCGGCTCCGAGGTGCGGCACATGTTCTCCAAGCATGGCGGCTCGCTCGGCGAGCCCGGCTCGGTCGCCTACCTCTTCGACAAGAAGGGCGTGGTCGTCGTCGACGGCAGCAAGCACGACGAGGAGGCGCTGATGGTCGCGATCGAGGCCGGCGCCGACGACATCGAGGAGGACGAGGGCACCTTCGAGGTGATCACCGAGCCCGGGGCCCTGACCGCCGTCCGCGAGGCGCTCGACGCCGCCGGGATCGAGTACGAGCGGGCCGAGCTCGTCTTCCGCCCGCAGGTCCGGACGCCGCTCGACGAGGAGCAGGCGACGAAGCTCGCGAAGCTGATCGACACGCTCGACGACAACGACGACGTCAGCGAGGTCCACGCGAACTTCGAGGTCGACGACGAGGTCCTCGAGCGCGTCTTCGGCTGAGGCCGACGGCCGCCGCGGCCGCGGGCACGCGCATGACCCACGCGCCGCGCGCGCTCGCGATCTCCAACCTCTACCCGCCGCACCACCTCGGCGGCTACGAGCTGGTCCACCACGGCGCCGACCGCTGGCTGCACGACCGTGGCTGGGCGGTCCGGACGCTGGTCACCGACCACCGCGAGCCCGCTGCCGGGGCCGACGACCATCCCTATCCGGTGCAGCGCGCGCTGCGCTGGTACTGGCGCGACCACGGCTTCCCGCGGCTCGGTCCGCGCCGGGTGGTCGCCCTCGAACGCCACAACCACCGGGTCCTGCGCGCCGCCCTCGCCGCCCACCGCCCCGACGTGGTGCTCTTCTGGGCGATGGGCGGGATGAGCCTGTCGCTGGTCGGGGCGGTCCGCCGGGCCGGGATCCCCGCCGTCTTCGTGGTCCACGACCGCTGGCCGATCTACGGGCCGGTCGTCGACCGCTTCGCCCGCGCCCTGCGGCCGCTGCCGAAGCTCCGCGGGCCGCTCGCGCGGGCGCTCGGCAGCGACCGGCCGCGGGGGGCCGAGGGCCACGTGCTGCTGAACTCGCTGCAGCTGGCGGACGAGCTGGTCCGGACCCGCTCGATCCCGCCCGGCTGGCGGGTGGCGGCGCCCGGCGTCGCGCTGCCCGACGCGCCGCGGCCGCCGCGGCCGTGGCGGGGGCGGCTGCTCTGCCTCGGCCGGCTCGATCCCCGCAAGGGCGTCGACGTCGCGGTCGCGGCGCTGGCCCAGCTGCCGCCGGAGACGCGCCTGACCGTCGCCGGGGGCGGCGACGACCAGGTCGCCGCCGCGCTCCGCGAGCAGGCCACCCGGCTCGGCCTCGGCGACCGGGTCGAGCTGCGGGGCGCGGTCCCGCACGACCAGCTGCCGCAGCTGCTCGACGAGCACGACGCGCTGCTCTTCCCGGTCCGCTGGTCGGAGCCGTTCGGCCTGGTGCCGCTGGAGGCGATGGCCCACGGGCGGCCGGTGGTGGCGACGGCGATCGGCGGCCAGTCGGAGTACCTGCGCGACGGGGAGAACGCACTCGTGGTCCCGCCCGACGACCCGCGGGCGATCGCCGCCGCGGTCCGTGCGCTGGCCGCCGACGAGCCGCTGCGGGCGCGGCTGGTCGCCGACGGGCGGACGACGGCGGCCGGCCTCGACGAGCGGCAGTTCCGCGCCACCGTCGAGCGGACCGCGCGGCTCGCCGCCGGCCGTCCCGCCCTGTCGGCGCCGTGAGCGGGACAGGAACGCACGTTCGCGTGCAGGCGTCCGACGCTCCGCGCAGAATGGTGGCGTGGTGATCGTCTTGGGCATCGACCCCGGCCTGGCCAACACCGGCTTCGGCGTCGTCGAGCGGCGCGGCAGCGCCCTCGTCGCGCTCGACGGCGGCGTGATCGCGACCGCGGCCGGCGAGTCGCTGCCGTCGCGGATCCACCGGATCCACCAGGCGGTCGCCGACCTGCTCGACCACTACGCTCCCGACGCGCTCGCGATGGAATCCCTCTACTTCGGCAAGAACGCCACCAGCGCGCTCGCGGTCGGCCAGGCGCGGGGGGTGGCGATGCTCGCCGCCGCCCAGCGCGGGGTGCCGTGCAGCGACTACACGCCGCAGCAGATCAAGGGCGCGGTCTGCGGTCGCGGCGGGGCCGACAAGGCCCAGGTCCAGCGGATGGTCCAGGCGCTGCTGCGGCTGGCCGCGCCGCCGACGCCCGACCACGCCGCCGACGCGCTCGCCGCGGCGATCTGCCACGCCAACCACGCGCCGCTGCGGTCGGCGCTGCCGGCGTGATCGCGCTCCTGCGGGGCACCGTCCACGAGCGGCGGCCGGACGCGGTGGTGCTGCTGACCGCCGGCGGCGTCGGCTACCAGCTCGGCTGCTCGACGACGACGATCGCGGCCCTGCCGCCGGTCGGCAGCGAGGTCGAGCTGCTCTGCCACCTCGCCGTGCGCGAGGACGCGATGACCCTCTACGGCTTCCTCGACGCCGCCGAGCGCGACCTCTTCCACCTGCTGGTCGGGGTCCAGGCGGTCGGGCCGAAGATGGCGCTGGCGGTGCTCTCGGGCGGCGCCCCGGACGAGATCGCGGCCGGGATCGCGGCCGGCGACGCCAAGCGGCTGCAGCAGGCGCCGGGGATCGGCAAGCGGCTGGCCGAGCGGATCGTCGCCGAGCTGCAGGAGAAGCTGGCCGGCCACGCCAGCCTCGGCCGTGGTGCGACGGCGCCCGGCGTGCCCGGCAGCCCGGCCGGCGAGGCACGCGAGGGCCTGCTCGGCCTCGGCCTGCCGCTGGCCGAGGTCGACGCGCTGCTGGCGGTCGCCCAGGGCGAGACCGCCGCCGAGCTGATCGCCGACGCCCTCCGGAGGTCGCGCAAGTGAGCGCCGAGCGGCGCTTCGACGGGCCCGACCCGCTCGGCCGTCCCGAGGGGCAGGGGATCCGGACCCCCGCCGACGCCGACGGCTGGACGCCGACCCGGCTGCCCGATCCGACGGCGCGCGCGGGGGAGGACGCCGAGGATCTCTCGCTGCGGCCCCGCTCGCTCGACGACTTCGTCGGCCAGGACCACGTCCGCGACCAGCTGCGGATCGCGATCGACGCCGCGCGCGGGCGCGGGGAGTCGCTCGACCACGTGCTGCTGGCCGGGCCGCCGGGGCTCGGCAAGACCTCGCTGGCCCGGATCCTGGCCGAGGAGCTGGAGGCGCCGTTCGTGCTCACGGCGGGGCCGTCGCTGGAGCGCAAGGCCGACGTCGCCGCGCTGCTGACCGCGCTCGAGCCGGGCTCCGTCTTCTTCGTCGACGAGCTGCACCGGCTGCCGCGGGCGCTGGAGGAGACGCTCTACCCGGCGATGGAGGACCGCCAGCTGCCGGTCACGATCGGCCAGGGACCGGGGGCGCGGGTGGTGACCCTCGACCTGCCGCCGTTCACCCTGGTCGGCGCGACGACCCGCGCCGGGCTGCTCTCGCGGCCGCTGCGGGACCGCTTCGGCCTCCAGCAGCGCCTCGAGCCGTACCTGCTCGACGACCTGGTCTCGATCGTCCACCGCTCGGCGCGGCTGCTCGACCTGCTGGTCGACGAGGAGGGGGCGATCCTGATCGCGCTCCGGGCCCGCGGGACCCCGCGCGTGGCCAACCGGCTGCTGCGGCGGGTGCGGGACTACGTCGAGGTCCGCTCCGAGGGCCGCGTGACGGCCGCCGCGGCCAGCCAGGCGCTCGACCTGCTGGGCGTCGACGCGCTCGGCCTCGACCGCCTCGACCGCGAGATCCTGCGGGCGATCTGCGCGATGTTCGCCGGCGGCCCGGTCGGCCTGGCGACGCTCTCGGCGGCGGTCGGCGAGGAGGCCGACACGATCGAGGACGTCTACGAGCCGTACCTGCTCCAGCAGGGCCTGCTCCAGCGCACCCAGCGGGGCCGCGTGGCCACGCCGCTGGCCTTCGAGCACCTCGGGTTGACGCTGCCCGATCGCTGATTCAGGGTCCGTCGTTGTCTCCAGAAGCGGGCGGCCGCGGGGACCCGCAAGGCGGCGCCGCCGTCCGAGGGCCTATCGTGCGTGATCCCCGTCACGCCTGGGTCGGGCGAGCGGCAGGCCGGTCCGCGGCTCGGCCGCGGCTCGGCCCGCCCGATCGACGGGTACCCTTCCGAATCCCGCCATGACCGATCGTCGTCGCAACCTCCTCATCCTCCTCGCCGTCGGCATCCTGCTCGCGGCGTCGGCGGTCGCGCTCGCGACGAAGCCGACGAAGCTCGGGCTCGATCTGAAGGGCGGCGTCCAGCTGATCTACGAGGTCAGCCCGACGAAGGGCGAGACGCTCGACGAGGCCACGCTCCAGCGCACGATCGACGTGATGCAGGAGCGGGTCAACAGCCTCGGCGTGGCCGAGGCCGAGCTGCAGCGCTCCGGCGACCGCCAGATCGACGTCGCGCTGCCGGACGTCTCCAACCCGCAGGAGGCGGCGGACACCGTCGGCTCGACGGCGAAGATGGCGTTCTACGACTGGGAGGCGAACGTCGTCGGCCCGGACGGGCAGATCAACGCCGCCGATCCGCAGATCTCCCAGATCGGCGGCAGCCGTCAGTCGCCGGCCGCCACCACCGCCTACGGGGCGGTCATGCGGGCCAAGAACCTCAAGTCGACGAACACCGGCAAGGAGGTCTCGGCCGACCAGTGGTACCTGGTCAACGACCGCACCAAGGCGGTCCTGGCCGGTCCCGAGCGGAGCACCCAGGAGCTGGACAAGAGCAGCAACGTCCAGCGCGCCCTGCGCGGGCTGCGGACCCAGATCCCCGACGCCGCCAAGCGGCTGGCCGCGGACGGCAACGCGAAGCCGCTGCGCTACGTCAAGGTGCCGCAGGGCTACCGGGTCGTCGAGGCCGAGGACGATCCGGAGAACAAGGACTTCAAGGGCGACCCGATCGCGCTGCCGAACTCGCGCTGGTTCGTGCTCCGCGACCAGGCGGCGCTCGAGGGCGAGGACGTCCGCAACCCGGCCCAGACCTTCGACACCTCGCCCGGCGCCGCCAACCGCCCGGTCGTCAGCTTCGAGTTCAGCGACCGCGGCCAGAAGATCTGGAAGGACACGACGAAGGCGATCGTCGACCGCGGCCGCGACAACTGCGTGCCCCAGGCCGGCGAGACGCGGCAGCAGCAGGCCCAGCGCTGCAGCAACCACTTCGCGATCGTCCTCGACCAGAAGCTGGTCACGACCCCGTACATCGACTTCAACGAGAACCCGAACGGGATCAGCGGGGCCGGCGGGTCGCAGATCTCCGGCCAGTTCACGGTCAAGTCGGCCCAGACCCTGGCCAACCAGCTGAAGAGCGGCTCGCTGCCGCTGGAGCTGAACCTGATCTCGCAGCAGCAGGTCTCGGCGACGCTCGGCCAGGAGGCCCTCGACCAGGGCCTGATCGCCGGCATCGTCGGCTTCATCGGCGTGGCGCTGTTCCTGCTCGCGTTCTACCGCGCGCTCGGCCTGATCGCGATCGTCGGCCTGGCCGCCTACACGCTCTTCTTCCTGGCGCTCGTCAAGCTGATCCCGATCGTCCTGACGCTGCCGGGCATCGCCGGCCTGATCCTGACGATCGCCGTCGCCGCCGACGCCAACGTCGTCATCTTCGAACGCGTCAAGGACGAGTTGCAGGCGGGACGATCGGTCCCACGCGCGATCAAGGACGGCTACCGCAAGGGCCTGTCGGCGATCATCGACGGCAACGTCATCACGTTCCTCGTCGCCTTCATCCTCTTCATGGTCGCGACGGCCGGGGTCAAGGGCTTCGCGCTCAACCTCGGGATCGGCGTCCTGATCTCGATGCTGACGGCGATCGCCCTGACGCGGGCGATCCTCGGGCTGGTGGGCCGCTCGCGGCTGATCACGCACCCGACGATGCTCGGCGCCCGCAAGCGCAACCCGATCTGGCATCGCTACGACTTCGTCAAGGCGTCGAAGTGGTTCTTCGCGATGTCGGGCGTGATCCTGGCGATCGGCGCGATCGCGATCGGCGCCAAGGGCCTGAACTTCGGCATCGACTTCGAGTCGGGCACCCAGATCAAGGCGACCGCGCGCGCCGGCACCAGCGTCGACCAGGTCCGCGACGCGCTGCGGCCGGTCGGACTCGCCGACGCCAAGATCCAGACCGTCCAGCTGACCGGCGAGGCGGCCCGTCAGCGCGCCGGCGGCACGACCTTCCAGATCGCCACCGAGGCGCTCGACCGCCAGCGGCTCGGACGGGTGACCAACGAGCTGCAGAAGCTCGGCGTCAACCCGGCCCAGCTCGACACCAACACCGTCGGGCCGACCTTCGGCAAGACGGTGGCGCGGTCGGCGATCGTGGCGATCCTGGCCTCGTTCGCGGTGATCGCGTTCGTGATCTGGTTCCGGTTCGGGCTCCGGTACACGATGCCGATCCTGATCGCGGTCGTCCACGACCTGTTGATCACGGCCGGCATCTACGCCCTCACCGGCGCCGAGGTCACCGCCTCGACCGTCGCCGCCCTGCTGACGATCATCGGCTACTCGCTGTACGACACGATCATCGTCTTCGACCGCGTCCGCGAGAACCTCAAACGGCTGCCGTCCGCGGCCTTCAGCCAGATCATCAACCGCTCGATGAGCGAGGTGCTCGGGCGATCGCTGGTGACCTCGTTCTCGGCCGGCCTGCCGACGCTGGCGCTGCTGCTCTTCGGCGGCGACACGCTGAAGGACTTCGCGCTCGCGATGCTGATCGGCACCCTCTCCGGCGCCTACTCGTCGGTCTTCATCGCCTCGCCGGTGCTGACCGAGTGGGTCGAGCGGCTGCCGGCCTTCAAGGCCCGCCGCAAGCGGCTGATCGCGGCCAACGGCGGGGTCCTGCCCGCCTACCCGGAGGGCAACAAGACCGGCGAGGTCGATCCCTTCGCCCAGCGCGAGAAGCGCGCGCGCCTGACCGCGCCGGAGCCCGAGGGCAACGAGGTCTCCAGCGACGAGTTCCGGCAGATGGTCGCCGACCTGGGGATCGACGAGGCGCCGGCCCAGACCCCGAAGAAGCGCCAGCGCCGGGCCGCGGCCGCCGCGCCGGAGCCCGAGGCCCCCGCGAAGGAGGACGCCGCCGGCGCACCGCCCGAGCGCGCGGCCGACCTCAGCCCCGAGGAGGTCGTGATGAAGGACGAGAAGCCGCGCGGCGCGCGCAAGAGCAAGAGCAACAAGCGCCACGGGAGGCCCCGATGAGCGGCCGCCCGACGACCACCAACGACGCGACGGAGGGTTCCTCGTGGCGATCCTGACCTGGGTCCTGATCTCGCTGGCCGTGTGGCACTTCACGGTCTTCGTCCCGGACAAGTTCGCCGGCGGCATCGTCGGCGCGTTCGCGATCTCGATCGTCGGCGGGATCGTCGGCGGGGTCCTGCTCAGCGGCGTCAGCCTGCCGAGCCGCGACGAGACCGACGTCGTCACGGCGCTGCTCGGCATCCCCGGCTGCGTGGTCGCGCTGGCCGGCCTGTGGCTGTTCGGCGCCCGCGCCGAGGCCCAGCGGCAGGCCTGAGCACCGCCGCCGATCGCGGCCGCGGGGTCGGCGGCCGATCCCGTCGTCCCGACCCCGTAGCCTCGGGGTCCGTGGACGTCCGGTTCGAGATCCCGCCCGCCTCCGAGGCCGCCGTCGCCGCGCTGCGGCGGGAGCTGGGCGTCGGCGACGTCACGGCCCAGGTGTTGGTCCGGCGCGGGCTCGCCGATCCCGACGACGCCCGCCGCTTCCTGGCCGCCGACGAGGGGCATCCACTGGAGGCGTTCGCGGGGCTGGCCGACGCGGCCGAGGTGGTCGTCGGGCACGTCCGCGCCGGCAGCCGGATCGTCGTCCACGGCGACTACGACTGCGACGGCGTCTGCGCGACCGCCACGCTGGTCCGCGCGCTGCGCCAGATCGGGGCCGACGCCAGCTGGTTCCTGCCCCACCGGATCGACGACGGCTACGGACTGGCCGCCGATACCGTCCGCCGGCTGGCCGCCGAGGGCGCCGGCCTGGTGGTGACCGTCGACTGCGGGATCACCGCGGTCGACGAGGCGGCGCTCGCCCGCGAGCTGGGCCTCGACCTGGTGATCACCGACCACCACCGTCCGCGGGCCGACGGCCGGCTGCCGGAGGTGCCGCTGGTCCACCCGGGGCTGCCCGCCGAGGCCGCCGATGGCACGCCCGGCGGCGCCCCGCCGGCGACCCGCTACCCGGCGCCGCAGCTGTGCGGGGCGGGAGTCGCCTGGCGGCTCGCCGGGGCGATCCTGGCCGCCGCGGGGGAGGACCCGGCGGGGGCCGACATCGACCTCGACGTCGTCGCCCTGGCCACGATCGCCGACGTCGTCCCGCTGACCGGCGAGAACCGCACGATCGTCCGCCGCGGGCTGGCGGCGATCACCGACGCCCGCCGTCCCGGGCTGCGGGCGCTGCTCGACGTCTCCGCGACCGCGCCCGCCGACGTCGACAGCACCGCCGTCGGCTTCCGGCTGGCGCCGCGGATCAACGCTGCCGGCCGGATCGGCCGCGCCGACACCGGCGTCGCGCTGCTGCTCTGCGACGACCCGGTCGAGGCCCGGCGGCTGGCCGACCAGCTCGACGGCTTCAACCGCGACCGCCGCGAGCTGGAGGCCCGGATCCTGCGCGAGGCCGAGGCCCAGGCGACCGAGCAGGGCGACGTCCCCGTCCACGTGCTGGCCGGCGAGGGCTGGCACCCCGGCGTGGTCGGGATCGTCGCCTCGCGGATCGCCGAGCGCTTCCAGCGGCCGGCGGTGCTGCTGAGCGTCGACGGCGAGGAGGCCTCCGGCTCGGCCCGCTCGGTGCCCGGCTTCGACCTGCTGGCCGGCCTCGACGCCTGCGCCGAGCACCTGACGCGCCACGGCGGCCACCGCGCCGCCGCCGGCTGCGCGCTGGCGACCGCCGCGATCCCCGCCTTCCGGGCGGCGCTGAGCGCCTACGCCGCCGAGCACCTCGACGTCTTCGCCCTGGTCCCCGTCGAGCGGGTCGACGCGGTCGTCGGCGGCCAGCAGCTGGGGATGGCGCTGGCCGAGGAGCTGGGCCGGCTGGGCCCGTTCGGCGAGGGCAACCCGGAGCCGGTGCTGCTGGTCCCCGCCGGCTGGGCCGAGTCGCCGCGGCCGCTCGGGGCGGCCGGCGCCCACCTGGCCTTCACCCTCCGCAGCGGCGGCTCGCGAGTGGCGGCGGTCGCCTTCGGCCGCGACCGGCTGCCGGCCGTCGAGGGGCCGATCGCCGGCAGCTACGCGCTCGAGCGCCACAGCTTCCGCGGCTCGACGATCCCGCGGCTGCGGGTCCGCGAGCTGGCCGCGCCGACCCCGGCCGCGATCGATCGGCTCGACGGCGACGCGGCCGACGTGGCGCTGGCGGTGCTCGACGCCGTCGACCCCTTCCCGCCGGCCGACGAGGGCGATCCCGGCGCCTGGCGCGACGGCTTCGACGACCGCTCGCAGGCCGGCGCGGCGGCGGCGATCGCGGCGCTGGTGGCCAGCGGCGACGCGGTCACCGTCGTGACCGCCGACGCCGCCCGCCGCGTCCGCCAGCTGGCCCCGGTGGTGGGCGGCTTCGCCCTCACCGACTGGTGGTCGCTGACGCGGGCGCCGCGGGCGCTCGACGGCACCGTCCACCTGGTCGCGCTCGACCCGCCCAGTGACGCCGTACATCTGGCGGCGGTCGAGGGCCTGGAGGGGCTCTCGCGCTGGCGGGCCTGGGGCGACCCTGAGCTACGATTCACGGTGGATGCGCTGCGACGCGAACACGACCTCCGCTCCGGCGCGACGCCGCTGTACCGGCGGCTGCGCGACGGCGGCCCGACGGCCGTCGCGGCGCTCGCCGGCGACGAGCTGCCCGGCTGGTGGCTGGGACTGCTGCTGCGGGTGCTCGAGGAGTCGGGCGCGGTCGTGGTCGACCGCGAGGAGCGGATCGCGGCGCTCGCGCCCGGTCCGGTGCGGCCGCTCGAGGACGGCGACACCCACCGCGCGTGGACCGCGCGCCACGAAGGGCGGCAGCGGTGGCTGAGCGGCACGACCATCCCGCGGCCGTCGCCGATGCGGTGAGCGCCGACGGCGCGGCGGACGCCGACGGCAGCGGCACGGTCCCGGTCACCGACGAGCGGACCCGCGAGCGGCTGGGGCTGACCGCGGCCGACCTGGCCGCCGGCCACCACGTCCCGCCGGCGCCGGCCGCCCCCGACCAGGCCGAGGAGGCCGACCGCGGCGTCGACGCGCTGACCGCCGAGGAGCTGTCGCTGCGGGCCGACCTGCACGCGGTGATCGCCGAGCACGCCGAGGCCGACCGGGCGGCGGTCGACGTCGACCGGGTCGACGACGCGTTCCGCTTCGCCTGCCTGCACCACCGCGACCAGCGCCGCAAGTCGGGCGAGGCGTTCATCGCCCACCCGACCGAGGTGGCGAAGATCTGCGCTGGGATGCGGCTCGACACCGACGCGATCGTCGCGGCGCTGCTGCACGACACGGTCGAGGACACCGCCGCCGAGCTGGAGGAGATCGAGACCCGCTACGGCGCCAACGTGCGGCTGCTGGTCGACGGCGTCACCAAGCTCGACGGGATCCAGTTCACCAGCCGCGACGAGGCGCAGGCGGAGAACTACCGCAAGATGGTCGTGGCGATGGCCGCCGACGTGCGGGTGATCCTGATCAAGCTCGCCGACCGGCTCCACAACGCCCGCACGCTCGAGCACCACAAGCGCCCGAAGCAGCTGGAGATCGCGAAGGAGACGCTCGAGGTCTACGCGCCGATCGCCCACCGGCTCGGTATCCACGCGATCAAGTGGGAGCTGGAGGACCTGGCCTTCGCCACCCTCCACCCGCGCAAGTACCAGGAGATCAAGGGCCTGGTCAACCAGCAGCGGGGCGAGCGCGAGAGCTACGTCGCCAAGGCCGGCGAGTACCTGCGGCGGGAGCTGGAGGCGGTCGGGATCGACGCCGAGATCTCCGGCCGGGCCAAGCACTTCTACTCGATCTACCTCAAGATGACCCGCAAGGGTCGCGAGTTCAACGAGATCTACGACCTGACCGCGATGCGGGTCGTGGTCGACTCGGTCAACGACTGCTACGGGGCGATCGGGGTCATCCACGCGCTCTGGAAGCCGCTGCCGCGACGGTTCAAGGACTTCGTCGCGATGCCGAAGGCCAACATGTACCAGTCGCTCCACACCACGGTGGTGGGGCCGGAGGGGCGGCCGCTGGAGATCCAGATCCGCACCTACGAGATGCAGCGGACCGCCGAGTTCGGCGTCGCGGCGCACTGGATGTACAAGGAGGCCACGACCGGCCGCGGCGAGGGCAAGGGCGCCGGCGACGGCGACAAGTTCTCGTGGCTGCGCGCGATGCTCGACACCTCGCGCGACAACGACGACCCGGCCGAGTTCATGGACGACCTCAAGGTCGCCCTGTTCGAGGACGAGGTCTACGTCTTCACCCCCAAGGGCGACGTCAAGTCGCTCTCGCGCGGGGCGACCCCGGTCGACTTCGCCTACGAGGTCCACACCGACGTCGGCCACCGCTGCGTCGGCGCGAAGGTCAACGGCAAGATCGTCCCGCTCAGCTACCAACTGCGGTCGGGCGACATCGTCGAGGTCCTGACCGCCAACCGCGAGCGCGGGCCGTCGCGCGACTGGCTCTCGCTGGCCCAGACCAGCCGCGCACGCTCGAAGATCAAGGCCTGGTTCAAGGCCGCTGGCCGCGAGGACTCCGAGCACCAGGGGCGCGAGCTGCTGCAGGAGCAGCTGCGCAAGGCCGGGCTGCCCGCCCAGCGGATCGTGGGGTCGCCGCTGCTGGCGGACGTGATCCACGAGATGGGCTACAAGAAGGCCGACGACTTCTACATCGCGGTCGGCGGCGGCAAGGTCAGCCCGCGGGTCGTCGTCAACAAGGTCCTCAAGCACCTCAAGGAGGGCGAGGCGGCCGACGACCAGCCGGCCGGGCCGGTCGAGCAGCTGCTGCGGCCCGACGTCGCCCGTCGCCAGCCGACCGGCACCGCCTCCAGCTACGGCGTGACCGTCGACGGCGTCGGCGACGTGATGCTGCGGATGGCGAAGTGCTGCCGTCCGGTCCCCGGCGACCCGATCGTCGGCTACGTCTCGCTCGGGCGCGGGATCACGATCCACCGCGACGACTGCCAGAACGCCCAGCAGCTGCGCAAGGATCCGGAGCGGTTCGTGCCGGTCGACTGGGCCGGGCACCACCAGCAGTCGTTCAAGGTCGAGATCCAGGTCGACGGCTACGACCGCCACCGGCTGCTGGAGGACCTGACCCGGGTCTTCGCCGAGACCGGGGTCAACATCGTCAGCGCGGTCTGCACGACGACGCCGCCGATGGTCCGCAACCGCTTCGTGGTCGAGGTGGGGGACACGAAGGTCCTGCGCTCGACGATCAACCGGCTGCGCAACATCGACGCGGTCTTCGACGCCTTCCGGATCACGCCGTCCGCCTGATCGGCCCGCGAGCGCCTGCGTCAGTAGGGTTGCCGGCCGTGCCACACGCCGAGACGCCTGCCGACCCGCGCGCCGACGAGGCGCTGCTCGCCGAGGCGCTGGGTCAGCCCTGGTACCACACGATCGAGCTGCGGCCGGGCGTCTTCAGCGACGGCACGGTCGACCACCGCTCGATGGCGCCGGTGCTGCTGCCCGGCGACCTCCGCGGGCTCGACTGCCTGGACGTCGGCACCTTCGACGGCTACTGGGCGTTCACGATGGAGGAGCGCGGCGCGGCGCGGGTGGCGGCGATCGACCTGGAGCGGTTCGACCAGGCCGAGTGGCCGCCCCGCAACCGTCCGCGGCTGCTGGCCGAGGGCGGCGACGCCGAGCCGGGCGTCCGCTTCAAGCTCGCCCACCGGCTGCGCGACTCACGGGTCGAGCGGGTCCTGACCCCGATCTACGAGATCTCGCCCGAGCGCACGGGGGGGACCTTCGACCGGATCGTCCTCAGCGACCTGCTGCTCCACGTCCGCGATCCGATCGGCGCGCTCGAGGCGGTCCGGACGGTGCTCCGCCCCGGCGGCCGGCTGCTGGTGGCCGAGGAGATCAGCGTCCGGCTCTCGGTCGTCTCGCCGCGCCGCCCCGCCGCCCGGCTGCAGACCGGCTACACCGACTACGGCTGGTGGCAGGCGAACGTCGCCGGCCTCCGCGAGTGGCTGCACCAGGCCGGCTACCGGATCGTGTCGCGGGCCTTCTACACGCTCGACGCGAAGGGCGCGATGGCCGTCCCGCACGTCGCCTTCGAGGCCGAGCCCGACCCGAGCCTGGGCTAGGAGACGACCTGCAGCGCGCCGGGTCCGACGCCCAGCTCGGCGCTGCTGAGCTGGCCCGCGTAGTCGCCGTCGACCTGGAACGGCAGCGTCCGCTCGTCGGCGCTGCGGAGGGTGGCGACGGTCAGGTCCTTGGCCGCGTCGATCGCCCGCGCGCCGGTCACCTCGAGGCTCGGCACCAGCGCCCGCAGCATCACGCCGGGCATGATCGTCGGCCGGGTGTGGCGGAGGACCGCGCCGCTGATCCGGCCCGAGTCGAGCGTCACGTCGTGCAGCAGCCGCACCGGCGAGCTGGCGAAGTAGGTGAACTCGCGAGCGTTCTGGAAGACCGCGGTCGCGCCCTCCAGCGGCGGCGCGTCGGCGGGCCGCTCCAGCACCAGCCGCGGCGGCCGCACCGTGTAGCGGCGGAGGAACGTCGCGACCGCCACGGTGGCGAAGAACCAGGGGCCGAAGCGGGCCTTCAGCCGCGGCCTGGCGTCGACCCGCTTGACGACGTCGGCGTCGAGCCCGATCCCGGCCGCGAAGGTGAACCAGCGGTCGCCGATCCGGCCCAGGTCGACCGCCCGCGGCTGCCAGCGGTCGGCCAGCGCCAGCACGTGCTCGGTGGCGTCGACCAGGTCGGCCGGCATCCCGATCAGGCGGTGGTAGACGTTGGTCGCGCCGCCCGGCAGCGGCACCAGCGGCACGCCGCTGCCGGCGAGGCCGTTGGCGACCTCGTTGACCGTCCCGTCGCCGCCGAGCGTGACGACCGCGTCGACGCCGTCGGCGACCGCCCGCCGCGCCAGCTCGGTCGCGTGGCCGGGCGCCTCGGTGTCGACCGCGCCGACCTCGTAGCGGTGGTCGAGCGCGTGGACCACCAGGCTCCGCAGGCGGGCGTTGGTGGTGGTGGCGTTCGGGTTGACGATCACCTGCAGCCGCCGGCGCTCGGTCGACGTCAGCGCCGTGGTGGCCGTGGGCGACGAGGACTCGAGCGAGGCGGACACGGAGACTGGAGACACCAGAGGCGGCCGTCCGTTACCCGCGCGCACAGGAGGACCATCTAGCATCGCCCGGCGTGCCCCTCGACCACGACCCGGCCCTGCTGCGGATCCAGCGCTTCTGGGAGGCCCGGGCGCGCGAGGACCCGCTCCGCTACTCGGTCCCCGGCGGCGCGCCGCCGGCCGACGAGGACGCCTTCCTGGCCGCCGGCGCCGCGACCCTCGCCGCGGCCGGCGAGCTGGTCGGCTGGCCGCAGGACGGCCTGCGGCTGGCGGTCGACGTCGGCTGCGGCGCGGGCCGGCTGACCGGCGCCCTCGCCGAGGCCGCCGACGCGGTGGTGGCGATCGACCTGGCGCCGACGATGGTCGAGGCGGCCCGCCGCCGTCACCGCGACCGCCAGAACGTCAGCTGGCACGGTGGCCACGCCGGCGACCTGCGGCCGCTGGCCAACGCGTCGGCCGACGCGGTCGTCGCGCTCGGCGTGCTCGGTCACCTGCCGACGGTCGAGCTGGTGCTCGACGGCCTCGCCGACCTGGCGCGGATCCTCGCCCCGGAGGGCGCGCTGCTGTTCGACCTCCACGACCGGCCGCCGCCGCTGACCCTGCCCGGCGAGGCGCCGGTGCCCGATCGCGTCGCCCGCCACCCGCTCTGGCGGGGCACGGTGGTCGACCTGGAGACCGTCGCCGCGGCGGCCCACCAGGAGCGCCTGATCGTCGAGCGGATCGAGGGATCGGGCAGCGGCCGCTGCCTGATCCTGGCCCGTCGCGAAGCGGGTTGAACGGCCGGGCTCGCGCGTCGCGGCGTCGGCCCGTACAGTGCCCGACATGAGCGAAGCGACCTCTGCGGCGACCACGCCGACTGCTGACGAAGTACGCCGAGCGGTCGATTCGGTTCCGCTCTGGTACCACACGATCGACCTGCCCCACGGCATCTCGACGCCGGGCTGGTTCGACCTCCGCCCGATCCTCGACAAGATGCTCTGGCCGGACCTGACCGGCAAGCGCTGCCTGGACGTCGGTACCTGGGACGGCTTCCTCGCCTTCGAGATGGAGCGCCGCGGCGCCTCCGAGGTGGTCGCGATCGACATCCCCGACCACACGCAGTGGGACGTCCCCGCGCGCGGCCGGGCGCACGTCGCCAAGACCCTCGACGTGATGGTCGGCGAGGAGAAGGGCAACGGCTTCCAGACCGCCCACAAGCTGCTGAACTCGAAGGTCAAGCGGACGATCAGCTCGGTCTACGACCTGACCCCGGACAAGGTCGGCGAGTTCGACTTCGCGATCTGCGGCAGCCTGCTGCTGCACCTCCGCGACCCGGTTCGCGCGCTCGAGGCGATCCGCTCGGTCACCCGCGGCGAGTTCCTCTCGACCGACTTCCTGCGGCTGCGGACGACGATGCTGCACCCGCGGCGTCCGGTCGCCCAGCTCGACGGCGACCCGGCGCTGGTCCAGTGGTGGCACCCGAACCTCAAGGGCCTGCGCCACATGATCTACACCGCCGGCTTCGAGATCCAGAAGCAGAGCCGCCCCTACGCGATCCCGCTCGGCGTCGGCCACCCGCCGGTCGAGCTGCTGAAGGACAAGGTGCTCGGCGTCGGACGCCGCGCGCTGCTCGGCCGCGACGGCCTGCCGCACGTCGCGATCCTCTGCCGGCCCGGCCGGCTGGACTGAGGCCCGATCAACCCCGGCCGGCGGCGCCCCGCGCCGCCGGTCAGAGCACCAGCGTCCGCTCGCGCAGCGAGCCGACCGCCAGCGAGGCGCCGGCGACCGCGTCGCCGGCCGCCATCCCGGCGGCGATCGCCGGCTGCCGGCGGCGGCCCCAGCGGCGGCTGCGGCGGTCGAGCCCCCGCAGGTAGGGCAGGCTCGCCGCGCCGGCGAGGGCCAGCGTCGCCGCCCGCCGCCCGCGCGGGGCCAGCGGCGCCGTGACGACGCCGACGGCCGCGGCCGTGGCCAGCCACGCCGCCGGCCGGTCGTGCAGCAGGAACCAGCGCCGGTGGAGCAGGTCGGCGCGCAGCTCCGGCCAGCGGGCGACCAGCGCGCAGAAGGCGCCGCTGCGGGCCCGCTCCCAGGCGGCGGCCCGCCAGTCGCGCGGCTCGACCGGGTGGACGACGACCGCGTCCGGGGCCCAGGCCAGCGCCAGCCCGGCCCGCAGCAGCGCGCGGCCGAGGGCGACGTCCTCGCCCATCTCCTTGCCGCCGAGCGGCCGCACGCCGCCGGCGAAGCCGCCGACGGTCCGCACGTCGGCGCGGCGGGCGGCGAGGTTGGCCGTCTCGAAGAGCGGGCTCGGCCACGGTCGCTGGACGGTCCGGTCGAACGGCCCGACGTCGCTGCCGTCGGGCACCCGGATCGGTCCCTGGACGACGCACGGGCCGTCGCGCAGCGGGGCGACGATCGCGGCCAGCCAGCCCGGCGCCGGCCGGCAGTCGGCGTCGGTGAAGGCCAGCAGCTCGCCGTCGGCGGCGGCGACCGCGGCGTCACGAGCGGCACCGGGGCCGGCCGGCGCGGCGCCGGGCGCGGCGACGGCCAGCCGCCGGACCGGGAACGGCGCCCCGGCGAGGGCGCCGTCGACGTCGTCGGAGGAGCCGTCGTCGACCACCACGACCTCGAACGGGGGCGGCTCGACCTGGGCCGCGAGCGCCGCCATCAGGGTCCGCAGATCGCCCGCGGCGTCGCGGACGGGGACGACGACGCTGACCTCGGGCGCGGGCACGGAGCACACCCTACGGCGCCCGGACGGATCGCGGTCTCGCGCGGGGGCCGCCGCGAGTCCGCGATCGGACGTCCCGGCGACGTCGAATCGCCGGCTCGCTCGCGGCGGGAGGGCGAGATCGCGTTCGTACGGCGTCCGCGCGCACGATCGGCGCAACGCACCTCCCGCGAACGGCCGCCGACGGGTACGGTTCGCCGCGTGACCGACTCCCGCCACATGGCGCGCTACTGGGACGAGCGCGCCCGCGAGAACGCCGAGTACTTCGTCGACAACCGGATGGACTACAAGTCCGGGGCCTACGGGGCCGACGACGACCACGACTTCTGGCAGAAGGGGGTGGAGGACTTCGACGTCCTGATGACCACCCTCGACGCTCCCGAGATCGGCCCCGACGACGTCGTGCTCGACATCGGCTGCGGCGTCGGTCGCCTCAGCCGGGTCGCCGCCGAGCGCGCCGGCCACGTCCACGCGCTCGACGTCAGCGCCGAGATGCTGAGCCGGGCGAAGGAGAACCTCGCCGGGATCGACAACGTCAGCTTCCACCTCGGCGACGGCGACAGCCTCGGCGCGATCGGCGACGACCAGATCGACGTCGTGGTCTCGATCGTCGTCTTCCAGCACATCCCCGATCCCGAGATCACCTACGGCTACGTGCGCGAGATCGGGCGGGTGCTGAGGCCCGGCGGCTGGGCGGCGTTCCAGGTCTCCAACGACGCCGAGATCCACCGCCGCGAGTACCCGAAGCCGTCGCTGCGGCAGCGGACGATCGGGCGGCTGCGGGGCACGATGCCGCGCGGCCAGGACGATCCGGCCTGGCGCGGTTCGGCGATCGACGTCGAGCGGCTGCGGCAGGCGGCCGCCGACGGCGGCGCCTCGATCGAGCGGATCGAGGGCACCGGCACCCAGTACTGCCTGGTGCTGCTGCGGGCGAACGCCTGAACAGCCGCCCCTCTGTAGTGGATGCGAGGGGCGCGTAGACCGAGGAGGTCGCCGCCGGGGAGCGAGAGCTGTACTCGGTACTGCCGAGCGAACCAGGTGGCGAGATCCGACGCGTCTACGCGCCCCTCGCGCCGCTACAGCAGGTCGTTGCGGCGGAACCACCAGATCATGCCGGCGAGCAGCGCCAGCATGACCCCGATCAGGACGAAGAACGGGTGCGACTGGGCCTCGCCCGGGACCCGCACGTTCATCCCCCAGATCGACGCGATCAGGGTCAGCGGCAGGACCACGACGCTGATCGCCGTCAGCACGTTCAACGAGTGCGACTGGGCGTGCGCGAGGACCGACTCGTTGGAGCTCTCCAGCGCCTCGGAGACCTCCTTGTAGTTCTCGAGCATGTCCCAGATCCGCTCCGACGCGTCGTTGATGTCGTCGAAGTACAGCTCCTGGTCCTCGGCCAGGTAGCGGCGCGCGGCGTTGAGGTCCTTCAGCGCCGTCCGCTGCGGGCGGACGATCTTGCGGAAGTTGATGATCTCCTGCTTGGCGTTGGAGATGTCGCGGACGATCTCCTTCGAGCGGCCCTCGAAGATGTCCTCCTCGAGCTGCTCGAGCTTGTTGCCGATCTTGCGCAGCATCGGGAACGAGGCGTCGACGCACTCGTCGATGATCCGGTAGAGCAGGTAGCCGGTGCCCTTGGCGAAGTGGCGCTCGCGCTCGCTCTCCTGCTGCTCGACGCGGCTGAACAGGTAGTCGATCGTCCGCAGCGGCCGGTTCGGGATCGTGATCACGAAGTCGGGCCCGACGAAGACGTCCAGCTCGGCCGCGTTCAGCCGCCCGATCGTCTTGTCGTAGTCGGGGAAGTGGAGGACGACGAACAGGTAGTCGTCGTACTCGTCGACCTTCGGCCGCTGGTTGCGCGAGGCGACGTCCTCGTAGTCGAGGGCGTGGAAGTCGTAGTGCTCGCGCAGCCACGCCAGCTCCAGCCGTCCGGGCCGGGTGACGTTGATCCAGCGCAGGCCGTGCGACTCGACCGTGTCGATCTGGGGGCCCTCGAGCTCGACGCTCGGCGGGCCGCTGGGCTCAGGCGACCGGGTGCCGAAGCCCAGCCGGGGACGCGGAAGCGACGGCACGGGGACTCGGGGGTTCGTCGATCGCGGGCACGGTCCGTCCAGCTTAGCGGTCCACCCCCGGTTGCACGGACGCGCGCCGGCGCTTGCTACTCTTCGCCGCGGACATAGCTGGACACATCCAGAGGAGTGGAGGGACTGGCCCTACGAAGCTCCGGCAACCACCCGCGATCCCCGCCGACGCGAGCAGGTGCCAATTCCAGAGAGATGTGTGGCTGGACCTCCTGGACCGTCGCCACACCAACGGCGAACGACCAATCCGGAGGAGCCATGGCTGCCACGTCCCTGATCTGTCGCGAGTGTGCGAGCACCTACCCGCTCGAAGCGCAGTTCGTGTGCACGAAGTGCTTCGGGCCGCTCGAGGTGGCCTACGCGCCGCATCCGTCGGCCGGCGATCCCGACGCGATCCGCCGCCGGATCCAGGCCGGCCCCCGCAGCATCTGGCGCTACGCCGACTTCCTGCCGCTGGCGGCCGGGTCGCCGGCCGGCGCCGGCGACTTCGCCACCGACGGCGGCCTGCCCGCTGGCGGCACCCCGCTGGTCAAGGCCGACCGGCTGGCCCGCCGCCTGGGCCTGCGCGAGGTCTGGGTCAAGAACGACGCCGCCAACCCGACCCACTCCTTCAAGGACCGGGTCGTCGCCGTCGCCGCCGCCCGCGCCAAGGAGCTGGGCTTCAGCACCCTCGCCTGCGCCTCGACCGGCAACCTGGCCGGCGCGGTCTCGGCCGCCGGCGCCGCCCTCGGCCTGCCGACCTACGTCTTCATCCCGGCCGACCTGGAGGAGCAGAAGATCCTCTCGACCGGCGTCTACGGGGCCCGGATCGTCACGATCCGCGGCAACTACGACGACGTCAACCGGCTCTGCACCGAGATCGCCGGCGAGCGCGAGGACTGGGCGTTCGTGAACGTCAACATGCGCCCGTACTACGCCGAGGGCTCGAAGACCCTGGCCTACGAGATCGCCGAGCAGCTGGGCTGGAGCGCGCCCGACCGGATCGTGGCCCCGATCGCCTCCGGCTCGCTGTTCACGAAGATCGGCAAGGGCTTCCAGGAGTGGATCGACCTCGGGCTGATCGAGGGCGACGCGCGGGTGCCGATCATGAGCGGCGCCCAGGCGCTCGGCTGCAACCCGGTCGCCGCCGCCTTCGAGGCCGGCCACGACGTCTGCCGCCCGGTCAAGCCGGACACGATCGCCAAGTCGCTGGCGATCGGCAACCCGGCCGACGGTCCCTACGCGATCGAGCTGGCCCGCAAGACCGGCGGCACGATCACCGACGTCACCGACGAGGAGATCAAGGACGGGATCCGGCTGCTGGCCGAGACCACCGGGATCTTCACCGAGACGGCCGGCGGCGTCACCACCGCCACGCTCAAGAAGCTGGCGGACGCGGGCCGGATCGACCCCGACGAGCGGGTCGTGATCGTGATCACCGGCGAGGGCCTGAAGACCCTCGACGTGGTCCGCGGCACCTTCGAGGTGACGGAGATCGATCCCCGCTTCGAGCAGTTCGAGAACGACGTGGAGACCCGCACGGAGGTGGCGGTCTGATGGCAACGGTCACGGTCAAGATCCCGACGCAGCTGCGTGACGCCACCGGCGGCGAGGGCACGCTGAAGATCGACGGCGAGACCGTCGGCGGCACCCTCGAGGCGCTGTTCGCGGCCCATCCCGAGCTGCGCTCGCGGCTGGCCGACGACGACGGCAACCTGCGCCGCTTCGTCAACGTCTACCTGGACGGCGAGGACATCCGCTTCGGCGACGGCGTCGGGACCCCGGTCGCCGACCGCCAGGAGCTGCAGATCCTGCCCGCGGTGGCCGGCGGCCGCTGAGCGATGGAGGACGGCGTGGGGGGCGCCGCCACGCGTGCGCGGCGGCGGGCCCGCCGCGCCGCCGGTCGCGCGGTCCGCTCGCTGCTGGAGCGCGGCGGCCGCTATCGGCTGGCCCACCTCGACCGCGAGCGGGTGGTCGAGCGTTGGTACCACAGCCCGATCCCGGAGTGGGAGCGGCTGCCGGACGCGGTCTGGAGCCGCCGCCACCCGATGCCGGGCGTGGCCTGGGATCCGGCGCCGGGGCTGACGCTGCTGGAGGGACCGCTGCGGCCGCTGCTGGCCGAGTTCGCGCCCCCGCCGATCCCCGGCACGACCGCCGCCGAGCGGGCCGCGCTGCTGGTCTTCTACGACGGGCTCGACGGGGCCACCTGGCACGCGCTGCTGCGGCACGTGCGGCCGCGGCGGGTGGTCGAGCTGGGCTCGGGCGTCTCGACCCTGATCGGGGCCGCGGCGCTGGCGCGCAACGCGGCCGAGGGCGATCCCGCCGAGCTGCGGGTCTTCGACCCCTTCCCGCGGGCCCCGACCGAGGCCGGCCTCGGCGACCACGGGCGGCTGGAGCGGACCGCGGCCGAGCAGGTGCCGCTGGAGGTCTTCGACGAGCTGGGGGCCGGCGACGTGCTGTTCGTCGACACCACCCACGTCGTCACCACCGGCGGCGACGTGGTCCGGATCGTGCTCGAGGTGCTGCCGCGGCTGGCGCCCGGGGTGCTCGTCCACGTCCACGACATCCTGCTGCCCTACGAGTACCACCGGATGTGGTTCGAGAGCGGCTGGTACTGGAACGAGCAGTACCTGCTGCACGCCTTCCTGGTCGGCAACCCCGAGTGGGAGCTGGTGCTGGCCAACCACCACCTGCACCGCGAGCACGAGCCGCGGCTGCGGGCGGTGACCGCGGCCTACGAGCCGGCCAAGCAGCCGAGCGCGCTGTGGCTGCGACGCCGGATCCCGGGCGAGCAGGGCCCGCTGGCCGAGCGGTTGCGGGCCCGCTGACGGCTCAGTCGCGGACGACCGCCGGCAGCCGCGCGGTCCGCCGCCGGCGGCGCGCGATCGCCCGCCGCGCCCGCTCGAGCGCCGGCCGCTCGATCAGGTGCCAGCTGAGCATCGCCAGCGTCAGGCTCAGGGCCAGCGTCAGGCAGAGCGCGGCCAGCAGCGTGGTCGGGAACCGCTCGCTCTCGCGCAGCAGGTAGATCATCGGGAAGTGCCACAGGTAGAGGCCGAACGAGATCCGGCCCAGGTACTCCAGCGGTCCGCGGGCGAGCGCCGCCGAGCCCGGCAGCGGGCCGACCGCGATCGCGCCGACGATCAGCGCGAAGCCGAGCGTCGCCGGCAGGTCGTTGCCGAGCTGGCGCAGGATCAGCGGCCCGGCGGTGGTCCCGTGCCACCAGCCGTCGAGGACCACCAGCAGCAGCCCGCCGAGGGCCAGCGGGACCGTCGTCCGGATCCCGGCCCGGCGGTCGTGGACGAGCACCGCGACGAGCATCCCGGCGCCGAACGCGGCGAGCTGCAGCGGCAGCGTGTAGATCGCCGTCTTCGGCCACGCGTGCAGCTTCGAGAGCGCGAACAGGATCGCGCCGGTGGCGATCAGGGCCAGGCAGGCCGCGGCCAGCGCCCGCCGGCGGGTGCGCGGGGCGCGACCGCGGCAGAAGCGGGTCGCCGCCAGCCCGGCCAGCGGCACCGCGGCGTAGAAGCTGACCTCGACCACGACCGTCCAGCTGGGCGGGTTGAGGCCGCCGACCGTGGTCGCGTCGTAGTTCTGGAGGAAGAGCAGGAAGCTCGGCAGCTCGCGGACGGTGATCGCCTGCGGGTGCCCGATCCAGGCCAGCAGCACCGCGCTGCCGAGGATCGCCACCCAGTAGGCCGGCACGATCCGCGCCACCCGCCGCAGCGCGTAGGGGACCAGCGGCGGCGCCGGCCGTCCCTCGAGCGCGGCAGCCGCGAACGGCCGGAATATCAGGAACCCGGAGAGGACGAAGAAGAGCGGCACCGCCAGCCGCAGCTGGCTGATCAGGACGTCGACGCCGGTCCGCTCGGGCCGGCCGCCGTCGCCGAGGACGAACATCCAGACGTGGACCGCGACGATCCCGACCGCGGCCAGCCCGCGGAGGCCGTCGAGCGCGCCGAGCCGGCCGGCGGAAGGGGTGGGGGATGGACGACGAGCCACGCGAGGCGGGGGGACGGAGGGGTCCGCCGGAGGCGCGGCGGGGGGATGCGGGCGCTCCCCGCGACGGGGGATGCGGGCGGCGAGCGCGTGCATCCACGCTTCCAGACCGGGATCAACTCGACCTAAACGGCGCCGATGGGGGAGCGCGCAAGCGGCGCCGGGCTGCGACGATGGGGCGGTGCGCGACGTCGAGATCCGCGGCGACATGATCCGCCTGGGGCAGCTGCTGAAGCTGGCCGACGTGGTCGGCTCGGGCGGCGAGGCGAAGGCGCTGCTGGCCGAGCTGCCGGTGACCGTCAACGGCGGGCCGGAGGCCCGCCGCGGCCGCCAGCTGCACCACGACGACGTGGTCGACGTCGACGGCGAGCAGTTGCGGGTCGTCGCCCGCGGCTGACCCTCAGAGCGGCAGCCGGACCCGGATCCGGAAGCCGCCGGCGTCGCGGCGGGCGGCGTAGAAGGTGCCGCCGTGGGCCGTCGCCCGCTCGCGCATCGCCAGCAGCCCGCGGCCGCCGGCGCCCTGCGGGTCGATCAGCGGCCGGCCGTCGTCGAGCACCTCCAGCTCGATCGCGTCCGGCGTCCAGCGCAGCTCGACCGTCGCCCGCCGCGGCCGCGCGTGCTGGAGCACGTTGGCCAGCGCCTCGTCGGCGATCCGGTGCAGGGTCAGGCCGATCCCGGCCGGCACCGGCCGCGGGTCGCCGCTGCGGCGCAGCTCGATCTCGCCGCCGGCGGCGCGGGTCCGCTCGACCAGCGCCTCGAGGTCGTCGAGCCCCGGCAGCGGCTCGTCGTCGTCGCCGTCGATCCCCAGCAGGTCGGTCAGGCGGTCGAGCTCGGCCAGCGCCGGGGCGACGGCGTCGGGCGGACCGAGGCGGGCGATCTCGGCCGCGACCACCCGCCGCGCCTCGCCGGCGATCTGGGTCCGTTGGAGCGCGACGCTGCCGCGGGCCGCGGCGACCTCGGGCGGGAGCGCGTCGGCGGCCGGTGCCTGGGCCGCGCGCCGGCGACGGACCACGCGGCCGGCGAGGATCGGGACCAGGAAGGCGACGCTGGCGATCAGGAAGTCGCCGACGTCGTGGCGCGGGGTCGAGAGGACCAGCGCGTAGGCGGCCATCAGCGCCCCCAGCAGCCCGGTCAGCGCGCGGTCGTCGGGCTCGTAGGCGCCGACCCCGTACATCGCGATCGCGATCGCCGCCACCGGCACGACGCTGGCGTCGGCGTCGACCCCGAGCGCGGTCTGGACCATCAGCACCGTCCAGACCGCGGCCGCGACGACCAGCGGCTCGCGGCGGCGGAAGGCCAGCGGCAGCGAGCCGGCGAGGGCGGCGATCCAGGCCAGCGGCTGCGGCTGGCCTCCCGGCCCGAGGGCGAGCAGGTCGATCACCCAGACGGCGGCGACGATCGCCGCGATCGTGAAGTCGACGGCCAGCTCGTCCTCGTCCTGGGCCACGCGCGAGCGCCCGCCGGCGGGGGCCGCGGGACGATCGGGGAGAGGTGACGGGCGAGGCGCCGTCCGCGCTGACGAGGCCACGGCCACACCATACCCGGGCGCCGCCGGGCGTTTCCGTCCGACGGTCGCTCTAGCGTCGCCCCATGGAGAGCTCGCTGGTCGGCACCGCCGTCCGCCGCGCTGGGGCCCGAAGCGAGGCCCCGCCGCCCGACGCCGATCCATCCGCGGCCGCGGGGAACCTGCTGACGCAGGCCCGCGACCTCGCCGCCCTCGCGCTGCGGTCGTCCGCCGCCGAGGACGTCATCGCCCACGCCGAGGCGCTGCAGCGCAGCTGCGCCCAGCTGGCCGAGGCCCCGCTGCCGGACGTTCGCCGGCGCCGCCGCGACCGGCTGGCCGTCCGGATCGAGGCGCTGGCGCTCGCCGCCGACGACCTCGCCGCGGTCGTGCTGCTGCGCTGCGACCGCGCGCCGGCGGCCCGCGAACGGGCGGTCGTGCCCGACGTCGGGCCGCTGATGGCGCGGATCGCCGAACGCCACGAACGGGTGCTGGACGCCCTCGGTCCGCGGCCCGCCGCGGCTCCGCCGGTCGCCCGCCGCGCCGCATGACCGGCAGCGGCGGCCCGCCCGTCCGACGCGGAACGCGGTGGCTGCGGACCGCGGCCCAGCCGCGCTCGCGACCGCGCGCCGCCCGCCGCGACGAGCGGCTGGCGAGCCGCTGGTGGGAGGGGCCGCCGCGGCGCCGCGCGCCCCGCCCGCGACCGGCCGGATAGCCCGCTTCCAGGGGAAACGGCGCACGCTCCGCGGGGGTGGACTAGCGTGGCGATACCGGCCCTGCGGCCGGCTCTTCGAACCACCTCCGCGGTCCGCGACCGCATCCCCCCAGGAGGAACCATGTCCCGCATCACGCCCATCGCCGTGGCCGCGGCCGCGATCGTCGCGATCGCGCCGGCCACCGCGCAAGCAGCCACCCAGCCGGTCGCCACGACCGGCCTGGCCGGGAGCATCACCCCCCAGAGCGCCACGCTGACCGGCACGATCGACCCCGGCGGCGCCGGCACCCGCTACGTCTTCGAGTACGGCAAGACCAAGAAGTACGGCGCCAAGACCGCGACCGCCTCGGCCGGCGGCGGCACCTCCAAGGTCGCCGCGACCGCCGCCGTCACCGGCCTGCAGTCGAACACCGTCTACCACTACCGGCTGGTGGCGCGGAACGCCAAGGGCGTCTCGCGCGGGGTCGACCGGACCTTCAAGACGCCGCGCCAGCCGCTCGGCTTCGCGGTCGCCGCCAGCCCGAACCCGATCGCGTTCGGCGATCCGCTGGTGATCGCGGGCACGCTCGGCGGCACCGGCAGCAGCAACCGCCAGGTCCAGCTGCAGCAGAACCCGTGGCCGTACACGACGGGCTTCCAGCCGGTCGGCAACGTCCAGCTGACCAGCAGCACCGGCGCCTTCACCTTCCCGCTGCTCGGCGTCGCGCTCAACACCCAGTACCGGGTGGTGACGACCGACAAGACCCCGACGATCAGCCCGGTGGTCCAGGCCGGCGTGCTGATCGACGTCGACACCGGCGTCCGCAAGACCCGCGTCTACCGCGGCTCGCGGCTGCGCTTCTCGGGCAAGGTCCACCCGGCCCGCGACGGCGTCCAGGTCGGCCTGCAGCGCAACGACCGCGGCAAGTGGAAGACGATCAAGGGCGGTCGCACGACGGCCGGCGGCACGACCTTCTCGCGCTACGAGCTGCGGGGGACGATCCGCAAGGGCGGCAGCTACCGCGTCTTCGTGAAGGTGGCCGACGGCAGCCTCCAGTCGCACTACGGGCCGGAGATCAAGATCCGGACCCGGCGCCGCTGAGCCGCGCCGGCGGAGCGCCCGGCGGGCCGGTCTAGGATCGAGCCATGGCTTCCTGGACCGTGTACCTGTCGGGCGAGATCCACACGGACTGGCGCGAGCGGATCGAGCGCGGCGCCGCCGACGCCGGGCTCGACGTCGCCTTCACCGCGCCGGTCACCGACCACGCCGCCAGCGACGACTGCGGGGCGGCGATCCTCGGCGCCCCGGCCGAGAGGTTCTGGCACGACCAGCTGGGGGCGGGGGTCAACGCGATCCGCACCCGGACCCTGCTGGAGCGGGCGGACGTGGTCGTCGTCCGCTTCGGCGAGCAGTACCGGCAGTGGAACGCGGCCTTCGACGCCGGCCAGGCGGCGGCGCTCGGCAAGCCGCTGATCACCCTCCACCCGCCCGAGCACGACCACGCCCTCAAGGAGGTCGACCGGGCGGCGCTGGCCGTCGCCCGCGAGCCCGAGCAGGTGGTCGCGATCCTGCGCTACGTGCTCGAGGGACGGCTGGCGGACTAGCCGGCCCGGGAACGACGAAGCCCCGCAACTCGCGGGGCTTCCGTTCGACGCGCCCGGAAGGATTCGAACCTTCGACCTTCCGCTCCGGAGGCGGACGCTCTATCCACTGAGCTACGGGCGCCGACCGCGGGGATTCTGGCACACCGGGGCGACCGCGGGCGTCCGGGCGGGGGCGGAGGGCCGCGACCGACTACCCTCGCTCCGCGTGGACCTGCACCTGCTCTTCGTCGGCACCGGCGGCTCGGCGCCCACCGCACGCCGCGGCCTGCCCGCGCTGCTCGTCCAACGCGGCGGCGAGCACGTGCTGATCGACTGCGGCGAGGGCACCCAGCGGCAGCTGATGCGCTCGAGCGGCCTGGTCGAGCTGGACCTGGTGCTGCTGACCCACCTCCACGCCGACCACTGGCTCGGCCTGCCCGGGCTGCTGAAGACCTTCGACCTCCGCGAGCGGACCGCGCCGCTGACCGTCGCCGGCCCGGAGGGGACCGCCGCCGCCCTCACCGCCCTGCTGCGGCTGGCCGGCGGGGTCCGCTACCCGCTCGAGGTCCGCGAGCTGGCCGCCGGCGACGCGCTCGACCGCGACGGCTGGGCGATCCACGCGCTCGAGGCCCGCCACCGCGGCCCGGCCCGCGGCTACGCGCTGGTCGAGGAGGGCCGGCCGGGCCGCTTCGACCCCGAGCGCGCGACCGCGCTCGGGATCAGCGACCGCCGCGACTTCGGCCGCCTCCAGCGCGGCGAGACCGTCGCCGGCGTGACCCCCGACCAGGTGATGGGGCCGCCGCGGGCGGGACGCAAGATCGTCGTCTCCGGCGACACCCGTCCCTGCGAGGCGATCCGGCTGGCCGCCTGGCAGGCCGACGTGCTCGTCCACGAGGCGACCTTCACCGACGACCAGCGGTCCCGCGCCCGCAAGACCGGCCACAGCACCGCCGCCGAGGCGGCCGAGCTGGCCGCCACGGCCGAGGTCCGGGCGCTCGCCCTGACCCACCTCTCGGCCCGCCACCGCCCGACCGACGCGCTGGCCGAGGCCCGCGAGCGGTTCCCGGGCGCGCTGCTGCCGCGCGACTTCGACCTGCTCGAGGTGCCCTTCCCGGAGCGCGGCGCGCCGGTCCACGTGCCGGGCGGTGGACGCTCGCGCCCGGCCGTCGGCGGCTCGGCGCTCGACGACCCGGAGGCCGAGCCCGGCCCCGGCGGCGACGGGCCCGCGCCCGACCCGTCCCGGGACGCTGATAACGTCCGTGGCGTTCGTTAAGCCGGTCCCGTGAGGCCGGCACGATCCCCCGCATGAGCACCGAGACCACCGTCCTGGACGGCGACGACCTGGCGCGCACGCTCGCGCGCATCGCCCACGAGATCGTGGAGCGGCACCCCGATCCGTCGACGCTCGTGCTGGTGGGGATCCACACCCGCGGCGCCCTGATCGCGCAGCGGCTCCAGCAGCGGCTGGCCGGGCTGCTCGAGCGCGAGGTCCCGCTCGGCGACCTCGACATCTCCTTCTACCGCGACGACCTGGCGACCCGGCCCGACGGCGGGCCGACGATCCACGCCAGCCACCTCGACGAGGTCCCGCTCGAGGGCGCCTCGGTGGTGCTGGTCGACGACGTGCTCTTCACCGGCCGCACGATCCGGGCCGCGATCGAGGCGATCTTCGACTACGGCCGCCCCGGCCGGGTCCAGCTGGCGGTGCTGGTCGACCGCGGCCACCGCGAGCTGCCGATCCGCGCCGACTACGTGGGCAAGAACCTGCCGACTGCGCTCGCCGACCGGGTCAACGTCCGCGTCGCCGAGATCGACGGCCGCGACGAGATCGCGATCCAACGCCGCGCCGCCGACGCCGACCCCCCGGAGGCCCGATGAAGCACCTGCTGTCGATCGAGGACCTGGACCGCGAGGCGATCGAGCGGCTCTGCGACCGCGCCGCGAGCTTCGCCGAGGTCGCCGAGCGGCCGATCAAGAAGGTCCCGGCGCTCCGCGGCCGGACGGTCCTCAACCTCTTCTACGAGTCCTCGACCCGGACCCGCTCGAGCTTCGAGCTGGCGGCCAAGCGGCTGAGCGCCGACGTGGTCAACTTCGCCGCCTCCGGCTCCTCGGTCGAGAAGGGCGAGTCGCTGCGCGACACCGTCCAGACGCTCGCCGCCCACCGGCCGCACGCGATCGTCGTCCGGACCCCGTGGGCCGGCGCCGCCGAGCTGATCACCAACTGGACCGACGCGGCGATCGTCAACGCCGGCGACGGCCAGCACGAGCACCCGACCCAGGCGCTGCTCGACGTCTACACGCTGCGGGCGCGGCTCGGCTCGCTCGACGGGCTCAACGTCTGGATCGTCGGCGACGTCCGCCACAGCCGCGTCGCCCGCTCGCTGGTGCTGGCGCTGCAGACGATGGGGGCGACCGTCACGGTCTGCGGCCCGCCGACGCTGATCCCGCAGGACTTCGAGGTCCTCGGCTGCGACGTCCGCTACACGCTCGACGAGATGCACCAGGCCGACGTCGTCTACGCGCTGCGGATGCAGCGCGAGCGGATGAAGCAGGCCTGGGTGCCGTCGCTGCGCGAGTACGCGTCCGTCTACCAGATCGACAGCCGCCGGCTGGGGCCGCGCCAGCTGCTGATGCACCCGGGGCCGGTCAACCGCGGGGTCGAGCTGGCCGGGGACGTCGTCGACGGCCCGCGCTCGCTGATCCTCGACCAGGTCCGGGCCGGCGTCCTCGTGCGGATGGCCGTCCTCTACGAGGTCCTGGCCGGCGCCACGCCCGCCGTGCCCCCGCGTCCCGCTTCCGCCGACGGCCCCGACGGGCCGCTCGGGCCCGACCATCGAACGGAGCTGCACCCCGCATGAGCCTCGCGCCCCTCGTCTGGGCCGGTGGAACCGGCGGCTCGCTGCCGACCGACGCCGACCTGCTGATCCACCACGCGCACGTGCTCGACCCCGGGGCCGGGATCGACGCCCCGTGGGACGTGCTCGTCCGCCGCGGCGAGATCGTCGAGATCGGCGCGCCCGGATCGGTCGAGCCGGGGCCGGGGGTCGAGGTCGTCGACGGGCACGGGCTGCACCTGTTCCCCGGCTTCGTCGATCCGCACGTGCACCTGCGGACCCCGGGCCAGGAGCACAAGGAGGACCTGGAGTCCGGCACCCGTGCGGCGGCCGCCGGCGGCTACTGCGCCGTGGTCGCGATGCCGAACACCTCGCCGGTGGTCGACTCGGCCGCGCTGCTCGGCTCGCTGCGCGACGCGGCGGCCCGGATGGCCCGGATCCCGGTCGGCTTCACCGCCGCGATCACCCGCGGGCTGGAGGGCGACGAGCTGACCGAGATGGCCGAGCTGCGGGCCGCCGGCGCGGTCGGGTTCACCGACGACGGCAAGCCGGTCACCAGCGCCGGCGTGCTCCGCAAGGCGATCCAGTACCAGCGGATGTGCGGCGGCGTGATCGCCCTCCACGAGGAGGACCCGACGCTCTCGGCCGGCGGCTCGATGCGCGAGGGCGCGGTCTCCGCCCGGCTCGGGATCGCCGGGATCCCGTGGCTGTCGGAGTCGACGATGGTCGCGCGCGACGCGGCGATCGCCGGCCACGAGCAGGGCCGCGTGCACTTCCAGCACCTCTCCTGCGTCGCCTCGGTCGACGCGATCCGGGCGGCCAAGGCCCAGGGCTTCCGGGTCAGCGGCGAGGCCTCGCCGCACCACCTGCTGCTGACCCACGACGCGGTCCGCGACCTCGACACCTCGATGAAGATGAACCCCCCGCTGGGCTTCGAGGAGGACCGCCAGGCGCTGATCGAGGGCCTCCGCGACGGCACCCTCGAGTGCATCGCGACCGACCACGCGCCGCACGCCCCCGACGAGAAGGCCGTGCCCTTCGAGCAGGCGCCGATGGGGGCGACCGGCCTCGAGGCCGCCTTCGCCGCCGTCTACAGCGAGCTGGTGCGGCCGGGGATCCTGCCGCTCGGCCTGGTCGTCGAGCGGCTGACCGCCGGCGCCGCGCTGATGGAGCTGGAGACCCCGACGATCGCCGTCGGCGAGCGGGCCAACCTGGCCCTCGTCGACCTCGAGCGCGAGTGGACCGTCGGCGAGGGCGGCTACGAGAGCCGCTCCTCGAACTGCTGCTTCCACGGACGCCGCTTCCACGGGCGCGTCCTGATGACCGTGGCCGACGGCGGCGTCGCGTACCGCGAGCGCAGCTTCGCCGTCCACGCCGCGTGACCCCGTCCCCCGACCAGCGAGCCTCCGCATGAGCGACACCACGCCCCGCCCTGCCTACCTGCTGCTGGAGGACGGGACCCGCTTCGACGGTCTCGCCTGCGGCGCGCCGCTGACCGGCCCCGGCACGGCGCCCGCCGGCCGCTCGACCGGCGAGGTCGTCTTCACCACCGGCATGGCCGGCTACCAGGAGTCGGTCACCGACCCCTCGTTCGCCGGGCAGCTGATCGTCTTCACCTACCCGCACATCGGCAACTACGGCGTCAACGGCGACGCGATGGAGTCCGACCGGATCCACGCCCGCGCGGTGATCATGCGCGAGGCGGTCAACCACGAGGACGCGCCCGCCGCCGAGCAGGGCTGGCTCGACTGGCTGACCGACTGCGGCGTGCCGGCGATCACCGGGATCGACACCCGCGCGCTGGTCCGCCACATCCGCGACAAGGGCGCGATGCGCGGCGGGCTCTTCGACGGCGAGCTGCCGCAGGCCGACGCCGCCGCGGCGATCGAGGCCGAGCCGCCGATGGCCGGCCAGGACCTGGCCTCGACCGTCACCCCGGCCCAGGCCGAGCTGGTCGGCGGCGAGAACGACGGTCCCCTGATCGCCGCGATCGACACCGGCATCAAGCGCTCGATCGTGCGCGAGCTGGTGAAGCGCGGCGCCCGCGTCCGCCTGCACCCGCTGAGCGACGGGCCGGAGGCGCTGCTGGAGGGCGACCCGGACGCGATCTTCCTGGCCAACGGCCCCGGCGACCCGGGGGTGGTCGAGCACGTGATCCCGACGATCCAGGCGCTGCTCGGGACCAAGCCGGTCTTCGGGATCTGCATGGGCCACCAGCTGCTCTGCCGCGCGGTCGGGCTGGAGACCTACAAGCTGCCGTTCGGCCACCGCGGCGGCAACCACCCGGTCAAGGACCTGACCACCGGCCGGGTCGAGATCACCTCGCAGAACCACGGCTTCGCCGTCCAGACCCCCGACGGCAGCGGCCGGATCGACGGCGACGAGCCGGTCCGCTGGGAGACCGGCTTCGGTCCCGCGGAGCTGAGCCACCTGAACCTGTACGACCGCACGGTCGAGGGGCTGGTGCTGCCGGAGGCCAACGCGGCCACCGTCCAGTACCACCCCGAGGCGGCCCCCGGGCCGAACGACGCCGGCTACCTCTTCGACCGCTTCCTGGAGCGGATCGCCAGCGGCTCGCTGGCCGGGGTCACGCAGCAGACCGGGGACGCGGCGGCGAGGGCCGCCGGCGTCGCCCCGGAGTCCGACACGGAGGAGACCGCCTGATGCCGCGCCGCGACGACCTCCGCCGGATCATGATCCTGGGCTCCGGCCCGATCGTGATCGGGCAGGCCGCCGAGTTCGACTACTCCGGCGCCCAGGCCTGCAAGGTGCTGCGGGAGGAGGGGTACGAGGTCGTCCTCGTCAACTCCAACCCGGCCACGATCATGACCGACCCGGAGTTCGCGGACGCGACCTATGTCGAGCCGCTGCTGCCGGGGCCGGTCGCCCAGATCATCGAGAAGGAGCGGCCCGACGCGCTGTTGCCGACCCTCGGCGGTCAGACCGCGCTCAACCTGGCCAAGGCGCTGCACGAGGACGGCACGCTGGAGAAGTTCGGCGTCGAGCTGATCGGCGCCAACTACGACGCGATCAACTGCGCCGAGGACCGCGACCTGTTCGCGGTCGCGATGCAGAAGGCCGGGCTGGCGATGCCGGCCTCGGCGATCGTGCGCTCGAAGGAGGGCGACGCCGCCGACGGCGCGCCGCTGCCGGCCGACGAGGTCGACCGCCAGATCGCCCACGCCCGCGAGGCCGCCGGCCTGCCGGCGATCGTCCGCCCGGCCTTCACGCTCGGCGGCCGCGGCGGCGGGATCGCCCGCACCGAGGAGGAGTTCGAGCGGATCGTCCGCGGCGGGCTCGACGCGTCGCCGATCGGCCAGGTGCTGGTCGACCAGTCGGTGATCGGCTGGGGCGAGTTCGAGCTCGAGGTGATGCGCGACAACGGCGACAACGTCGTGATCGTCTGCTCGATCGAGAACGTCGACCCGATGGGCGTCCACACCGGCGACTCGGTGACCGTCGCCCCGCAGCAGACGCTGACCGACCGCCTGTACCAGAAGCTCCGCGACCAGGCGATCGCCGTGATCCGCGCGGTCGGGGTCGAGACGGGCGGCTCGAACGTGCAGTTCGCGGTCAACCCGACGACCGAGGAGATCCTGGTCATCGAGATGAACCCGCGGGTCTCGCGCAGCTCGGCGCTGGCCTCGAAGGCGACCGGCTTCCCGATCGCCAAGATCGCCGCCCGCCTGGCCGTCGGCTACCGGCTGGAGGAGATCACCAACGACATCACGAAGGCGACGCCGGCCGCGTTCGAGCCGACGATCGACTACGTGGTCGTGAAGTGGCCGCGGTTCGCGTTCGAGAAGTTCGCCGGGGTCGACGAGACGCTCTCGACCCACATGAAGAGCGTCGGCGAGGCGATGGCGATCGGCCGCACCTTCGGCCAGGCGTTCGCGAAGGCGATGCGCTCGCGCGAGCTCGACGCCAAGGTCGCGATCGGCGACGACGAGACGGTCGAGCAGCTGGTCGAGCGGATCCGCGCGCCCCGCACCGAGCGCTACGACGTGCTGCTGGAGGCGATCCGGCGCGGCGCGACCGACGCCCAGCTGCACGAGGCGACCGGGATCGACGCCTGGTACCTGCGGGAGCTGCGGCGGATCGCCGACGACCCGACGATCGCCACCGACCCCGGCGCCGACGCGCCCGCGAACGGCGAGGTCCGGACCTTCAAGTCGGTCGACACCTGCGCGGCCGAGTTCGCCGCCTCGACGCCCTACTTCTACTCCGGCTGGGAGCGGCCCGACGCCGACGGCCGCCCGCGCCACGAGGTCGACCGCGGCGACAACCCGTCGGTGGTGATCCTCGGCGCCGGCCCCAACCGGATCGGCCAGGGGATCGAGTTCGACTACTGCTGCGTGCACGCCGCGATGACCGTCCGCGACCGCGGCCGCGACGCGGTGATGATCAACTGCAACCCGGAGACGGTCTCGACCGACTACGACACCTCGAACCGGCTCTACTTCGAGCCGCTGACGCTCGAGGACGTGCTCGGCGTGATCGAGGTCGAGCAGCCGGAGGGCGTGATCGTCCAGTTCGGCGGCCAGACCCCGCTGCGGCTGGCGCAGGGCCTGCAGGCCGCCGGCGTCACGATCCTCGGCACCAGCGTCGAGGCGATCGACCGCGCCGAGGACCGCGGCGCCTTCGGCGAGGTGCTGGCGAAGCTCGGCTTCCAGGCCCCGCCCTACGCGACGGCGACCTCGTTCGAGGGCGCGCTCGAGGCCGGCGACCGGGTCGGCTATCCGCTGCTGGTGCGGCCGAGCTACGTGCTCGGCGGCCGCGCGATGGAGATCGTCTACGACCGCGACGGGCTCGCCGACTACCTGCAGCGCGAGGCCGACACGACGGCCGGCAAGGAGATCTTCCTCGACCGCTTCCTGGAGAACGCGATCGAGGTCGACGTCGACGCGCTCTGCGACGGCGAGGACGTCTGGGTCGGCGGGATCATGCAGCACGTCGAGGAGGCCGGGATCCACTCCGGCGACTCGGCCTGCGTGCTGCCGCCGCACTCGCTCGGGCGCGAGATGATCGACCGGATCCGCGAGTGGACCCGGGGGATCGCGCTCGAGCTCGGCGTCCGCGGCCTGATCAACATCCAGTACGCGGTCCACGGTGGCCAGCTGTACGTGATCGAGGCCAACCCGCGCGCCTCGCGGACGGTCCCGTTCGTCTCGAAGGCGATCGGCGTGCCGCTGGCCAAGATGGCCTGCCGGATCATGCTCGGCGAGCGGCTCGCCGACCTCGAGCTGCCGGAGGACCCCTTCGCCGGCGGCCACATCGCGGTCAAGGAGGCCGTGATGCCCTTCGACCGCTTCGTCGGCGCCGACGCGCTGCTGGGGCCGGAGATGCGCTCGACCGGCGAGGTGATGGGCGTCGCCGCCGACTTCCCCTCGGCCTTCGCCAAGGCCCAGGCGGCGGCCGGCTCGCCGCTGCCGAGCAGCGGCACCGCCTTCATCTCGGTCACCGACGGCGACAAGCCGGCCGCGATCGCCGTCGCCCAGCTGCTCCACGACCAGGGCTTCCGGCTGCTGGCCACCCGCGGCACGCAGGAGGCGATCACCCGCATGGGCCTGCCCTGCGACGCGGTCGCCAAGCTCCAGGACGTCGGCCGCGACGGCACCGACCAGCAGGGCCACCGGACGGCGGTCTCGGAGATCGAGGCGGGGGAGGTGGCGCTGGTCGTCAACACCCCGACCGGCTCCGGCGCCCGCACCGACGGCTACGAGATCCGGCGGGCGGCGATCACCGCCGGGATCCCCTGCGCGACGACGGTCTCGGCCGGGCTGGCCGCGGCGCGCGCGATCGCGGTCGCGAAGGCCGGCGACCTGCAGGTGGTCTCGCTCCAGGAGCTGCACCCCTGAGCCGGCGCCGTTGGCCGTCCGCCGCGGCGGACGGCGAACGGGCGTCGCGGCGCGCTCAGCCGCGGTCGGCGAGCGCGCGGTTGATCCGCCGCACCAGGCCCGGGCCGCGGTAGACGAGCCCGGTGTAGACCTGGACCAGGCTGGCACCGGCGTCGAGCATCCGCCGTGCGTCGTCGGGCGAGCCGATCCCGCCGACCCCGATCACCGGCAGCCGCCCGCCGGTCTCGCGCGCGACGAGCGACACGACCGCGACCGCCCGGCGGTGGACCGGGCTGCCGCTGAGGCCGCCCTGCTCCTGGGCCAGCGGCCGGTCGGCGGCGGCGAGGCCGTCGCGGCCGATCGTCGTGTTGGTCGCGATCAGCCCGTCGATCGCGTGGGCGTCGCAGACCTCCAGGACCTCGCCGATCGCGGCGTCGTCGAGGTCGGGCGCGATCTTCACCAGCAGCGGCAGCCGGGGGCCGCCGGCGGCCAGCGCGTCGGTCTCGCGCCGCAGCTCGCCCAGCAGCTCGTCGAGCGCGGCGCGGTCCTGCAGCCCGCGCAGCCCGGGCGTGTTCGGCGAGCTGACGTTGACCGCGAAGTAGTCGCCGAAGGGGGCCAGCCGCCGCAGCGACCAGCGGTAGTCCTCGACCGCCTCCGCGACCGGGGTCACCTTCGACTTGCCGATGCTGATCCCGAGCGGGATCGGCTGCGGCCCGAGCGCGGCCAGCCGCTCGGCGAGCGCGTCGGCGCCGTGGTTGTTGAAGCCCATCCGGTTGATCACCGCGTCGCTGGCCGGCAGCCGGAAGAGCCGCGGACGCGGGTTGCCCGGCTGCGGGTGGCGGGTGACCGTGCCGACCTCGACGAACGCGAAGCCGAGCGCGGGCCAGGCCGGCAGCGCGCGGCCGTCCTTGTCCATCCCGGCCGCCAGCCCGACCAGGCCCGGGAAGCGGACGCCGAAGACGGTCGTGCCGGCGCCCGCGGCCGTCCGCCGGCGCAGGCCCGCGACCAGCGCCGGCCGCCGGCCCAGCCGCGCGAGGCCGGCCACCGTCCGCTCGTGCGCGACCTCGGGATCCCCGCCGCCGAGGCGGAAGACGACCGGTCGCGCGAGTCGCTCGTACAGCACGGCCACATCGTGGCATCCGCGGCTGTCGGCCGTCCGGCCGCCGGCGCCGGGCGCGCGCGGTCGGGCGGCGCAACTTCGCGCCCAGTCGCGCGACCCGTTCGGCGGCGGCCCGGGTCGGCGAGCCGTGCCGCGGGGCCGGCGCGGACGATCTCCCGCCGGGGCGCCTGCGTGCGCCGTAGGCACGGGCTGCTCCGGAGATCTGCTCGGCGCGGGCGCCCGTGGCGGGTGGGCGCCGAGCGGGCGCGGCACCACGCGGCTCAGCCTGAACCTCGACTTCAGGTCCAGGCGAGTTGGCGATCGGGCCGCGCGCGTCCCCCGATTCGCGGGTAGACTCGCGCGGCGATGTCGCCCGCCGCCAACGCCCCGTCCAAGTCCTCGGTCACCCCCGAGCGCTCGCTGAACCAGCGACTGGATGCGTTGCAGCGGGCCAACGAAGTGCGCTCCAAGCGCGCGGCGCTGAAGCGCGACCTGAAGTCCGGCCGCCAGTCGATCGACCGGCTGCTGCTCGACCCGCCGGAGTGGCTGGAGACGGCGAAGGTCGTCGACATGCTGCTCGCGGTCCCGAAGTACGGTCGCGTCCGCGCCGGCAAGATCCTCGGCCAGTGCCGGATCTCGGCCTCGAAGACGATCGGCGGCCTCACGCCACGTCAGCGCACCGAGCTCGTCCAGGCGCTCCGCCAGCCGCGCGGCTAGCCTCCCTCGGGTGGCCCGCGTCTTCGTCATCACCGGCCCCTCCGGGGTCGGGAAGGGCACGCTCATCCGCCGCCTGCGCGCGGCGGTCCCCGAGCTGCGCCTGAGCGTCTCTGCGACCACCCGCGCGCCACGGCCGGGGGAGGATCACGGTCGCGACTACTGGTTCCTCGACGACGAGGAGTTCACCCGCCGGGTCGCGGCGGGCGACTTCGTCGAGCACGCCGAGTACGCCGGCCGCCGCTACGGGACCCTCCGTGAGGAGCTCGACCGGCACCTCGCCGACGGAGCCCCGGTGGTGCTGGAGATCGAGGTCCAGGGGGCCCAGCAGGTTCGCGGCACGATGCCCGAGGCGATCCAGGTCTTCGTCGCCCCGCCCAGCTTCGAGGAGCTGCGCGCGCGGCTGCAGGGCCGCGGCACCGACGACGCCGAGGTGGTCGCCCGCCGGCTCGAGGTCTCGCGCGGGGAGCTGCGCCAGCAGGACCAGTTCGACCACCTGATCGTCAACGACGACCTCGAGCGCGCGACCGACGAGCTGGTCGGGATCGTGCGCGACAGCCTCACCGCCGCTGCCCGCTGAGCCGACCCCGCGCCGGGTCCTCCGCCGGGGCCTGCGTACAATGGAGCCATGATCTCCCCGCGGATGGACCAGCTCCTCAACAACGTGGACTCCAACTACGCCTCGGTCCTGGTCGCCGCGAAGCGCGCTCGGCAGATCAACGCCTACTACCACAACCTCGGTGAGGGGGCGTTCGACGAGTTCCCGCCGCCGATGGTCGAGACGGCGTCGAAGAACTACCTGACGATCGCGCTCGAGGAAGTCGCCGCGGGCAAGATCACGTACCGCTACCGCTAGGCGGGCGGGCGGCGCGAGGCGTCCGTGGACGCGTCGCATCTCGGGCCGCACGACGCTCGGCAGTACGAAGTACAGCTCTCGCGCCGTCCGACCCGACCTGCTCGGTCCACGACACCTCGCATCCACCCGTGGGTGGGTGGAAGGCGCCGTGTCGTCGTAGTCTCTAGCTGATGGCTCGTCTGCTGCTCGGCGTCACCGGCGGGATCGCCGCCTACAAGGCGGTCCTGTTCGTGCGGCTGGCCACCGCGGCCGGCCATCGGGTGCGGGTGATCCAGACCCCCGCCAGCCAGCGGTTCGTCGCCCCGGAGACCTTCCGGGCGATCACCGGCGCACCGGTCCTGACCGACGAGTTCGAGCCCGATCCGCTGCGTGGCGCCTTCCCCGGCGACCCGCTGCCGGAGCACGAGCCGATCAGCCACCTGGCGCTGGTCGAGCGGGCCGACGCGTTCCTGATCGCCCCCGCGACGGCGAACACGATCGCCGGCCTCGCCCAGGGCCGGGCCGACACGCTGATCGGCTCCGCCTACCTGGCCGCCGACGGCCCGGTGCTCGTGGCGCCGGCGATGAACCACCGGATGTGGCACCACCCGGCCACCGTCCGCAACGTCGCGCGGCTGACCGACGACGGCGTCCGCGTGCTCGAGCCGGGCAGCGGCCGGCTGGCCTCGCTCGGCGAGCAGGGCGACGGTCGCCTGGCCGAGCCCGAGGCGCTGCTGGCCGCCATCGAGGCCGCCCTCGCCGACGGTGGCGGCGACCTGACCGGACTGCACGTGCTCGTCTCCGCCGGCGGCACCCGCGAGCCGATCGACGCGGTCCGCTTCGTCGGCAACCGCTCCTCGGGCAAGATGGGCTACGCGCTGGCCGCCCGCGCCGCCGCCCGCGGCGCCACCGTCACCGTCGTCGCGGCCAATGTCGCCCTGCCCGACCCACCCGGCGCGACCGTCGTCCGGGTCGGCAGCGCCGAGCAGCTGCGCCAGGCCTGCGGCGAGGCGTTCGGCTCGGCCGACGTGCTGCTGATGGCCGCCGCCGTCGCCGACTTCCGCCCGATCGACCCGGCCGGCGGCAAGATCAAGAAGGCCGGCCGGACCGCGCTGACGATCGAGCTGGAGCCGACCGTCGACGTCCTCACCGAGCTCTCCGGCCGCCGCCGCGAGGGCCAGACCCTGGTCGGCTTCGCGGCCGAGCACGGCGAGGGCGCCCTCGACTACGCCCGCGACAAGCGCGAGCGCAAGGGCCTCGACGCGGTCGTCCTCAACGACGTCGCCGTCCCCGGGATCGCCTTCGACGCGGCCGAGAACGCGGTCACGATCGTCACCGCCGACGGCGAGCAGGTCGTGGCCCGGGCGGCCAAGGAGGCGGTCGCCGACGCGATCCTCGACGCCGTCGTCGCCGCCCGCGCGCCGGCCTGAGCGCGGCCGCGCCCGGATCCGTCCGTCCCGCGGAGGACCCTTGACCGAGTTGTCACACTCGGTGATATGCCGATGTCCACCGCCTACGAGCTCTACCGTTCCGGGAGCGCCCTGCTGGAGCAGGGCGACCACCACGCCGCGACGCTGCCGCTCAGCCGGGCCCGTGACCTCGAGCCCGAGTCGCGGATGGTGCGCGAGGCCCTCGGCCGTGCGCTCTTCGGCGCCCAGCGGTTCCGCGAGGCGGCCGGCGAGTTCGCGGCGGTCGTCGAGGGCGAGCCGAACAACGACTACGCCCAGTTCTGCCTCGGCCGCGCGCTCCAGCTGCAGGGCCGCCACGCCGAGGCGCGGCCGCCGCTGACGATGGCCGCCCTGCTCCAGCCCCAGCGCAGCGACTACCGCGTCTACCGCGACCGCACGATCGCCGCCCTCCAGCGCCAAGCCGACGACGGCGCCCGCTAGGGCACCAGCACCGTCTTGCCGATCGTCCGCCGCGCCACCAGGGCGCGGTGGGCGTCGGCCGCGGCGGCGAGCGGGAACGGCGGGCCCACCAGCGGTCGCAGGCGGCCGCTGGCCGCCGCTTCCAGGGCCGCGACCTCCCAGGCCCGCAGGCCGCCCCGGCCGTTGGGGCCGGCGAGCACCCGCGGGCCGATCGCGCCGGTGACCGAGATCCCGCGGCCGAGCACGTCGGTGGCGTCGAGCCGGGTCGGCGCGCCGGCCGACCAGCCGAACAGCACCAGCCGTCCGCGCGGGCCCAGCAGCTCGAGCGCCGCCCGGCCGACCGGACCGCCGACGCCGTCGTAGACCACCGTCGCCCGCCTCTCGCCGAGCGCGTCCCGCAGCCGCGCGGCCCAGCCGTCCTGGTCGTAGTCGAGGGCGATCGTGGCGCCCAGCTCGGCCACCCGGGCGGTCTTCTCGGGCCCGCCGGCCAGCCCGACCACCGTCGCCCCGGCCGCTCGCGCGGCCTGCACCAGCAGGTTGCCGATCCCGCCCGCCGCGGCCGGCACGAGCACCACGTCGTCGGCCGCCGGCGGGGCCGCCTCGAGGATCGCCAGCGTCGTGCGGCCGGTCCCGATCATCGCCACCGCCGCGGGCGCCGCCAGGCCGTCGGGGATCGGGTGGACCGCGTCGGCCGCGGCCAGCGCCAGCTCGGCGTAGCCGCCGCTCGCCTGGCCCAGGTGGCCGACCACCCGCCGGCCCAGCCACGCCCGGTCGACGTCCGGTCCGACCGCGTCGACCGTGCCCGCGACCTCGCGGCCCGGCGTCATCGGCAGCGCCGGGAGCGGGAACGGGCCGCCCGCCTCGCCGGCGCGGATCTTCGTGTCGAGCAGGTGGACGCCGCTCGCCAGCACCGCGATCCGCAGCTGGCCGGGACCGGGCTCGGGGTCGGGCAGCTGCTCGTAGCGGAGGACGTCGGGGGCACCGAACTGGTGCTGGCGGATCGCGTGCATCGGAGGGCTCCGGGGTCGGGCGATCGACCGTAGGACCTCGACCGTGGTTGAAGTCAAGGCGCCCGTCGTCGGTCGCGGGAGCGGTTCGCCGAAAGTCGGGGCGCGAACCGCCCTCGGGCCGATGCGCGCGGCCCCGGTCGACCGCGACGATCGACCGGCGATGGCCTCCCGTCCCGACCGCGAACCCTTCGTCCTGCGCGCCGGCGGCCGCGAGCTGCGGGTCGAGCAGCGCGAGGCCGGGCTGCGGACGGCGCTGACGCTGCTCGTCGACGGCGAGCCTCGGGCCGAGCGGCGGACCACCTCCGACGTCACCCTCGAGGCCGACGGGCTGGCCGTCCGGGTCGACGTCGACTGGCGGGGCCGGATCCGGCGCTGCCTGCTGGTCGACGGCGAGGAGCGGATCCCCTTCGACCCGCCGCCCGGCAGCCGCGCCGCCCGCCGGGTCGCCCTCCAGCGCGAGCATCCCGTCCGCTACACGCTGCAGGAGGCCGGCCGCGCGACCGCCGGGGTGCTGATCCCCCTGCTGGGGATCGGCGCGCTGCTGCGGCTGCTGCTGCCGAAGGTCGACCTGCCCGAGGTCGACCTGCCCGACCTGACGCCGGACATCGACCTGCCCGACCTGATCCCCGACGTCGACCTGCCGCGGATCGACCTGCCCGGCTGGCTCGACGCCCTCCTCGCCAGCGGCCGCTACTGGATCCCGGTCGCGATCGCCGTCGCCCTCGCCGTCGGCGAGATCCGCCGCCAGCGCCACAAGCAGGAGCGCGAGCGAGCCGCGCGCGAGGCCGCCGACGCCGCGCCGACACCGCCGCCCGCGCCCGACCGCGAGCCCGAGCCCGACCGCGATCAGGCCGCGAGCCGCTGACGGGCGACCGTCGCCGCCTCGACCAGCCGTCCCAGCAGCTGGTCGACCGCGGCGGCGGCGAGCCCGGCCGCCGGCAGCTCGCCGTGAACCCAGACGGCCCCGGCCGACGACGTCGCGTAGCGCACCAGCCGCAGGTCGCGGCGGTTGCGGTGCAGCAGCCACTGGCCGTCCAGCCGCCCCGGCCCGCAGACCTCCGCCTGGGCCCGCAGCAGGCCGCCGCGCAGCGCCAGCCCCACGTGCAGCGGCCAGCCCGCGCACTCGACGGCCAGGCCCCACTCGCCGGCGGCCGGCCGGTGGAGCGGCGCGCCGGCCGCGGCCAGGGCCGACTCGACGGCCGCCGCGGCGGCCGTCGCGGGCGCGGACCGGCCGAGATCCGGGACCTGGTCGAAACCTGCCTGCATGCGGCGATGGTACGATCGAACCCCAGCGTTCGAGGACGCCGCTCGGCGGCACTCTTCCGAAGTGGGCGAGAAGCCCGCTTTTTTTGTGGCTGAACACGTGATGACCACCTCCATCCAGGACACCGTCGAAGACCGGCTGCGGACGACCGAACCGGCCGTCGAGGTCCTCCTGGCCGAGGTGGTGGGGGGCGGCACGCTGCGGGTGGTCATCGACCATCCCGACGGCGTCTCGCTCGACCTCTGCGCGCAGGTCACGCATCAGCTCGGCGACCTGCGGGAGCGCTACGGGATCGAGGTCTCCTCGCCCGGCAGCGAACGCCCGCTGGTCAAGGCCGAGCACTTCCGTCGCTTCCTCGGACGCCGCGCCCGCGTCCGCACGCGCGAGCCGATCGCCGGTGACGGCGACGCTCCGCGGCGGTCGTTCACCGGCGAGCTGGTCGGCGCCGACGAGCGAGCGGTGACGCTCGCCGCGGACTCGGGGATCGTCACGATCCCCTACGCCGAGATCCATCGCAGCAACCTGGTCGAGGAGTAAGGACCCATGTCTCGCGAGATCATCGAAGCGATGCGCGCCCTGGCGCGCGAGAAGGGGATCCCCGAGGAGCGGCTCGTCGCGGCGCTCGAGGACGCCCTGCTCTCGGCCTACAAGAAGCAGCCGGACTCGGCCAAGTACGCCCGCGTGGAGCTGGACCAGGAGTCCGGCGACTACCGCGTGATCGAGCTGCTCGTGCCCGAGATGCTCGAGGCCGGCCTGATCGTCGAGACGATCGACGAGCAGTCCTACGAGGACCCGGAGACGGGCGAGTGGGTCGAGCCCGCCGACGTCGAGATCCCGGCCGAGAAGCTGGCCGAGCACCGGGACGAGATCCCGGAGCAGGACGTCACCCCGGACGACTTCGGTCGGATCGCCGCGCAGACCGCCAAGCAGGTCATCCTGCAGCGGATCCGCGAGGCCGAGCGGGACATGATGTACGACGAGTTCGCCGATCGCGTCGGCGAGATGGTCACCGGCATCGTCCAGCAGTCCGACAACCGCTACACGCTGCTCCAGCTGCGCGACCGGGTCGAGGCCCTGCTGCCCCGCTCGGAGCAGGTCTACGGCGAGCGCTACGACCACAACCAGCGCCTGAAGGCGGTGATCAAGGAGGTCTCGCAGTCCGCGAAGGGCCCCTCGATCATCGTCTCGCGACGCGACCCGGAGGTCATCCGGGCGCTGTTCGAGCTGGAGGTCCCGGAGATCGCCGACGGCCTGGTCGAGATCACCGGCGTCGCCCGCGAGCCCGGCTACCGCTCGAAGATCGCCGTCGTCAGCCACGCCCAGGGCGTCGACCCGGTCGGCGCCTGCGTCGGCCCCCGCGGCTCGCGGGTCCGGATGGTCGTCTCCGAGCTCAAGGGCGAGAAGATCGACATCATCCCCTACAACGACGAGCCCGGCCGGTTCATCGCCAAGGCGCTGTCGCCCGCGCAGGTGCGCGAGGTCTTCATCGACGACGAGCAGCGCCAGGCGACGGTCGTCGTGCCCGACGAGGACCTGACGAAGGCGATCGGCCGCGAGGGCCAGAACGTGCGGCTCGCCGCGCGCCTGACCGGCTGGCGGATCGACATCAAGAAGGCCTCCGACGTGCTCGCCCAGGCCGCCACCAGCGGGGGCGACGGGAGCGAGGACGAGGTCCCGCAGGGCGACGGTCGCTGCCAGGCGGTCCTCACCAGCGGCCGCCGCTGCCCGAACGCGGCGCTGCCCGGCTCGGTCTTCTGCGGCCTGCCGGTCCACCAGGCGCTGGTGCGCTTCGGGACCGTCGAGGTCGCGGTGCTCGACGACCTCCCCGAGGAGGACCTCGACGCGCTGGCCGATCCGGACAAGTCGCAGGAGGACGTCCAGGAGATCGTCACCCGGGCCGAGGAGGCGTACGCCGAGCGCGTCGCCGTCGAGGGGCCGGACGAGGTCTACGACGAGGCCGTCGAGGGCGAGATCGCCGACGACGCGGCCGTCGAGGGCGAGGACGTCGTCGTCGACGACGTGGCCGCCGAGGAGGAGGCCGCCGAGGCCTACGACGACGGCGGCGACGGCGAGCCGGAGGCCGGGACGGCCGCCGCCGACGACGCCACCGAGGCCGTGGGCGCGGGGCTCGCGGACGACGACGGGGCGGAGGACGCACCGTCGGCGTAGCCACCCGACACCCGGAGCGGCGCTGCGTCGGCTGTGGCCGCCGCGCACCGCAGGCGGAGCTGCTCCGCCTGGCTGCCGTCGGCGATCACGTGGTCGCCGACGGGCAGCGTCGACTCCCAGGACGTGGGGCGTACGTGTGCAACCGCACCTGCGCCGAAGCGGCTCTCGGGCGACGCGCGCTGGCGCGCGCGTTCCGACGGCCGATCAGCAACGACCAGGACTTTCTACACTCACTCTGATGGCGAATAAGCGCGTGCACGAAATCGCCAAGGCTCATGGCGTTCCGAGCAAGGATCTGCTCGATGCCCTCCAAGCGGATGGGCATGACGTCTCCACGGCCTCGTCCAGCGTCGACGAGGCCGTCGCGCTGCGTTCGATCAAGGCCCACGGCGGCGCCTCGGCGCCGGCCCAGGACGGCCCGGCGGCGACGCCCGCCCGTCCCCAGCAGCGGCCCGCCCGCCCGGCGGCCGCCGGCCAGCGCCCGGTCCGTCCGGCGGCGCCCGGCGGCGCCCCC